>JAZOTJ010000036.1:0-12073 GCA_045657585.1 Clostridia bacterium | reverse complement strand
GTAAGCGGAGATGGAGTAAAAAGCTATAATATTGAAATCTTAAGCGTTTCAAAATCTCCCGTACCCGATAACAAGGGAATTGTTTTAAGAGTGACCGATGAAGAACTGCTATTAAAAACAGGAGGAATTGTTCAGGGAATGTCAGGCAGTCCGATAATTCAAAATAATAAAATAGTTGGCGCTGTGACTCATGTTTTCGTAAACGACTCAACCAAAGGATATGGAATTTTTATTGAGAATATGCTTAATATAGAACTATAGAAAATGCAGCCGTAATTTTACGGCTGCTTAATTTTATAAAATAAAATTTTCTTGTAAAACAATGATTTGTATGATATAATAAAAATTGAGGAGAGGGATGATAGTAATGAATATTGAAAAAACTATAAATAACCTTGAAAAAAACAATATTGAAGTTACATTCGTGCAAAAAAAGGAACAAATTATTGATATTTTAAAAAAGTATATTGAAGATGGTGTAACTGTTGCAGTTGGCGGCTCTGTCACATTAGATGAAGCAGGTGTACTAGATTATTTAAAATGTGGTAAATATAATTTTCTGGACAGATACCAAAGCGGACTCTCAAAGGATGAGATAAATGATATTTTCATAAAATCTTTTGGAGCAGATGTTTATTTGTGTAGCTCAAATGCAATAACCGAAGAGGGAGAACTATATAATGTTGACGGAACAGGAAACAGAATTGCTGCCATTGAATTTGGTCCGAAGAGCGTTATAATAATTGCAGGAGTCAATAAGATTGTAAAAAATCTTGATGAGGCGATAAAAAGAGTGAAATCTGTTGCAGCACCTAAAAATTGTCAGAGACTTTTTAAAAATACATATTGTGCAAAAAACGGAGTGTGTGTTGCGCTTGATAAGGGAATCGGACAGGGATGTGGCTCGCCTGACAGAATCTGCAGACAATATCTGGTCACTGCTAATCAGGAGATAAAAGGAAGAATAAAAGTGATTTTGGTAAATGAAAATTTAGGATATTAAGAAAGGGAAATACATATGAAGATTGCATTAATTGCACACGATAAAAAGAAAGCAGATATTATTGAGTTAGCTAAAAACTATAAGGACATTTTAGCAGAACACGAGCTTTTTGCAACAGGTACAACAGGTACAATGATAATGGGAGAAACAAAGCTTGATATCCACCGACTAAAAAGCGGTCCGCTTGGCGGTGATCAGCAAATCGGAGCAATGCTTGCAAATGGCGAGCTGGATTTGATAATCTTTTTAAGAGACCCGTTGACTGCTCAACCTCACGAGCCTGATGTTTCTGCACTTTTAAGACTCTGCGATGTTCAAAAAATTCCACTGGCTACAAATGAGAGCAGTGCTAAGATAATGTTAGAAGCCCTAAAGAACAAAATATTTTTTGAGTAATCTGATTAATTTGTCGAATTTGATCGAACGATTTTTTGGAATTTTCAAGTTTCCTGTAAAAATCTATTGCCATATTTTGATGAATATGTTAGAATATAGATAAGAAAAGAGTATCTGTTTGTTTTGATACTTTTTCATGTTCTTTTAAAATTGAATATGGCGAATCAGCAAATGGATATCTTTTTATTTCAATACAAATGAAAGGAGATTCATTGATGAATGACAAAATTTCTGTGCTGATTGCAGATGATAACAAGGTGTTTGCCGATGGTCTTTCAGATTATCTTAAAACACAACAGGAGTTTGAAGTTGTAGGCTGTGCGTATGATGGGGAGGAAGCTCTTGGTATGCTTTTGGAAACCTGTCCCGATGTGCTGATTTTGGATACTATTATGCCAAAGCGTGACGGATTGAGTGTTTTGAAAAAGATGCAGGAGATAAGACTTTCCAAAGTTCCGACTGTGATTGCAGTGTCTGTTTCAAACAGTGCCTGGATTATGGATTCGGTTATCAATTTAGGCGCAAAGTATTTTATGTTGAAGCCTCAGAGCAATGAAGCTGTGGCAGACATAATCAGAAGCTTCTTCAAAAGAGCCGATGCAGGCGTGAGAGTTTCAAATGTCAACACTAAACCTGCACCAATAACAAAAAATCCTGAAACCTTTGACCTTGAAACTCTGGTTACTGAGTTTATTCACGAGCTTGGAGTTCCTGCTCACATAAAGGGTTATCAATACATCAGATCAGCAATTATGATGGTTGTGGAAAATATGGAATTGTTAAATTACATAACAAAACAATTATATCCTGCCATCGCAAAGAAATATGGCACAACATCCTCAAGGGTTGAGCGTGCTATAAGACATTCAATTGAGGTTGCCTGGACAAGGGGAAAGCCTCAGACAATGGACGAAATTTTCGGCTATACCATTGATACCGGTAAAGGAAAACCTACAAATTCCGAATTTATCGCAATGGTTGCAGACCGGATACGACTCAGCATAAAATAATTTATGCACTTCATTTGCATTGAACTAAAAAAGCTTTACAAAAACAAACAAGACCGTCACAAGACGGTCTTTTTTGTATTATTAAATTTCTACACCCAAGAAATGCTTTGCCAAAATTCCTACGAAGAATGAAAGCACTGCAACAGAAACGCTGATAGCGGACATTTCTAAAAAACGAGGTTTAAATTTTTGTCCTTTGGCAACTGAGATATAATATGTAAAGCCTGCGATAATCAGGATTACAATTGCAAGCATCAATCCAAGAGCAAGCATATACTTAGCGTTACCAAGAATTAAATACGGTGCAATTAAAAGAATAACTGTAATCAGGTATGCAATTCCTGTATATGAGCAGGATTTTAGTGCATCATTTCGTCCCTCACTTCGGGCAGACAAAAATTCACTCGATGCCATTGAAAAAGTGGCAGATATTCCGATAATCAGACCTGAGAGAGCGATAAGTCTTGTGTTTTGCATTGCAAAAGTGAAGCCTGCCAATGAGCCTGTCAGCTCAACCAACGCATCATTCATTCCAAGCACCATACTGCCGACATATTGGAGTCTTTCTTCATCAAGCATATTCAAAAGTGCCTGTTCGTGTTCTTCTTCCTGTTCTCTGATGGTAACGCTTTCTGCGACCTCTTCCTTTAACAAGTCATACTCACTCTGAGCACTTTCCTCACCAATTTCCATAAGCTTTACTGCGAAGGTAAAGCCAAGAATTCTTGCAAGCAAGCTGTATTTTAAAATCTTAAGCTTATTGGGTTTCATCTCGATGCCCGTGTATGATTTCCATATTTCATAATGAGCCTTTTCCTCGTGGGAAAGACGGAGTAAAACTTGTTTATTTTCCTCGCTTTTTGCAAATTTTGCAATTTTTTCATAAACATAGCTTTCTGTCAATTCGTTTTGTTGCATCTTTTTTATGATTTCCAGTGCTTTTTGTGATAAATTTTCTTTTATCATTTTTATTTCTCCTTAGTATTATTTTTATATTATTTTGTCTATAAGATAGATTATGGCAAGATGAAGAGGATAATAGATATAGAAAAAATACTTTATCCGATATGTTCCTCTTTTGCCATTATAGAGTGCAATCAATGGTATTGATAACAGGGAGTACCATTGAATTGATGAATTTGTGAGCGACACCAATACAAGCCCTGCTGTCAAAAGCATTAATTTCTGGTTCCTTGTTTTTCCGATGTATATTAATAAAGGTAACATTATACCAAAAAATCCATAGTCGATATTTACTGCCTGTGTTATATAAATGCAGGCAATCAAAGCAAGCAGTGATAAAATAATATTTTTCTTATCAAAAATATAAATCAGCATAAGCGAAAGTGAAAAGGTTACAAAAATACACTGGTCCAAAGACCTCTCGGCAAGATAATAAACTATCTGACAAAGAAAAGACATAATAAGGAGTCCTGATAAGTATTTTTTTCGGTTTTTTGTGTAATGGGCACCTTCACTTATCATATAGGCAAATACAGGCATAGCAAGTCGGCCTATTATTCTTAAGATTATGAACTGAGGAAATATCTGTACGCCGATATGGTCAAGCGTCATTGAGATTAATGCAATGATTTTTAATTGATTTCCTGATAGTTTTTTTAGTTTCATTTTCTTTATCTCACTTTTGTCAGTATCAAAATATGTATCGCAATCATTACAGGTAAACCATATTTGAATTTGGGTTTTCTGGTCTTATGACGAAAAGTTTGCATAGCAATCCAGCCACCTGTTGCTCCGCCCAGAATGGAAATTGTGAGCAGAGTCTTTTCGCTTATGCGCCAATTATCTGAAATGGCTAAAAACTTGTCAATTGCAAATATGCAAAAGGCAATAAGGTTTATTGCAATTAAATATATAAGTAAGCCCGTTGGCGACTCTGAAATCAGATTTATAATCTCGTTCATAATATACCCTGCCTTTTTGAATTATTTGGCTTGAAGCAGTGCGACAGATTCTATGTGTGTTGGGTGGTGTCTGAGACAGTATCATTAAAAATTGTTTATGTTTTATTTTTTATGTAAGCACTCCGTAACTTGTTCGGAGATTTGCTTCATTCCTAACTCAGTAGGATGACCATTTTCTTTGTCTATTTCTTTAAGATATAAATATTTGACTTCATTTTTCTTGCAGGCTTCTATGAATCCATTGGTAATTTCTTCTTTTAAATTAGTATTTATGATAACAATTACATCTTCAACCACTTCTTTTGCTCTGTTGATTAGGTAGCAAAAAGCAGGCAAAACGCACTTTAACTCATCATCAGTCCAATCTGAATATTTAAGATTTCCAACAGGAGCATCTATCCAAGAATCATTTGTTCCTCCGAATATAAACATCGTGTTGATTTTATTTTCAGTAAAAACTTTTTCGGCTATATATTTGTCAATTCTGCTAACAAACGATGATTCAACATCATATGTTTCTCTTACTGTATTACAAATAGTTGAACCCGAAAAACTATCGTTAAGTATTATATTGAGGTTGTTTTCATTTGCTAATATTTTCCACCATGTTTTCTCTACGCCCTTAACAATTGGTTTTTCTTTACTTTCATCGCTATAATAAAAGTGATACCCTTCTGGAATATATCCCTCATAAGTTGAATAACTGTCACCCATTATAAATACATTATTTTTCATTTTTTATACCTCCATTATATTTAACTTTTCCGACATAGTAGCACACAACACTCCACATGCATAGTTTGAGAAAACATATCTACCCCACAGACATAATTTGTTTTATATCCATTATCCTCCAAAAATCTCAAATCCCTTGCAAGAGTTGCAGGATTGCAGGAGATATAAACAATTCTTTTAGGGTTTGCTTTTACGATTGCACCGAGAGTTTTTTCGTCACTGCCCTTTCGTGGCGGGTCCAGAATGACGATATCGGGTTTTTCTCCGTCCTCAATCAGTTTCGGGACAAGCTGTGATGCATCTTTAGCATAAAAGGTGGTATTCCTTATTCCATTTGCCTCTGCATTCTTTCTTGCATCTAAAATTGCCTGTTCAACAATTTCGACACCGATAACATTTTTTGCATTTTTGGCAGCGCAAAGTGAAATTGTGCCTATTCCGCAATATAAGTCCATGACCTTGTCGTTTTCAGAAATTTGTGCAAGCTCTAAAGCTTTATTATACAGTTTTTCAGTCTGAAACGGATTAATCTGGAAAAAACTGTGAGGAGAAATTTCATATTTCAGACCGCAAAGAGTGTCAGAAATTGTTTCGTTTCCGAATATAACAGCATTGGTATCTCCCAAAACTGCATTTGTTTTCTTTGTGTTAAAATTTAATATAACACTCTTTATTTTATCAGAAATTGATGCAATATTTTTTGCAAATTCATCATAATGGGGAAGAGTTTTTGCATTAATTGACAAAACAACCATCATTTCATTGGTGTTATAGCCATATCTTATAAACAATCTTCTTACAATTCCCTTGTGTTGCTCTTCGTTATAGACGGTGATTTTATATTTTTCGATAAAGTCCATAACCGACTTGATGATTTTTGTGATGATTTCATCTCCCAAAAGGCAGTCATCAAGTTCTATTATATCGTGACTTCTTTCGCGGTAAAAACCACATATTTTCTTGCCATTTTTGTCAATTCCAATTGGAAAAATCATTTTATTTCTGTATCGGAAAGGGTTATCTGCACCTATCATTTCACAGACGCCAACATCAAGTTTTCCTATTCTTTTTAGTGCATTTTCAATTATGTCTTTTTTTATTTCCAGTTGCTTTTCATAATTTATATGCATAAGCTGACATCCACCGCACTTTGAAAAAGCAGGGCACGGGGAGGGTACTCTGTATTCTGACGGAGTGATGATTTTTATAAGCTTTGCATATGCATAGCCCGTTTTGACCTTTAAAATCTTTGCCAATACAACATCGCCATCGACAGTCTGAGGCACGAAAATACAAAACCCGTCAATATGAGCAACGCCCATTCCCTCAGAGGTTACAGATTCAATATTTAATTCATAGTCCTTATTTTTTTCAACAGGTATCATTTGATTATTTTTCCTCCCGAGATGTTAAAAAGCTTGGTGTTAGCAGTGCTTTCCAAAATATCCGTATCGGTACAGGTCATAATAACCTGCTTGTCTGTTATACATTCCCACAGATATTTTCGCCTGTTAATATCCAGTTCACTCATTATATCGTCTAATAATAGTATGGGATATTCATCTTTGATGGTTTTTATATATTCAGTTTCGGCAATTTTTAATGACAAAACACAGGTACGCTGTTGTCCCTGAGAACCAAAAATTTTTGCCTCATTTGAGTTTATAAGTATTTTGAAATCATCACGCTGTATTCCTAAAAGAGATGCACCCTGTTCAATTTCTCTTGACTGATTTTTTTCAAGAACACTCAAAAATTCATTGCTTGTTGCATCTTTTAGCTTTATTCCGCTGATATATTCTAAAGATAGTTCTTCACTTGTTATATCCTTGTGAATGTCTTTTGCCAGAGATTCAATTTTTTCTATAAATTCCATACGGAAATTATATATAACAATTCCGTGTGTTGCAAGTTGCTCATTCCAGCATGAGAGCATTGCATCAGATGACACGCCACTGAGTCGCAATTTTTTTAAAAGACAGTTTTTCTGAACAAGTGCTTTGTGATAGCTTATTAAAGCACTTAAATATTTTGGATATATCTGACTCAGAGCCTCATCACAAAAGCCTCTTCGTCTTGAGGGCGAGCCTTTGACTAAATCAAGGTCCTCAGGGGAAAACATAACAACATTCAAGTAGTTCATAAGCATCGAGAGCTTTGTGATTGGAACATTATTTATCTTAATCTGTTTTCTTTTGTCATTTGAATAGCGGATATCTGTTTTATAATCTCTTTTTGAGTCTGAAAAATCAAGGGATAGAGAATAATAGTCCTTTCCGAACTGAATTAATTCCATATCTGAATGTGCTCTGTGGCTTCTGCCATGCGAAAAAAGGTAAACCGCTTCCAAAAGGTTTGTCTTCCCTTGAGCATTGTTACCGTAAAAAACATTTGTTGTTGGCACAAATTCAATTCTTTCGCAATCGTAGTTACGAAAATTCTCGACATAAAGAGATTTTATATGCATTTATTTAACCTCAATTTTGAGAGTTTCATCTTCAAACTCAACAATAACTTCATCGCCCGGGCGGATTTTCTTGCCTCTCATAGTGCAGATTTCATCGTTGACACTTACAATTTCTGATAAAATCATATCCTTTGCATCTGCACCATTCTCGGCAATCCCTGAAAATTTTAACAGCTGGTCGAGTTTTATATATTCAGTTGAGATTTTAACTTCTTCAATTTGCATAATTTTATCCTTTCTTAGTTATGAGTTCTTGAAACTGTCATAACTCCCGGTATTTGCTTGATTTTTGTAATAACTCTTTTCATATCTGATGCATCAGATATTTCAAGACCGATATTCATAATACCTGTTTTTGATTTTGTGACTCTTGCATCCATTGACACACAGTTGATTTTTAATTCTGTAAGAACTGTTGTGACAGCCATCATCATACCGGGTCTGTCTTCGGTTTCAACAGTGAGCGTTGCAACATAGGTTGAACGCTTGAAATCGTCTGACCATTTGACAGGGATAAATCTGTGTTTGTCTTCTTCGGACAGTGCATTGGGGCTCATATTCGAGCAGTCTGCACGATGAACAGAAACGCCTCTGCCTTTTGTGACAAATCCGACAATTTCATCGCCTGGAACAGGATTACAACAGCCTGAAAGTCGCACTAAACAGTTTTCAATTCCGATAACAGTTACGCCATTACTGCTCGAATGTGGTTTGGTCTGTTTTGTTGGCTGTTCAAAAACTTCTGTTTTTTCTGTTTCTTTTTTTGTTTTCTGATATTCTTCGTTTAATCTGAGAATTACCTTCTGAGCAGAAAGTCCGCCATAGCCGACACTTGCATAAAGGTCATCAATTGAGTTAAATCCGTATTTTTTATATAATGGAGTCAGCCATTCCTCACGGAGCAGACTTGTCGGAGAGATGTTTAATCGTCTGCATTCTTTTTCAATAAAATCTTTTCCCTGAACAATGTTTTCGTCTCTGCATTCGCGCTTTAGCCATTGATTGATTTTTGTTTTAGCCTGTGAGGTTTTGACAATCTTTAACCAGTCACGGCTCGGACCCTTTACTGATGGGTTGGTAAGAATTTCAACAATATCGCCGTTCTTTAGCTTATAGTCGTGAGGAACAATCTTACCATTTACCTTTGCTCCGCACATTTTGCATCCGACTTGAGTGTGAATTGCAAAAGCAAAGTCAATAACTGTACTTCCGCTTCTTAAGGATATAACCTTACCATTAGGGGTAAGCGCAAAAACTTCATCGCTGAACAAATCAAGTTTGATTCCGTTCAAAAATTCATCAGCGTCCAGTATTTCCTGCTGGTTATCCAATAACTGTCGCATCCATTCGAGCTTTGAGTCAAGGTCAGATTCGCCTGAAATTCCCTCTTTATATTTCCAGTGCGCAGCGATACCTTCTTCAGCGACTTTATGCATTTCCCATGTTCTTATCTGAATTTCAAAGGGAGTGCCTTTTGGGCCGACAACGGTTGTGTGAAGTGATTGGTACATATTTGGTTTTGGCATTGCGATATAGTCCTTAAATCGCATAGGAATAGGAGTATACATTTCGTGCACCATTCCTAAAACTGCATAGCAGTCTGCAATTGAGTTGACTATTATTCTGACAGCGAACAAGTCGTAAATTTCATCAATGCTCTTGTTCTGGGCAAACATTTTTCTGAAAATGCTGTAAAAATGCTTGGCTCTGCCTGATATCTGAGCATTTATCCTGATGTCAACCAGTTTTTTTTCCAGGGTATCTATAATATCTGCGACATATTGTTCTCTTTCACTCTTTTTTTGTTTAATGTTTGTTCTTATTTCCTCATATGCAATCGGGTCAAGATATTTTAAAGACAAATCCTCAAGCTCCGACTTGATTTTTGACATACCGAGACGGTGTGCAAGCGGAGAATAGATTTCAAGAGTTTCCTTTGCTTTTTCGAGCTGTTTGTTTTCTCTCATTGAGTCAAGAGTTCGCATATTGTGGAGTCGGTCAATCAGCTTTATAATAACAACTCTTATGTCGTGAGACATAGCAAAAAACATTTTTCTCAAATTCTCAACCTGCTGTTCTTCGTGGGTTGTGTATTGAAGTTTTGCAAGTTTGGTTACACCGTTAACAATATCTGCAACGGTCTTTCCGAAAAGCAATGATACATCCTCATAGGTGTAGGGAGTGTCTTCGACTATATCATGAAGAAGCGCAGCGGTAATTGTCGGAGCGTCCATGGAAAGCTCTGCCGCTATATATGCAACCTGAACAGGATGCTCGATATATGGCTCACCTGAGAGTCTTTTCTGACCATTATGCGCAGCTTTAGCAAGTCGATAGGCGGTATATATCATATCAGTATTTGATTTTGGACTGTATTCCTTTACCATACCGATTATTTTGTCAACAAGCTCATCTGTGTTTTGTATCTGAGCTTTTGGCAATTTATCAGGTGCAAGAATGGAGCTGTATTGCAATTTATCCATTATGATTTTCTCCTTAATTACATAGACTTTTTAATATCTTTTAACATCAGTTGAACACTTTCTTCTCCGCGCCACGAATTGACGTCAAGATTGAAAGCAATATCAATCACAGTGCCCTCTGACATATATTTTAAAAGAGGACCAAATGAAAATCCGATTGCTCTGACAATTTTTCCTCCAATATCAATCGTAAGGCTTAAGTGCCTGTTATCTGCGCCAATAGCAGATGAGTTAACAACTTTAACATTATTCATCGCAAATATTGGTTTTTCATTTCCCATACCGAATGGTTCAAAGAGTGATAATTGTTTTGCATTTTCAAGAGTGATAAATGACGGAGGAACGGAGCAATCCACAGAAAGTGTCTTTATTGGCTCTTCGGGATATGTTTTTTTAATATATTCATCTATTCTTTTTGAAAACTCGGCTAATTCGCTAAGATTTAAGGATAATCCTGCGGCGAGTGAATGTCCGCCGAATTGAGTGAGCAACTCTTCTGAGTCAGAAAGTGCATCAAAAAGATTTATTCCTTCCACACTTCTGCCTGAGCCTTTTAGTTTATTATCGTCATCATAGGTAAGAAGAATACAGGGCTTATGGAATTGCTCTGTAATTTTTGAAGCGACAATACCAATAACTCCGTGATGCCAGTTTTGTTTTGCAAGGATAATAATTCGCTTGCTTTCAAGAGTTTCATCAGCAGAGAGCATTTCGATTGCCTCATCATATATTCTTCTTTCGGTCTGTTGTCTTGTCTGGTTTATGGTATTTAGCTTTTCTGCCAATTCAAGGGCTATATTATCATTATCACAAAGCAGTAAGTCTGCGGCAATCTGTGCTCGCTCCATTCTTCCTGCAGCATTGATTCTGGGTGCTAATGAAAAAGCAATTGTCTCAGAGTCAACGCTCTTTTCAAAAGCTCCGCTCACTTTTAAGAGAGCATCAATACCAAGATATGAATTTTTTAAAGATTTCAGGCCTCTGTCAACGATAATTCTGTTTTCGTCCTGAAGTTCAACAACATCTGCAACAGTGCCGATTGCGGCAAGAGGAGCATATTTTAAAAAGCACTCCTTTGTGTTTTGTCCCAACCCCTTTGCAATTGCTAAAACTGTTTTAAAAACAACTCCGACTCCTGCAAGCTCTGAAAAAGGATATTCAGAGTCAGAACGCTTTGGGTTTATAACTGCCAGTGCATCAGGGATTTTTTCCTTGCAGGTATGGTGGTCGGTTATGATAACATCCATTTTCTGCACCTTTGCCAGTTCAACCTCGCCGACTGAGGCAATTCCACAGTCAACAGTGATTAAAAGCTTTGTGCCAA
Organism: Clostridia bacterium; assembly: GCA_045657585.1. Taxonomy (GTDB): domain Bacteria; phylum Bacillota; class Clostridia; order UBA1381; family UBA1381; genus RGIG1988. The sequence continues at coordinate 730 of JAZOTJ010000036.1, read as the reverse complement.
GCTTTGAAAGCCTGTTAATTGCTTTTATATTAAGGCCATATCCCTCGCTTATTCTCTCAGGGATATAAAACGAAACATCTGCACCACAGCTTTTTAAAAAACTGTAAAAAAGTGATACAGAAGTTACCCCGTCAACATCATAATCACCGTAAATTACAATTTTTTCTTTGTTTTCAATTGCATTTGTAATTCTTTGTGTTGCAATTTCTATATCAGGGAGCAGACAAGGATTATGCACAAACTCCAATGATTTATTGAAATATTTTTTCAACTGTTCTTCCGAATTGATGCCTCTTGATAAAAGGACAGTGGAAAAAACATATCCGATTTTAAATTGTCTGGAAAAATTGTTTATTTCATCAGGAGCCAATTTCTGATTTTTATATTCCCATTTTATTTTGTGCATTTCATCTTCTCCAATAATTTTTTAAAATAATGTATATAAAAGGCTGTTTTGAGGTAAGATATGATTGTTTAGAGAGGAAGTGATTAATATGAACAACAATCAGCAGAACAACCAGCAAAATAATCAACAGAACAATCAGCAGAATAACCAACAAAACAACCAGCAAAATCAAAAGAACAACCAGAAGAACAATCAGAATAACAGATAATTAAGAAAAGGCTGTAAAAATTATTTTCCAGCCTTTTTGCTTTGTTATTACAGCTTACCAAGGCTGGATGCCTGCAGATATGCATTGATAAATCCATTCAAATCTCCTTTCATAAC
>JAZOTJ010000035.1:0-2867 GCA_045657585.1 Clostridia bacterium | reverse complement strand
TGGCCTCCGACTTGCCATTCCCCGGCCCGGGACTTGGTGTTCGTTGCCTTGGCGCTATCACTCGTGACAGACTTCACGCTCTTCGTGAGGCAGATGCAATTTTGAGAGAAGAATTTGACAATTGCGGTCTTTCAAAAACAGTTTGGCAGTATTTCATAGCTGTTCCTGATATGAAAAGTGTCGGCGTGAAAAATGACAAGAGATATGAGGGCTGGCCTGCAATCATCAGAGCTGTCAACACTACTGACGCTATGACTGCAACAATTGAAGAAATTCCTTACGCAGTTCTTCATAAAATAACAAACCGTATTACTAATGAGGTTGAGGGAATTAACAGAGTTCTGTTGGATTTGACTCCAAAGCCTGTTGGTACAATAGAATGGGAATAAGACAAATGAAATCCTGAGACCTAGCGAAAACAAGGTTTCGGGATTTTTCCTTGTATTATTGAAATTATAAGAGGGGGTTGAAAATGAAATCGTCAACAACGAAGAAAATTGTGGTTTCTTCTATTATGGCAGTGCTTGTTTTTGTCGCAACCAACATAATAAAAATACCCTTTTCATCACAGGGCTATTTTAATATTGGTGATTGTGTTGTGTTATTGTGTGGTTGGATTTTGACACCATCATATGCCTTTTTAGCAGCAGGAATAGGCTCATTATTAGCAGATATTTTTTCAGGATATATTGTTTATGCAATTCCAACGCTGATAATTAAAGGTCTTATGGCTGTTTCGGCTCATTACATATATAAACTTTTATCTGTGCGAATAAACAAAATAATTGCAAGAGTCTTGAGCGGTTTAGCAGGAGAGCTTGTTATGGTTTTGGGTTATTTCATATTTGAAGTATTTTTATATGGAGTTGTTTCAGCATCACTGAATATACCAGGGAGTTTATTTCAAGGAATAGTTGGACTTATACTCAGTATCATTTTAATAAATATATTTAATAAGAACAAAATTATTAAATAGGAGGAAGATAAATGCCCGAAAATATAACTCAAAAAGAACTTTTGGACATTGCCACAAGTATTGGCTACTACATATTAAAATATGGCGGAGAAATAAGTCGTGTTGAAGACACAGTACATAGAATCGGATTAGCATATGGTATGGATGCAGTGCATGTGTTTGCAATTTCATCTTCAATAGTTGTCACGATGGTAAAAGACGGGAACGCCCTTACTCAGACAAGACGAGTAAATTCTCTTGATACAAACCTTGACCGAGTTGAGCAATTTAATGCTCTTTCACGAGAAATTTGCAAAACGCTCCCATCCTATAAGGTTCTAACAGAGAAAATAAACAAAATACAACAAAGACCGCTTTATCCATTCTGGGTTTCGGTATTGGCTTATTCAATTATCGGAGGCTCTTTTGCATTCTTTTTTGGTGGTGGCATAAAAGAAAGCATTGTTGCTTTCATTGCTGCCTTTATTCTTCGTTATGTTATGCTTATTGCCGACAAATTGCACGCTCCTTTATTCTTTGCCAATGCAACAGGAGCAGCAGTCACAGTTGTTTTAACTAAGCTTTCATCGTTTGTATTCACTGATTTGAATATTCAGACAGTGACAATTTCTGTTCTGATGCTTTTGGTACCGGGGGTGCTTTTGACAAATTGTATCAGGGATTTCGTGTCCACTGATTATACTGCGGGATTATCTAAAATAGTGGAAGCAATCTTTATTGCATCTGCAATAGCACTCGGTGTCGGCGTATCAATTTTGTGGAGGTGAGGGCTATGGTTGAAAATGTAATTATACCTTTTGTTTCAGCATTTTTTGCAACTATGGGTTTTGCTCTTTTATATAACATAAGAAGAAAAAATCTTATTATTGCATCATTGTGCGGTGCCTTTGCATGGATGGTTTATCTTGTGGCAGATAAATTCACTGACTCTATGATAGTTCCATATTTTGTATCTGGAATTTCAATAGCTCTTTATTCTGAGCTTGCAGCTCCGATTTTCAGGGTACCTGTCACAGTATTCTTAATACCTGGTATTATTCCGCTTGTACCAGGACTTACAATATACAGGACTATGGAGTCTTGCCTTTTTGGAGATATTTCAGGGTTTGCCGAAGGTTTGGTAAACACTCTTAAAATTGGTGTTGCAATATCTCTTGGACTAATTTTAATATCCTCATTTTTCAGAATTTTTAGAGCGAGCTTGTATGAACTGAATAAAACAAACAAATAAAAAAAATGGGCGATGCCCATTTTTTTATTTTATTTCTTCAAAATCTGCCACTCCATGCTTACACAACGGACAAATAAAGTCATCAGGAAGCTCATCACCCTCATAAATATATCCGCAAATCTTGCAGACATATCCTTTCTTCCCCTCGGTCTGAGGCTTTGGCTTGACATTGGAGTGGTAATAAGAATATGTCATTGTTTCAACATTTGTTATCACCCTTGCCTCGGTAACAGAACAGATAAACATTCCGTGAGTGTCAAGGTCAACATATTGCTCAACCTTTAAAGACATAAATGAGTTTATATATTTAGGTAAGAATACAAGTCCGTTATCTGAACGAAGCACTTCCATATCCTTAAACTTATCAACATTTCTTCCACTCTGGAAACCAAAATTTTCAAAAACACTAAAAGGGGCATCTGTTGACAAGCAGTTAATATTCATTTTGCCTGTCTGCTTTATTGTGTGATGCGAGTAGTTTTGCTTGTTGATTGTTACAGCAATTCTGTTTGGTGTGTCTGTTACCTGTGTGACAGTATTTACAATCAATCCGTTATCCTTTTTACCATCATTTGATGTCACAACATACAAGCCATATCCTATATTAAAAAGTGCTGTCAAATCATTTTTATTCGCTGTTTCATCCTGTCTTGCCTGATA
>JAZOTJ010000034.1:0-12324 GCA_045657585.1 Clostridia bacterium | reverse complement strand
GTTCTTGAAACAATCAGAATTTCCCTTGATAAGAGCGATTTTGCAACGGCATTGGCAGTTTTTGATGTTCCGCCTGTACCTAAAATTGCGACTTTTTTTCCTTTGAAATTAATATCTGCGTGATTGATTAACATACTCATTCCGTAAAAATCAGTGTTATATCCATAAAGTCTGCCATCTTTATTTACAATAGTGTTTACTGCGCCAATTTCCTTTGCAGCATCATCTATATAATAAAGATGGGGAATAACAGCTTCTTTATAAGGAATTGTCACATTTATTGCCTTAAAATTATGGTTTGTCATAAACTCTGAAAGCTTATCTTTTGGAATTTCCTTAATTTCATATTCATAATCCGAAAGAGTGTTGTGTATTTCCTTTGAAAAGCTATGTTTTAAATGTTCACCTATACATCCGTACTTCATATTAAAACCTTTCTATGATTGCAGATAGCTCCCGAGGAAAATCAGATTATTTCCGGATGAAAGCTCATCTAAAATGCCGACTGTTTCTTTAGCATATATTGATGCTTCTAAATCAAAATAGAATGAAAATTCAAAATCCCTGCCTGCAATCGGTCTTGATTCAAGCTTGGTAAGGTTCACTCCTGCCATTGCAAATTTTGAAATTGTGCTGTTTAGTGAGCCTGGAGTGTGGGGAAGATTCATTATGATACTTATTCTGTCAGCTCCGGGGTAAATTAAAAGCTCCTTTGTGATGCAGATAAATCTTGTGAAATTACTGTCAGAATTTGCAATTTTATCATCAATAATGAACAGTCCGTAGTTTTGTGCACAGTCAGGCGAAGAAATTGCGGCGATATCGCATCTGTTTGAATCCGCAACAAGCTTTGCTGCAACTGCAGTATTTTCACAAACAGTAATTTTTATGTCCGGATAGTTTTTTAAAAATTCAGAACATTGACCTATTGCCTGTTCATGAGAAACAATTTCTTTGATGTCAGAAAGCTTTGCACCTTTATTTGCCATAAGTGTGTGGTTTATTTTTAATTTAACACTTTTTATTATATGAAAATTATAGTTTTTCATAAGGTCATAGACTGCAATCACTGTTCCGTGGATTGAATTTTCTATAGGTAAAATTCCATACTCACAAGTACCGTCCTCAACTGCCTTAAATACATCTTCAAATGTTTTAACATACTTAATATCGGGATTTTTAAAGAGTCGGTCACAGGCAATCTGTGAATATGCTCCCTCAATGCCCTGACAGGCAACAGTTCCCGACTGCGGAAAAATCTGAGGTGTGGTTTTTAATGCCTGCTCTATTTTTTGGGAAAGTTCTCCATCACTTTCGGCATTTCTTTTATTCTGATAGCTTTTACTCAAATCCATTAAGGTAGAAAAGAGTATTCGTGAATAATCTGCCATCTCCAGCCCTGATTTTTCGCTCACTTTTGTTAAAATTTCTCTTTCTCTGCCTTTTTGCAAGGTGGGAAGATTGTTTTCTCTTTTAAAATCTGCAACTTTTGATGACAGGTCCATTCTTTTTAAGAAAAGACTAAGAATTTCATCATCTATTGTATCTATTTCATTTCTTAATTCTTCTAAATTCATTTTAATTCATCCTTATAGTATAAAATCAGATATTGCAATTGCTGATATTGCTTCAATGCAAGGTACAGCACGAACTGCAATGCAAGGATCGTGTCTGCCTTTTGTGGAAAGAGTTACATTTTTTAGTTTTGAAAAGCTTATGCTTTGTTGAGGTATGGAAATTGATGGTGTGGGTTTAAATGCAACATTGAATGTGACTGGCATTCCTGTTGTAATTCCGCCAAGTATTCCGCCGTGGTTGTTGGTTTTGGTTTTAACAGTGTCGTTATCCATATAAAATTCATCATTATTCTCAGAGCCTTTTATTTTAGTTGCTTCAAAGCCTGTGCCAAATTCAATTCCCTTCACTCCGCCAATTCCAAAAACAGCTTTTGCAACAGCATTTTCAATTCCGTCAAACATCGGCTCTCCAAGTCCTGCATCAATGCCATATATTCCGCACTCAACACATCCGCCGATTGAATCGCCCTCTTGTCTGACATCAATAATCAAATCCTGCATTTTTTCTCCTGCCTCATTTGAAAATGCAGGAAATGAGCCACTTTTGATTTTATTTAGTTGATTAGAGTCAAGGGTAAGGTTATTTATTTTATCATCAAAAATATTGCCAACAGATGAAAGGTGTGCCACAATTTCAATTCCGCGCCTTTTTAAAATCTGCAGTAAAATTCCGCCAACTGCACAAATCGGAGCTGTGAGTCTTCCTGAAAAATGACCGCCGCCTGCCAAATCACAAAATCCTTTATATTTTGTGTAAGCGGTAAAATCGGCGTGTCCAGGTCTTGGAATATCCACCTGGTAATCTGATGATTTTGTGTTTTCATTTTTTATAATAAGACAAAGAGGTGCGCCTGTTGTATATCCATCCTTGACACCTGAAATGATTTCGGGGATATCTGTTTCCTTTCTTGGAGTGGAATATTTGTTATTTCCGCCCTGACGGCGCTTTAAAAAGTTTTGAAGTTCTTCAAAATCAATATATTCTCCGCAGGGAAGATTGTCTATCACTGCACCGATGGCAGTGCCGTGTGATTCACCGAAAATACTTACTTTTATTTTTTTACCTGTCACAGATGACATCAAATACACCTCCTGTTTTTTTAAAATCCTCCATAAAGGACGGATATGACTTATCTATTGCTTTAGCATCATTTAATATAATATCATTTTCACAAATTGCACCCGCAACAAAAGCCGACATTGCAATTCTGTGGTCATTATGGCTATCTACAGTTCCGCCATTTAATTTTCCATTTCCGTATATAATCAAACTATCCTCTGTTTCCTCAGCACTCCCACCAAGATTTAAAATAAGTTCTTTTGTTGTTTTAATTCTGTCACTTTCTTTTATCCTTAGTCTTTTTGCATTATAAAGTGTAGATTTTCCGTCTGCTCCGCATGCTAAAACTGATAGCACAGGGAAGAGGTCAGGGCATTGTGATACATCAAAATCAAATGGTTTTATTTCGCTTTTTTCTACTGTCATTCCATTTTCCGAAACTTTAAAGTTCACTCCTGCAAGTGACAAAGCATCTAAAATCATTTTATCACTCTGATTTGATTTAAAATTCAAATTCTTTATTGTAACCTTACCGCCGAGCGCTCCAAGCACCATAAAGAATGCCGAATTTGACCAGTCGCCCTCAACAATATACTCTTTTGGAGATGTGTAACTGTCTTTTGAATTTATGATAAACGCATTTTCGTCCTGTTCTATATTTATCCCAAATCGTTTGAGTGTGTCAATTGTCATATTGACATAGGCTGAAGATTCCAGTCTTGATGTGAGTCTTATAACACTTTTTTCTTTCAGCAAGGGAAGCGCAAACAAAAGTCCTGATATGAATTGCGAGCTTACATTTCCTGCAATATTGAATGTCTGAGCAATGGTTTTCCCTGATACAGTTATCGGAAGCTGTGATGATGAAAAAGTGTTTCCGCTTTTTTCTAACAAATCAACAATTAAATCCATTGGTCGCTCAGGAAGTCTTCCTGAGCCGACAAAAGTTGCGCCTGAGCCGAGTGCTGAAATAACGGGCAACATAAATCTTAGTGTTGAACCGCTTTCATTACAATCCAAAACAGGGTTCTTTATTGGTTCCTTTATTGGTGTTATTTCACATATATTGTCTTTTTTTATAAACTCAGCACCCATATTTTTTATGCAATTTAGAGTTGCCTCAATATCCTTGGAAATGTGAGATATATGTATGTTGGTTTTATCATCAGAAAGTGCGGAGCAGATAATTGCTCTGTGTGCATCTGATTTTGAGGCTATTGCCGATATTTCGCCGTCTGACTTTATTGGTTTAATTCTTACCTGCATTCTAACACTTCCTTAAGCCTGGAAACATCTATGGTTTTTAGCACACAGTTTCCGATTTCTTCAGGGATAACAAGGTTTATTGTTTCGCCATTTCTTTTTTTGTCTTTTAACATAGTTGATAATAGTTCTTCAGTTTTAACATCTGTATTTGTTGGAATGTTGTTATTCTCAAGGCAGTTTATGATAGGGGAGTGGGTGTCTTCCTTTGACCAGCCCAGAGAGTCACTGATTTTGGAAATAATAGCCATACCAATTCCGACTGCAATTCCGTGAGAAACTCTAAAGTCAGTTGCCTTTTCGATTGCGTGACCGATTGTATGTCCGAAATTTAAAAGCTGTCTTTTTCCTGTATCAAACTCATCAACAGACACGATATCTGCCTTAATTGAAACACATCTTTTGATAATGCTTTCTATATCTGTGTTTTTGTTTTGTGAAAGTAAATCAAACAATTCCTTGTCATAAATCACACCATACTTAATAGCCTCACAAAGCCCCTCTTTGAAATTCTCATCAGGCAGAGTGTCAAAGGTTTTGGTGTCACAAACAACAAGTCTTGGCTGATAAAATGCGCCTGCAAGATTTTTGCCTGATTTTAAATTTACACCTGTTTTACCGCCGACAGATGAGTCTATTGATGCTAAAAATGTGGTCGGAACCTGTATAAAATCAATTCCACGAAGATATGATGCAGCAGCATATCCCGATACATCTCCGACAATTCCGCCACCAAGTGCAATAACAAGGTCAGAGCGAGTCACATTGTTATCTGCCATAAACTCCAATATGTCACATATGGTATTCATTGTTTTATAATTTTCTCCGTGAGGGAAGACAAATTTAAGAGCATTAAAGCCTTTATCAAAAAGCATCTTTAAAACTATGTCTGAATACAATCTATCCACATTATCATCAGTTATAATAACAACAGTTTTTGCTTTTGTGAGTTCCTTTATTTTATCGGGGATTATGCTTAAAATATCATTTCCTATTATGATATCATATGGCTTTTTCACACCGCCAACAGTAACTTTTTTATTCATTGTCATGAATCTCCTTATACTAACTCTGCTAAATCGTAGATTAGTTTTTTGCTCTTTTCCCAGCCAAGACAAGGGTCGGTTATAGATTTACCGTAAATACATTCTCCGATTTTTTGTGCACCATCTTCGATATAGCTTTCAATCATAAAGCCTTTTACAAGCTTTTTGATTGATGAGTCGTGTCTTGCACTATGCATAACATCTTTTGCAATACGCATCTGCTGAAGCGGTTGTTTTCCTGAATTTGCGTGGTTTGTGTCGATAATCACACCAGGATTTTCAAGACCTGATTCACTATACAGTGAGCACAAAAGCTCCAAGTCTTCGTAGTGATAATTAGGAAGTGATTGTCCGTGCTTATTCACATATCCGCGAAGAATTGCATGTGATAATGGGTTTCCGTGTGAATGTACCTCCCAACCACGATAAATGAAGGTGTGCTTATGTTGTGCGGCTTTTATTGCATTCATCATTACTGATAAATCGCCGCTTGTTGGGTTTTTCATTCCGACAGGAACTGAAATTCCGCTTGCAGTCAGTCTGTGTTGCTGATTTTCAACACTTCTTGCACCTATTGCAACATATGATAAAATATCGTCCAAATATCTGTAGTTCTCAGGATAGAGCATTTCGTCTGCACAGGAAAAGCCTGTTTCACGAATGGCTCTTATGTGCAAATCTCTTATCATCATTATGCCTTTTAACATATCGGGAGCCTCATTCGGATTAGGCTGATGCAACATACCTTTATAACCATCGCCTGTTGTTCTTGGCTTGTTTGTGTAAATTCGTGGAATAATGAATATTTTATCTGAAACCTCTTCCTGAACTTCTCTGAGTCTTGAAATGTAATCTATAACACTGTCTTCATTATCTGCTGAGCATGGTCCGATGATTAAAATAAGCTTATCGTTTTTACCCATAAATATATCAGCAATTTCTTGTTCTCTTTCCTTTACAATTTTTTCCACATCCGAAGATAACGGACACATCTCTTTAATTTCCATTGGTATAGGAAGTTTTCTTTCAAATGTTAAATTCATAGTCCTTAATCTCCTTTAATTTTTATGAAATGCTACTGCAGTATATCCTGCAATTTTTTTGCCTAAATCATCTGTAACTTCAACTGTATAATGACCTAAATTTCTGCCATCTCTATCTGTCACGCATTTTGCAATCAGCTTTGTTCCTTTTGTGGCTGAATAAAATCTGATGTTGCTCTCTATTGCAACAGACGGCACACCATTTAGGTTTGATGCCACTGCAAAGGCAAGGTCTGCCAGTGTAAATATTGCGCCTCCCATAACTGAGCCGTGAGCATTTAACAAACCATCGTGCAGTTGTAATTCACATATAACCTTATCACTGTCTGCCTCTATAATCTTACAGCCTGCATTTGTTGCAAATCGGTCATTTTCATATAATTTCTGTAATTCGCCAAGTTCCATTTGTGCGCATCCTTTCATTTTTTTCTAAAAACAAAAATCCGCATGATTTTGATTTGAAATCAAATATCCATGCGGAGTTCATTTTCATTTTGTAATTCTCATCGAGCTAACGGCAAACAAGCCATCAGGTTAACGAGTTTCTACAAGAACTGAAAAACCGCATGGATGGCTAAAATAAAATCGATATTCTCTTGTATTCAATATTGTAGTCATATACGATTTCCCTTTCTTTATTATTTCTTTGCATTATACACCTATTTTTTTTGTTTGTCAAGAGTTTTATTAATAAAAATTTTTAGAATAATTGACATTTTATATATCTTGAAAATGTGCAGGGAATATGATAAGATATTTATAAAGTGAATGCAAGGAGGGTTTTATATGAAGAAGAAAACAGTTTTATATACAATTATATCTTGTTTAGTTACGCTGATTCCGATGTTTGCAGGTCTTTTCATCTGGGACAGACTTCCCGAACAGATGGCTACAAGCTACGGGTTTGACGGAGAAATAAACGGATATAACAGTAAGTTTTTTGCGGTTGTGGGAATTCCGATTATTTTGGTTATTGCAGATCTGATATGCATTATTGCAACAAGTCAGGACCCGAGAAGAAAAAATATCAGTGACAAGGCTTTGGCACTGGTTTTATCAATAATACCTGTTTGCTCACTGTTTTGCGGAACACTAATGTATCAGGACGCTCTTGGATATAGCTTGCCTGTTGGAATTTTTGCATCTGTGTTTTTGGGAATTGCATTCTTTGCAGTTGGACTTTTACTTCCCAAATGCAAGCAGAATTATACTGTAGGTATAAGACTTCCCTGGACACTTCACTCAGAAGACAACTGGAACAAAACACATCTTTATGGCAGAAAAGTCTGGACAGTCGGGGGAGTGGTTATTACAATTGCAGGACTTTTAGGGTTTGAAGTGATTGTGGTTACAGGAATATTTGTGTTGGCATTGTTACCGACAGTATATTCATATATCTACTATAGAAAATATGAGAAATGAGAAAAACCTCCGCAGAAATTTCTGCGGAGTTAATTATTATTTAAGGTTTTCCATATCCTCAATACTCTTTAATACTTTTTCGAGCATTTCCCTGTATTTTTCGCCTTTTTCCTTTTCTTCGTCAATGAGCTTTTGAGGAGCCTTTGCAACAAATCCCTGATTGTTGAGTTTTCCCTCAACTCTCTTGATTTCGCCCTCTAATTTTGCTTTTTCCTTATTGAGTCTTTCAAGCTCTTTTTCCTTATCAACCAATTCTCCCAAAGGCATAAATATTTCTGCACCATCAACGACTATATTGACTGCATTAGCATCAATTCCGTCCTTTGATGACTTGATTTCAACATTCTGTGCTGATGCTAATTTTTCAAAATATGCAGTTCCTTTTTTAAAGATTTCATTTTTATCTGTAACGATAATAACCTGTGCTTTCTTTGACGGAGGAACATTCATTTCAGCTCGTCTGTTTCTGATTGCAACAACTGCTGACATAATCATTTCAGTTTGCTTTTCTTCATCAAGGAAGTTAAGTGCTTCATCGAATTTCGGGAAGTCTGAAATCATAATACTCTCACCCTCGTGAGGCAAGTGTTGCCAGATTTCTTCTGTGATGAATGGCATAAATGGATGTAACAATTTCATTGTGTTTGACAAAACATATGTCAAAACATACTGAGCAGTTTTTGCAGTTTTGTTTTCCTTATCAAACAGTCTTGGCTTAACAAGCTCGATATACCAGTCGCAGAAGTTATCCCACAGGAAGTCATAGAGCTTTTGTACTGCGATTCCCAGTTCAAAGTTATCAAGATTATCTGTAACCTCTTTAACAAGAGTGTTATACTTTGATAATATCCATTTATCCTCAAGCTGTAAATCACTTTCGTCAGGCAATTTATTCTCTTCAATATCCAAATTCATCAAAGTAAATCTTGATGCATTCCAGATTTTGTTTGCAAAGTTTCTGCTTGCCTCAACTCTTTCAATATAGAAACGCATATCATTTCCGGGTGCATTTCCTGTTGCAAGAGTAAATCTTAGTGCATCTGCACCATATTTATCTATGATTTCAAGAGGGTCGATACCATTTCCTAATGATTTTGACATCTTTCTGCCTTGAGAGTCTCTTACAAGTCCGTGAATAAACACGTGCTTGAATGGTGCTTTGCCTGTATGTTCCATAGCAGAGAAAATCATTCTTGCTACCCAGAAGAATATGATATCATAACCTGTTACAAGCACGCTTGTAGGATAGAAATAATCCAAATCCTTTGTCTTTTCAGGCCAGCCAAGAGTTGAGAAAGGCCATAGTGCTGATGAGAACCAGGTATCTAAAACATCCTCGTCCTGACGAACCTTTGCACCACATTTAGGACAAACTGTGATATCTTCTTTTGAAACTGTTGTTTCTCCGCACTCATCACAATAGAATGCAGGTATTCTATGTCCCCACCACAGCTGTCTTGATATACACCAGTCAAATACATTTTCCATCCAGTTCATATATGTTTTTGAAAATCTTTCAGGAACAAATTCAGTTGCCTTTGATGAAACTGCTTCAATAGCAGGCTTTGCCAAAGGCTTCATTTTAACAAACCATTGCTTTGAAACAATTGGCTCAACTGTTGTTGAACAACGATAACACTGACCGACATTATGTGAATGGTCTTCAACCTTAACCAACAAGCCCAACTTGTCCAAATCTTCAACCATTGCTTTTCTTGCCTCGTATCTGTCCATACCTTCGTATTTTCCGCCATAGTGGTTGACGGTTGCATCGTCATTTAATACCTTAATAACTTCAAGGTCATGGCGTTTTCCGACTTCGAAGTCGTTAGGGTCATGAGCAGGGGTTATTTTAACACAACCTGTTCCGAATTCCTTATCAACATATTCATCGGCTATAACAGGAATTTCTCTGCCAACTAATGGCAAAATAAGCATTTTTCCGACTAAATCTTTATATCTTTCATCCTCAGGATTAACTGCAACTGCAGTATCACCCAACAATGTTTCAGGTCTTGTTGTTGCGATTACAACAAAATCATCGCTATCCTTAATCGGATATTTGATATGCCAGAAATGTCCGGGTTGCTCTGCATGTTCAACCTCTGCATCAGAAAGAGCTGTGATACAGTGAGGACACCAGTTTATAATTCTTGAACCCTGATATATAAGTCCTTTTTCATAAAGATTTACAAACACTTCTCTGACTGCCTTTGAACAGCCTTCATCCATTGTAAATCTCTCTCTGTCCCAGTCACATGATGAGCCTATTTTCTTTAGCTGATTGATAATTCTGTCACCATATAGCTTTTTCCAGTCCCAGACTCTTTCTAAGAATTTTTCTCTGCCTAAATCATATCTTGTCAAGCCTTCATTTACTCTTAAGTTTTCCTCAACCTTAATCTGAGTTGCAATACCTGCATGGTCAGTACCCGGTACCCACAATGCGCAGTATCCCTGCATTCTCTTATATCGGATTAAGATATCCTGCAGGGTTTCGTCAAGAGCGTGTCCCATATGAAGCTGACCTGTTACGTTTGGTGGTGGGATTACGATTGTAAACGGCTCTTTTTCAGGGTCGGGTTCTGCGTGGAAATATTTATTATCCATCCAGAATTTATAGAGCCTGTCCTCAACCTGAGCAGGGTCATATTGTTTAGCAATATTTTTGCTGTCTTCCATTTTTATCTTCCTTTCGGGTATATATTAATTTCAATTTATTTTCTAACAACTTATTATCTCATTTTTCCTTAAATTTGTCAAGTGAAATACCATTTTATTCTATAAAAATAACAATTTGATTAAAAATATAATAAATCTATTGGCAAACATAGATGTTTTGTGATATAATAAAATCGTATAAGTATAAATAAATGACAGAGAGGTTGTTTAAGATAATGGCTAATAGAAAAAGAAAAACATCGGCTGTTTCAAATAATAGAAAAAAGAGTAAGAAAGAACCGCTTCATTATTCGGTACATATTGTTATTTTAAGTCTTTGTGCTATTTTGATGGGTATTTTTCTTTACACAAACGCAACAGGAATTCTGACTGAAATAATAAGAGAAATTCTTTTGTCGCTGTTTTCTGTGAGTGCCTATTTAATTCCTGTTATTTTAGCTGGACTGGCTATATATGTCGGCAACAGGAAAAGAACGGACAAGCTTACAATAAAACTTGTTTTATCACTTGTTGGTTGTGTTATTTTAAGCGCTATGTATCAGATTATATCTGAAGGAGTGCTTCCATACAGTGATTTGGTTATGTATGGTTCATCTTTGGTTGGCGGAGGATTATTCGGAGGAATAATTGCAAACATCTTAACACCGTTAATTCCAAAAGCAGCTTCGATAATTATACTTATTTTTGCACTTATTGCAATAATAAGTCTTTTGATAAAAGTATCAGTTTTCTCGATGATTGCAGGATTTATTCAGGGACTGTTCAAATTAAGAGAAGAGATTAGCGAGGTGGACCACAAGGGTGCGCAGGATAAGGGTAAAAAGGCAGCAACCAAGGTTAAAAAGACAGTTGAGATTAAGAAAAATATAGATTTTGATATAGATGACAAGCCTTCGGAGGAAAAGAAAACAACTAAAGAAAAAATAGAAGAGGTTATCTTCAATCCCGATTTGCCGGTTGAAGATGAAGAAGAGGAAACTGAGGATATAACAATCGGAGCATCTTTGGACGATGTCGGTGAGGAACTGGAAGAGGAACAACCAAAAGGTACAGGTAATCAGAGAGCACAAAGAGTTGATGCGATAACTGACGAGGAAAAAACACAGATTAATGAGGAAATGGACGAGGCTATCGAAAAGGTTAAGATTGAGTATGTCTACCCTCCGATTGACCTTTTATCAAAACCAAAAGCGGCATCTGCCGATAAGCGAAGAGAAATGCAGGAAACTGCGAATAAGCTGATGGAAATTTTAAAGAATTTCGGTGTTGAGGCAAAACTTTTACAGGTAACTCAAGGTCCATCGGTCACAAGATATGAAATTCAGCCGAATACAGGGGTTAAATTAGCAAAAATCACAGGTCTTGCAGAGGATATTGCACTTAACTTAGCTGTGCCGACAGTTTTGGTTGCGGCAGTTCCGGGAAAAGCTGCAGTTGGTATTGAAGTTCCGAATACAAGCGTTAATACTGTTTCTGTAAGAGAACTGATGGAAAGCACAAAATTCAGAGAGGCAACATCAAAATTGACAGTTGCTCTGGGTAAAGATATTGGCGGTAATGTTGTTGTAGGTGATATTGCAAAAATGCCTCACGTTCTGATTGCAGGTTCAACAGGTTCAGGTAAATCAGTATGTATTAACACGATTATAACAAGTATTTTGTATAAAGCAAGTCCTGACGAGGTCAAGCTGATTATGGTTGACCCGAAGGTTGTTGAATTGGGAGTTTATAATGGAATTCCGCACCTGATGATTCCTGTTGTGACTGACCCGAAGCGTGCTGCAGGTGCACTTAACTGGGCAGTTGGCGAAATGATGAGAAGATACGCTTTGTTTGCTGACAGCGGAACAAGAAACTTAACAGGTTATAATGAATATGTCGAAAAAACAGGCGATGAAAAGTTACCGCAGATTGTTATTATAATAGACGAGTTGGCAGACTTGATGATGGTTGCTGCAAAAGAGGTAGAAGACTACATCTGCCGACTTGCACAGCTTGCAAGAGCAGCGGGAATTCACTTGATTGTTGCAACTCAAAGACCTTCAGTTGATGTCATAACAGGTCTTATCAAGGCTAATGTTCCATCAAGAATTGCATTCGCAGTTTCGTCACAGGTTGACAGCCGTACAATTCTTGATAAGGGTGGAGCAGAAAAACTTTTAGGTAAGGGCGATATGCTGTATCATCCGACAGGACTCAGCAATGCACTGAGAGTTCAGGGTGCATTTGTT
>JAZOTJ010000033.1:0-10755 GCA_045657585.1 Clostridia bacterium | reverse complement strand
ATGTGAGCAAAATTAGGAGCTTCAAAGCCAAGTACATCAAACAACTGCAGATGAATAGGCGCTGATGCAATCCATTCATCACCTCTTATAACATAGGTTGTGCCCATTAAATGGTCATCAATTGCGTGAGCAAAGTGATATGTCGGAATTCCGTCAGTTTTTAATAATACAACATCTAAAATATTTTCAGGCATTTCAATCTCGCCCTTAATACCATCATTAAATGTTATTCTGTTATTCTCATCTCCGGGCGACTTTAATCTCAATACGTAAGGAACATTGTTATTGATTTTTTCTTCAATTTCCTCAAATGTCAAATCTCTGCACTTTGCATATTTACCATAATATCCCGGATTTTCTTTATTTGCTTCCTGCTTTTCTCTTATCTCATTCAATTCCTCAGGAGTACAAAAACAAGGATAAGCTAATCCCTTTTCAACCAGACTCTTGCAATATGACTGATATATTTTTGCCCTGTGACTCTGGATATATGGACCATAATTACCTATTGTCTCAGTTTCTGACATCATACCCTCATCAATTTTAATACCGAAGTCCTGAATTCCCTTAACAATTCCTGTTATTCCGTTCTCAACTTCCCTCTTTTTATCAGTATCTTCAATTCTTAAAAAGAAAACCCCATCGGTTGTGTGCGCTGCTCTCTCTGAAACAAATGCAGCAAACAATCCGCCGATATGTAGAAATCCTGTAGGACTTGGAGCAAATCTTGTTACTCTTGCACCATCAGGCAGATTTCTTTTTGAGTATTGTTTTTCATATTCATCACAGTTTATTGAGATATCCGGAAACAATAACTGAGCTAATTTTTTATTATCCATTTTATCTTCTCCGTTCAAATTTTATATGCAATCTGAAAAAGACCGCAACATCAACATTTTATTATTCTATTATACCTTTTTATAATAATAATATCAACAGTTTTTGCAAAAAAAGTTAATTTTTTTTAATATATATAATTCTTGACAATTTTTTAAATTAAGGGTATTATATTCATATAATACGAAACAGGAAAGGACTCTTAATAAGATGAAGTGTTTAATTATGTCCGTCAAAGCAGGCTTCGGTCATCATTCGACAGGTCAGGCTCTGATGGATTATCTTTCTAAGAATAATGTTGAATGTGAAATGCTTGACATTTTTGAATATATTAACCCCCTACTAGGTGATACGATTTCAGACGGATATCTTTTTTTAACAAAATATCTTCAGGATTTTTACGGAAGAGCATACACGGCTTTAGATAAGCGTGATGAAGAATATGACAAATTATCTCCTGTTACTGTTATATCTAAATTGGTTTCAAGAAAACTAAAAGACTATGTATTAGAATTTGACCCTGATGTTGTAATAGGGACACACAGCTATGCCTGTCTTTTAATGACTCATCTGAAAGCGAAGTATTATATAAAATGCCCTACATTCGGAATTGTAACAGATTTTACAGTTCATCCTTTCTGGGAAAGTACAAATATTGACTACTATGTCACTCCTGATAGACTTTTGAATAATCAGATGAACAAAAAAGGTATTCCTATAGAGAAAATTTTGCCATTCGGAATTCCCATAAAAAACAAATTCTCAACAAAAATTTTAAAATCAGAGGCTCGCAGACAATTGGGAATTGATGATAAGTTTACAATTATGATTATGATGGGATCAATGGGCTTTGGAAACATATCAAAATACCTTGAAAAAATTACATTGCTCGATTCTGACTTTCAAATTCTTTGTGTTTGCGGTAATAATGAGAAAGGCAAAAAGGAAATTGAACAGATAAACTGGAACAAAACAGTTTATACATACGGATTTGTTGATAATGTCGATGTTATGATGGATGCATCTGATTGTATTGTAACAAAACCCGGCGGACTAACCACTTCGGAATTATTGGCAAAAAAACTTCCTGCAGTTATTATGAATCCTATCCCTGGTCAGGAAGATAGAAATATGGAGTTTTTGGTAAACAGCGGGGCTGCTGTTATGGCAACAGACACATTCCCCGTTGACGAGGCATTATATGAACTCATAAACAACCCCTGGAGATTAGACTTATTGGAACAGAGCGTTTGTCACATAGGAAAACCGAACTCAACAAAAGATGTATGTGATTTTATTTTAAATACTTTGAATATAAAAAAGCATCAAATCAAATGATTTGATGCTTTAATTTATCTTAATATTCTTTTAATTATTGAAACAAGATATTTTCCGAAACTTATTTTAGGGACATCTTCTCCTGCTACGAGCTCAACCTCACAGACATTTTCTCCATTCATCGAATAAACCATCTTACCAATTGAGTCTCCTTTTTTAATTGGTGCTTTTATTTCCTCAGGCAAGAAAACTTTTTCTTCACATTTTCCCTTATCGCCTTTCGAAACAAGCAGTGACACATCCTCTTTTGCAACTGCACCGACCTCATCACATACTCCTCTTTTAACTGACACCCTTGAAAATTCCTGATTTTGTTTGGCAAACTTTTCAACATCATAATTTGCAAAACCATAATCCAACAATGTTCTTGCATCATTAAATCTGTCGTTAGATGTCGGAGCTCCCAAAACAACTGCAATTAATTGTAAATCTCCTCTTTTTGCAGTTGCAGATAAACAACAAAGCGCTTCATCAGTTGAGCCCGTTTTTAATCCGTTTGCTCCCTGATAAAATCTTATTAATTTATTTGTGTTTGCTAAATCGAACTTTCCATCGTGCATCTTATCTGTCCATATTGTTGTAAACTCAAATATCTTTTCGTGCTTTAAAAGCTCTGCTGACATCAATGCGACATCTCTTGCAGACGAATAATGGTTTTCGGCATCAAGTCCGTTTGTGTTCACAAAATTGGTGTTTTCCATTCCGAGTTCTTTTGCTCTTTTGTTCATTTCGGCAACAAAGTTTTCTTCACTTCCCGAAATATATTCAGCCATTGAAACGCATCCATCATTTGCTGACGCAACCGCAATACCTTTTAACATTTCATAAACAGACAGCTCTTCGCCTGCCTCCAAAAACATTGTAGAGCCACCCATCGACATTGCTCTCTCACTGACACTGACCTTATCTTCCATTGTTATTTTGCCATCATCAAGAGCTTCCATTATTAAAAGCATCGTCATTATCTTGGTGACACTTGCTATTGATAATTTCTCGTCAGGATTGTTTTCATATAAAACTTTTTTAGTGCTCCCCTCCATTAATATCACTGATTTTGCAGATATTTTTAACTGAGGTGCATCAGCGTATACTACGTTTGAAAACAACAAAAAAACAGCACAACATAAACTAATTACCTTTTTCATATATAAACTCCTTTTTATATAATGTAACTGTTATTATGTTATGCCATTTTTATCTTTTTATTCTAAAATTCAAATACAACCTTACCCTCTTCAATTTTCAAAAAAGCATCAAATTCTTTTTGAGTTTTTGGAGAAATAAAGCCTGAAATTTTATCAGTTTTCCCTGTTTGGAGCAGTTTTTTAACATTTGAAACCGATATAACCCTTTTGCATATTATGTTGGAAAGTCCGAATTTGCATCCCTTTTCCTTATATCCTGTGCATCCATATCCAAATCGTGTTCTTATAACATTTTCCTTGCACAAAGGACAAATTCCAATAACATCTCCGACGTATCCGTCATTTGTATCAGCATCCCTGGTTTCTTCATCAATTTCAAATACTTTTTTAATTTCTTCCTTTGCAATATCAATGCTCTCATCAATGGTAAATTCTCCGTGAAATACTTTTTTCAAAGCCTTACCCACTTCTGCAGTTTTGTATTTATCCATTGATATATTCATTCTCTGCAAGGCTTCAATCAAATATTCCCCGCCAGGCAAAACTGTGTATACATCTTTTTTAAGTTGAATATATCCACTCTTTTTTGCATTATCAATTATCCCTGTTCTTGTTGCTTCAGTTCCAAGCTCAAGACCCTCAAAAATTGCTCTGTATTCTTCTTCGTCATTTTCTTCTTCAGATAATTTCTGTTTGTCCTCTTTAAACGGATTTTTAAGATAATTATTGAGTGTTTCTATAGTATAATGCTTAGGCGGATTGGTTTCCTTTTCAACAGGCTTAAAATCAATGTTAATCTCATCGCCCATATCAAGCTTAGGCAGAATTTTATCTTTTTTGGTATAGTCATCATACTTTGTCCATCCAGGCTCAACTATTACCATACCCTTTAAGCTGAATTCCTCATATCCACCGACATTAATTTTTATCTCTGTCTTTTCACATATGCAATCCTCAGAGCAAAAAACTGCAACAAATCTTCGCATTATGACTGAATAAACTATATACTCATCCTCTGACAAATCCGTCTTTTTAGGAATTTTATAGGTTGGTGTCAAAGCTGAATGTGATTCTATTTTTGAATCATCAAATATTGTTTTATTATATTTGAATTCAACAGGATAGCCAAGTTTCTGAACAGATTGTAAAATTGTCTTGACCTTTCCCTGTTCTGCTGTTGCAAGATATTCTGAGTTTGTTCTCGGATATGTCACATATCCTTTTTCGTAAAGGTCCTGAACAAGTTTTAAACTCTTTTCCATTGACATCTTATATTTTTTACCCAAAACATTCTGAAGTTTTGTTAAGGAATATAGTTTTCCAGGTTGAATTTTATCATTCTTTTTCTTCTTAAATGTGACAACTGCCTTTGATTCATTATATTTTGCACATAAATCCAATGCTTTTTGATAATCCTTCTTATCAAACTTTTCTTTGCTTGTTAATTCTATTTCTTCGTCTTTTGTTTTTGCACTGCTGACAACAGCATAGTAAATATCAGGTTTGAAATTTCTGATTGCCATATCTCTGTCGTAAATAGCTTTCACGATAGGGACAATAACTCTTCCCACTCTTAAAAGACTTCCTGTTTTTAATGTAGCAAATCTGGTCAAATTAACACCATAGAGCCAGTCTATGTATGTTCTTGCATAGCCCTCTGATGCAAGATTTTCATATTCACTTTCGTTTTTTATTTCAGAAAGTGCAGTCCTGATAGTTTCAGGAGTCTGGTCCGGGAGCCACAATCTCATAAATGGTTTTTCTTTTTCGATTGCATTTTCAACACATATTCTTATTATAATTTCTCCCTCTCTGTCAGCATCGCCTGCATTGATAATCATATCAACATCTTCTCTGTTACAAAGAGCTTTTATAATTTCAAACTGTTTTTTCACGCCCGCATCAACTTGTCTTGTGTTATTGTCTTTTTTTAATTCAAAAATAAATTTTTCAGGAAAACAAGGAATATTCTCCCTTGTCCATTTCCTTGTTCCGCAAGGATTTGGAGAATATTCCTCAATATCTGCCAACGAAAATAAATGTCCGAAAACCCAGGTTAAAATGTACCCCTGACCTTCAAAATAGCCATTACATTTTTTCATCTCGCCAATTCCTGCGGCAATATTTCTTGCAAGACTCGGCTTTTCAGCTATGATTAATCTAATTTTAATTACCGCCTTTACTGATTATTTTCCTCAAGATAAGGAAAAATCTGTTCTCTTATCAAGTCCTGAACACATAATAAGTCAACACATCTGACCCCTACAACATTAAAATTGCATCTATGCTTATTTTCACAACAACTTTCTGCTATTGCCATTTGTGCTTTTGTAACCTTTGAAACTATGTATCCGTTTTCATTTAAAAGCTTTATAGCTTCATCAATCTTTTCCTGCATTATTTTATACCTCTTTCTTAACTTCAACAACCCTATCACAAACCTCAAAAGCCGCTTGCTTATGTGATACAATTATAACAGTCTTATCGGTCATACTCTTAATTGCCCTTAATAATTCTGCTTCAGTTTTTGAATCAAGTGCTGATGTTGACTCATCTAAAAGCAATATTGGCGCATCGTATAAGAGTGCTCTTGCAATGGATATTCTCTGGGCTTGTCCCTCAGACAATCCCAATCCATTTTCACCAATAACAGTATCAAGTTTAGAATCCAGTGTCTCGACAAAATCCCAGATTTGTGCAAGCTTCAATGCCTTTATAATATCCTCTTCCTTTGCATTTTCGTTAGCAAAGGTAACATTTTCTCTGATAGTTCCCGATAAAATAAGATTACCCTGAGGAACATATGCAAACAAAGAGCGAGTCTTATTTCCTATGTTGTATTTTCTATCCTTTGTTTTTAAATATATTTCTCCGCTGTCCTTATTAAGAATTCCCAACAACAGCTTAACTGTTGTACTTTTACCTGCACCTGACTCTCCTGCAACAACTGCAAACTCGCCCTTTTTAATATTCATATTGACATTTGAAACAACCGAGTCATTAGAATATGAAAATTTAACATTATCAAATACAATTTCCTCTAAATCATCATAAATGTTTCTGCCAACTTCATCTCCGGATGATGCTTCATCCTTTACTTCCTCTAACTCAATCAGTCTTTCAACTGATGCAATTACAGAGAAAAACTGAGGAACAAGTCCCGAAATATTTTGAAATGGCGATTGAATCTGATTAACAAGCTGAGTTATTGCTATAACATCTCCGACTGTCATCATATTCTGAGATAATTTAAAAGCACAATAGGCAAGCGCAAAATAAAAACCTGCATTAAATACCAAAAACATTCCTATATGAGCAATTACAGAAACTCTTGTCCTGATAATTCTTAATTTATAGCTAACATTTTGCAATTTCATACTCTTTGATGTCATTAAGTCCTCGTTTGCAAATGACTTGACTACAAGAAGATTTTGCAGAATTTCAAGCATAAATGATTTTGTTTTTCCGTCAGCACTCTGACATTCTTTATGTAGCTTTTTAAATGTTCTTGAATATAGTCTTGCTCCAATTAAAACAAACGGACCAACAGCTAAAATGACAAGTGCCAAAAAGCTGTCAATTCTGTAGAGATATATAAATGCACCGATAACACTCGTCAAAAATAATGCAGCCTTTGGAATAATTGTGACAATGCCTGTAACAATAATATTCACATCACTGTTTATTCTATTTAAAAGCTCTCCTGAGTGAAAGGCTGAAACAGATAAATAATCCTTATTAATCAATCGTTTAAATATGTTATTCTTAAGTGATATCTCAAATCTCGAATTAGCGTAAACATTTAAAAAGTTTATACTAATCTGAACTATAAGCATCACTAACAAAAGTCCGGCAATTCTAAGGCAGGAATTAACAAAGTCAGCATCGGATGCGCCTGTTGCAATATCAATTATCTTCTTTGATTCCATTGAAAACTGCAGTGAAATCAAAGACAGAATAATACTTGCAACTGTTAAAAATGCAATAAATATAAAGCTTTTTTTACCATTTTTTATAATCCAATTTAATACTTTTTTATTCATAAAAAATCTACTTTCTCACTCTTCTTAACATAGAATCTTCATTCACAGGAAAATCAACAGGAATTTTCACAATCATCTGTGCGTGCGGAGCACTCTCTACTCTTTCTCCCACTTCATTTTCGATATATTCTATTTTTTGTTTGAAGAATGGTTTATTTGGTTGAATTATCTCAATTTCTTCTCCGACAGAGAATTTGTTTCTCTGAGTAATCGTTGCAATCTTTGTCTTTTCATCATAACCAAGCACCATACCAACCAAATCATAATCACGTATATACGAACTGTCAGTATATACTTGTTTATCAGGACCGGGTTTCCCGAAATAAAATCCTGTTGAATATGGTCTGTGACTTACCTTGCACAATTCTTCATATTGTTTTTCATCAAATGTGTATTTTTCAGGGTCCTCAAAATACCTGTCAATTTCCTCTCTGTATGCCTTAACAATTGTTGCAACATAGTATGAGGTCTTGACTCTTCCCTCAATTTTAAGACTTGAAATTCCGCTTTTTATAATTTCAGGAATATGTCTTATCATACAAAGGTCCTTGGAATTAAATATAAATGTTCCTCTCTCATTTTCAAAAACATTCATATATTCCCCTGGCCTTGTTTCTTCAACAAGTGAATAATTCCATCTGCATGGATGTGAACAAGCACCCATATTGGCATCTCTTTGAGTCATATAGTTTGACAAAAGACATCTTCCCGAATATGAAATACACATCGCTCCGTGAACAAATGCTTCAATTTCCATATCCTCAGGAATCTTTTCTCTAATTTCTCTTATTTCATCAAAGCTCATTTCCCTTGCCAATACAACTCTTTTTGCACCCAATTTGTACCAGGCGCAGGCAGAACGATAATTCACATTATTTGCCTGTGTGCTTATATGAACAGGAATTTCAGGTGCTAACTCTCTCATCATATCAAACATTCCGATATCTGCAATCAAAACCGCATCAAAGCCTAAAGGTCTTATTTCTTCAATAAATCCTTCAAACTCTTTGATATCATCGTTATGAGGCAAAATGTTTGCTGTCAGATAAACCTTTTTGCCTCTGTCGTGAGCATATTTTATTCCCTCTTTCATATCCTCATATGAAAAATTTTCAGCAGCAACCCTTAAGCTGAATGCTTCTCCGCCAATATACACTGCATCTGCACCGTAATTTATCGCAGTCTTTAACTTTTCAAGACTACCTCCGGGTGCCAATAATTCAGGTTTTTTCATTTTCTTCCCTCTCATAATTTAACTGCCACTGTAACTCCATCGCCCAATGGCAGCAAAACAGTTTTTAATTCGTTTCTCTGCATCTGGGCAGAAATAAATCTTCTTAATCTTTTAACAATTGTAATCTTTCTCCTGATAACATGCTCATCATCAGCGGTCATCCCCTTATACAAAACATTATCTGCAATAAGTAATCCGCCTTTTTTCAAGAGTCTTATACAATCATTTAACATATAGATATAATGTGCTTTCGGTCCATCTAAAAATATAATATCATACTCAGCGCTCAAGGTTGGAATAACCTCTTTTGCATCATTGCAAATTACATTTATGACATCTGAAAGTCCTGCTTTTTTTATATTTTCTCTCGCAATTTCGGCAGTGTCTGCATCCCATTCTAAAGTTGTTATAGTTCCGCCCTCTTCTAAAAATTCTGACATTAATATTGAAGAATATCCAATTGCACAACCAACCTCCAGAATTCTTTGCGGTCTTTTGATTGCGCATAAAACTGACAATAACTGTGCAGTTTCAGGCTGAACAATCGGCACTGATTTTTCGTTTGCATATTCCTCAAGCTCTTTTAAAAATCCGCTATGCTTCGGCGTTTCATTTCGCAGATACTCCGTTATATACGGATACACTATCGCATCCTTATCATACTCAACCATTTATAACCTCACCTATTGCATCCAAAAGCATTTTTTTTGCTTCCTCCACTGAAACAGCTCCAATAGATACGCCTGCTGCCATTTCGTGACCTCCGCCGCCAAGCCTTTTTGCAATTTCTCCGACATTATATTTACCATTTGACCTTAAGCTGATTTTTGTTTTTTCTTCTGTCTTTTTTATAAAAGCGGCAATTTGTGTGCCCTCAACACTTCTTGGAATGTTTACAACATTTCCGATATCACGCTCACTAACTCCGAATTTATCCAGAATTTTCTCATCAGCCCACGCTATTGTCAATTCACCACCAAAACAGCTTTCAAGATTATTTATAATATATCCGCGTAATTTCACAAGCTCTATCGAATCGGTATCAAAAATTCTTCTAGAGACATCTGCATGGTCAAAATTATACTCCATAAGCTTTGATATAACATAAGCTGTCTTTGATGATGCACAAGAATATTTTAAACAACCAGTATCGCCCATAATTCCGCAATATAAAAATTTTGCAATATCATCAGTAATGCTAAATCCCATTTCACAAAACAAATTATAAACCATTTCAGATGTTGATGACATATCTCCATCAATCAGATTTTTATCACAATATCCAATATTGGTATAATGATGGTCAATACATATTGATTTTTGAGCTTTCTCAAAAATAGCTATTCTTTTACCAAGTCTGTCTAAATCTCCGCTATCAAGACAAATTACAAGGTCAAAGGTTTTATCATCTCCGTCATAAATCACATAATCGTCACTTAAAAACTGCAATCTTTTTTCAATTTGCTTATCCACATAATAAACTGCCTCTTTGCCCTTTGACTTTAACATATATAATATAGCAAGAGAGGAGCCGATTGCATCGGCATCCTCATCAATATGTGAAAGTATAGCAATCTCTGATGCATTTTCTATCATTTCAATAATCTTATGCATAGATTAACCCTCTTTATTTATATTCCTTAACATCTGTGTTATTTTTGAGCCATGCTCAATTGAATGGTCTAATTCAAATATAAATTCAGGTGTATGGCGAAGCTGTAATCTCTGACCAATTTCGCGTCTTATATATCCGCTTGCACTTTTTAGTCCCTTTAACGCTTCCTTTTGCACCTGTTCATCACCAAACACACTTATATATGCTTTTGCATAACTCAAATCGTTGGTTACATTAACCGAAACAACACTTGTAAGCATCGGTATGCGCGCATCTTTTAAGTCTCTTATAATAACTGCCAACTCACGCATTACCTCTTCATTAATTTTATTAATTCTTTCTTTAGCCATAAATTATCTTTCTATTTCCTCCATAATGAAACATTCAATGATATCGGCTTCCTTAACATCGTTAAAGTTTTCAATTCCGATACCACACTCAAATCCATCGCTAACCTCTTTGGCATCATCCTTAAATCTCTTCAAGCTGTCAATTGAACCTTCATGAACAACAATACCATTTCTTACGAGTCTTATCTGACCA
>JAZOTJ010000032.1:0-18871 GCA_045657585.1 Clostridia bacterium | reverse complement strand
TAACATAACCTGTTGTTCTGTTTGCACCATAAGCAACTTTTGTCCATTCAGAACCTGTATCAACAATCAGACAAGAATCGCCTTTTGCAAAAGTTTTATAAACTGATGCTTTATCTGTCGGCATACTCTTGCATTCTGTGTTATTCTTAGTAATAATGCCTTCCTTTGAGATAGCATTAATTCTATTAATCCTCTTCTTTGAAACATCCTCTCGGCTCACCATTCCGCCAAGACTTACATATTCTGATGTCACATATCCGACATCATAATTATCTCCATAATAAACCTTTAACCAGTCACCCTCAACCTGCTCGATAACAACTACAGGGTCACCATCTGCAACCTGGTCTATTATAACTGTGTCATCTGTGCCAACTCCGCTTCTTATATTAAGCGCACTTCCGTCAACCTTGACAACACCTGTTTCATACATTACGCTCTCTAATAAAACTTTTTTAGCTTCATCATAAGATGTTGTCACATATTCTTTTAAAACATATCCAACCTGACCATTATCGCCATGAGGTATAACATACCAGTCATCTGTTTCGTCAATTATAACAATGATCTGACCGTATGTAATACTGCCAAGAATTTCAGAGTCTGTGCTTTCTCCTGCTCTTATATTCAATGAGCCTGTGGTTGTTATAACATAACCTGCAACAGGTTCAAATGGTCTTAAATCTTCCAGTCTTTCCTTTTCTGCTTCAAAACTGTATACTCTGAAATCCACAGGGGTAACAGTTTTCTCATCAATCACAATTGTTTCCTGAACTTCGTTTTCGTTAATCTCAGATACTGATAAATATTCGTTATCATCATCCATTTTGTTTGCCTTTGCAGCTGATATATCTGCAGCCTGATTAACTGCAAGAGTACCAATTGTAACTACTGCAAGCATAGCGGCAAGCGTATGTTTGAAGTTTCTCATTATATCTTCTCCTCTTTATTACTTAATTATTACACAATTATTATACTATACTTATAAGCATTTGTCAAGGTTTTGAGGCTGTTTTTTTAAAACTTTTGTAATTTTTTTGTAACAAAAACTCCGAAACACCGCATAAATACGTCATTTCGGAGTCCTGTAATTCATCTTAATTTTAACAATTATTTTTGATAAAACTACTTTGTTTTATCACTTTTTGTAACATTTATTTAAAAATTAACTCACTTTTTCCCTTCAATATAATATGTTGCTTCCATATCTGCAACTGAAAGAGCAAATGCTAATGGATACATTTCAAAAGCTTTCCCGACTGAACGTTCATCCTCTACTCCCGAAAATCCCATATGATATCTGATTGCAAAAGCTTCCTCTCTCGTTAATCTCATATATCCGTTTATTATATATACTGATTTTTCTCCATGTCCATATGGCATCTCATCATCAAATTCATATGTAGGAACTTTTATCCACGTTCCCGTTTCATCTTTTACATTTCTGAACCCCGGTTTATAGCAATTGATTTTGCAAACATCGTGTAAAAGCGAAACTATGGCAAGAGTTTCTTCGCTAAAGTTCATATTATAAAGATTTTTTGCTCTCTCACGATTGACATAATCGCATATACAATCATATACATTCAAGCTGTGCTCTAACAATCCGCCTTCATACGCTCCGTGAAAACGGGCGCTTGCAGGCGCAACAAAGAAATCGGAAGATACCGAAGTTAAATAATCCCACAATTTGTCTGCACCATCTCTTTTTATTGAGTTTTTAAATATTTCTTCAAATCTTTTTTTGTTATCCATGTTTTCCTCCTGTTATCAAAAAAGCAGAAGTTTAATACTTCTGCCTTTTAAATCCTACTCTTCGTCTGGCATATCCCAGTTGTGATATATGTCCTGAACATCATCGCTGTCTTCCAATGTGTCAATCATTCTTTGCATCTTTACAATCTGGTCTTCATCTGTCAATTCCACCATTGTCTGAGGAACCATTGTTACTTCAGCTGAAGAAAGCTCATATTTAGCTTCCAAAGCATCTCTTACTGAATGGAAATCGGCAGGGTCTGTTGTTATTTCATAACAATCTTCCAAAACGCTGATATCTTCAGCACCTGCTTCTAATGCATCCATAGTAATAGTATCTTCATCAACTATGTCCTTTTCAACAATAATCATACCTTTTCTGTCAAACATAAAGCTAACACAGCCAGTTTGTCCCATATTCCCGCCAAATTTGTCAAATGCATGGCGAACATCTGCAGCAGTTCTGTTCCTGTTATCTGTCAATGTTTCGACAATAACAGCCACACCATTCGGTCCATAACCTTCATATGTGATGTTTTCATAGTTGTCAGTATCTGTATCGCCTGCTGCTTTTTTGATTGTTCTCTGAATATTATCATTAGGCATATTTGCAGCTCTGCCCTTTGCAATCGCATCCTTAAGACTTGAGTTGTTATCAGGGTCCGGTCCACCGGCTTTTACTGCAACAACAATTTCTCTTGCAATTTTTGTAAATATTTTTGCTCTCTGAGCATCATTAGCGCCTTTTTTACGCTTTATTGTACTCCATTTTGAATGTCCTGACATTTGTTATTCCCTCCGAACAAATTACTCATCATCAGATAATTCATTATCCTTAATATAATCCTCAAAATTCTCATAGCTTGGTTGCTTTTTAGGACGAGGATAATCTGATAATGACGGTTTCTTATGATATGTTGTCTTAGTTGGTGCATTCTTCAACGCAATAACAACCTTTCTGTAAGGGTCTTCTCCAATTGAGAATGTTGTCAGCTCTTCATTTGCTTGCAGAGTTGAATGTATAATTCTTCTCTCATATGGATTCATTGGTTCTAAAGTATACTTCTTTCCTGTTCTTATTACCTTGTCAGCAAGTCTGTTAGCCAATGCTACCAATGCAACACTACGCTTTTCTCTGTAATTCTCAGTATCAAGAGTTACCTTACAATATTCCTCTCTGTCGTGATTAACAACTAAAGATGTCAGATATTGCAAGCTGTCAAGTGTATCTCCTCTTTTGCCGATAATGATACCCATATTTGCTCCCAAAAGCTCAATATTAAGTTCATTTCCCTCTGATACAGCCTTGATATCAACCTCAATGTTCATATCGTCAAATATTTCTTTCAAAAATGCCTTTGCTTTATAAACATCAGCATTTTTTATTGTAACTTCAATAACTGCTTCCTTTGAACCAATACCCAAAAAACCTTTTGTTCCTTCATCAACTGTAATAATCTCTACTTCTTCTTCAGTTAATCCTAATTCCCTCAGCGCCAATTCCTTAGCTTCTTCAATGCTTTTTGCGCTTCTTTGTATTTTTGTCTCGAACTTTGACAACGAAATCATCTCCTTTTGCATCAAAATACTTATTTAAAACAGACTGTTGCACCATTTGTATTACATTAGAAACTATCCAGTATATACCCATTCCTGACGGAAGAGTCAATGTGAAAAAGCCTGTCATAATAGGCATCATCAAATTCATTGTTTTACCAACCTGTGCAGTCTGATTATTCTCATCCTGATTTGTCTGACCTGACATTTTCTGGGTAAGCTTTGTTGAAAGCCATGTTGTGAAAACTGCAAGTGCAGGAATAATCAAAAGTGCAATAGTGCCTATCTCAGCGTAATTTCCGCTCATCAATGCATTAAATCCTGCTGACGGAACCTGAGAAAGATTTAATCCCAAAAAATCAAAATTAATTACCCATGCATCTGCCGCATCAAGCACTTTCTCACTCCATGTGGCAAGCATAATCTGGGCATTTTTAAATATTTTTTCTGCTCCCATAGTTGCATATGAACCAATTTCTGCAGGAAACTTTTCACTCATTAATGCAACAATATTATTAACTTTATCTACAACTCCAGCATCTGTAATGTTAACATGCAACAAATACTTGATCGGTGCCTGAATAACTCTGTAAAGACCGATTAAAACAGGCAATTGAACAAGCATTGGCAAGCATCCTCCTGCCATACTCACATCATTATCCTTATAGAGCTTCATCATTTCCTGTTGAAGCTTTTGCTGGTCATTTGCATACTTTTTCTGCAGTTCAGTCAATATTGGCTGAATTTTTTGTTGCTTTCTCATTGCCTTTTGTGACTTGATGTTAAGCGGCAACAATAAAAGCTTAATTAATATTGTAAATATAATAATTGATAAACCATAATTTTCAACCAGTCGATATATAAAATCAATTATGTATCCCAGTGGTATGGTTATAATTTCAAACAAATTTAACATTAATTTCACTCCAAATTTAATCTAGGGGGTCATATCCGCCTTTGCAAAACGGATTGCATCTTAATATCCTTAAGGCAGCTTTATAACTACCCTTGACTACTCCGTATTTTTCAATAGCTTGAACAGCATATTCTGAACAGGTAGGAGTAAATCTGCAACAGGCAACACCCTTATATTGAGAAATGTTTTTCTGATAAAATTTTATTATCTTAATCAACAGTTTTTTCATTTTCAGTTAGCATTCCTAATGACAAAAAAGCTTGTTCCAAATCCTTTATGATATGCTTTTGCTTTGACGTAACAGCCCTTGTTCTTGCTACCAGCACAATGTCATATCCATTAAGGAGTCTGTCCTCCATAAGACGATATCCTTCTCTTAAAAGTCTTTTAACGCGATTTCTTTTAACAGCCTTACCAACAGCCTTGCCGCAGGTTATCCCAAGGCGATTTGAGTCAGAACGGTTTTTCAGAGCATAAACCACAAGATTGCCTCTCACAACGCTCTTTCCGCGATAATAAAGTCTTTTAAAATCCTTATTCAATTTGATGGATTTAGTCTTTTTCATACTCTATTTCCTATTTGTTTTCTAAATTGAAAAATAAGGGAATAAAATTCCCTATGTTGACAAAAAAGGCAAAAAGTCAGAGCGCATATGCCTCTATACTTCTCGCCTCGCTCGCTGCTTATTTGTTTTACGCTGAAAGCTTCTTTCTTCCGATTCTTCTTCTTCTTGATAAAATCTTTCTGCCTGATGCAGTTCTCATTCTCTTTCTGAAGCCGTGTTCTTTGCTTCTCTGTCTCTTTTTAGGTTGATAAGTTCTCTTCACTTTCTGCACCTCCCAATAATTTATTAGTCAATTCGTCTATCCGATACAAAATAGACATCGCTCTAATTATATATTGTTTTTTATAAAATGTCAAGCTTTTTATTTTTATTTTTATACATTTCCTGTAATTTTTTTTAAATTTGATTAATTTAATTATTATTTAGCCTCATTTAACAGTGTAATCAGTTCATTTTTACTAAATTTATACCTGTTATCACAAAACTGACAAGTAAGTTCTGCTTCCCCCTGCTCATTTATAATTGACTCCAGTTCTTCTTTTCCAATTGAAATCAATGCCTGTTCCATTCTGTCCTTTGAACACTTACATTCATATTTAGGGGTTATTGTCTTATTTTCCATAATCATATCAAAACCATCTGTAATTGCGAACAAAATATCCTCAGCATTCATTCCATTTTCAATCATTTCTGTAATAGGTGGAAGATGAGCCATTATCTGTTCAAGCTTTTCTGCCATTTCCTCAGTAGCCTCAGGCATCAATTGAAGCATAAATCCGCCAGAGGCTTTTACACTCATATCAGGATTTACTAAAACTCCCAAAGCAATAGCTGTAGGAATCTGCTCACTTGTTGCATAATAATATGTCATATCCTCTGCTATCTCACCGCTGATAATCGGAACCTGACCTGCATAAGGCTCTTTCATTCCCAAATCTCTTATAACATTAAGATATCCCTTTCCAACAGCTCTGCCAACATCAAGCTTTCCATTTTCTTTTCTTTCAGGGTCCGCAGTCGGATTTACAACATATCCTCTGACTCTTGACTGACTATCACATACTGCAACTATACTTCCAAGTTCACCGTCTCCCTTGAACTGTATTGTTGTTGTATCGGTTTCATTTTTCAATCCTGCACCCATAATTGCAGAAATAGTCAATGTTCTTCCCAAAGCTGCAGTTGCAGTAGGATAAGTCTTGTGTATTTTCTGAGCTTCGTTAACCAGATCAGTTGTGATTGCTACAAAAACTCTTATTGCTCCATCCATGGAGTTTCCCCTAATAATGACATCAGACATTTATATTCACCTTTCTTATTGTTCTATAGGTATATTTTCAGTTACATTTACCTCGACCTCAACCTGTCGATATTTTTCAGGAATATAAATTCCGTTATATTTTCTTATATCCAGAATGTACTTATGTTTTCCCGGCATAATATTTGTTATATTAGAAAAATCAGCTGTTACTGTTTTAAAATCTCTCGCTTTATCAGTTATTCCTACATTAATCTCATCAAAGCTCTGCCCAATCAGTTCATAAGAATATCTTTCATCATAGCTATATGGGAAATTAATAAGCACATCTACAGTCTTCTTTGGATACAGCTTATTTCTCACCTTGATTTCATTCAAGTCACAATATAACTCATTTACAAATTCTATCTTATCCCCATTCTCATCAGCAAAAACAATTTTTAATACTTGTTCTCCATCTTCAGTTACTGTTGATGCATCAAGTTGAAGCACTGCCTTTCCAATCTTCGATATATCATCAACAGACCCTCTGACACTGATTTCTCCAACCTCGGGAACAGACTCAACCACAAACTCCTTGTTCTTGTCCTCGTTTGACTGGATGACGCTTACTTCAACAGTTTTTTCAACTATTTCTTCAACATCAACGCCAACACTGAGTGTATTTCTTTTTGAAACATAAACTGTGTTTGAAGGAATATCAAAGGATGGTGTTAAATCATATTCTCCTGCACTTTCAATTCTGGATAAGTCTATGCTTGCACGGACATTATCCATTACAGAAATCAAATCTCCGCGTCTTCCACGGATTTTAACTGATGCTTTTCCTACTGAAGCTTTGTTGACAACCATAAGTCCTTTTGAGATAAGGGATTGCTCTCCTACCATATTGATTCCCAATGAATTTACATTTATATCTATAAGTTCGTCCTCGGTATATGTAACAAAAAACCACAATACTACCGCCGCAAAAACGGAAACAATCTTTAAAACAAGCTTTTGTTGGTTTGGCTTATCTTTCATTTTTATTCCTCCTTCTCAATTTGATTATATCAAGTTTTGAAGAATTCTTTTCAGGCTTCAAAAGTGCTCTTTCAATTGCATTCTTTAAAGTGTTTTCATTAAGATTTCTTGTCAATGTTCCGTTTATGGCAACAGAGATTTTGCCTGTTTCCTCACTCACAACAAGCACAACTGCATCAGACACTTCCGAAACACCTATTGCCGCTCTATGTCTTGTTCCCAGTTCTCTTGAAAGATTTTTGTTTGATGTCAATGGTAAAACGCAGCCTGCTGAATAAATCCTGTCATCACGGATTATTACTGCACCATCGTGTAGCGGAGTATTCGGAACAAAAATGTTTTCCAACAATGCTGCTGTTATCTCTGAATTTAAAATCGTACCCGTATCCGCCACATCACCAAGCTTTGTCATTCTCTCCAAAACAATCAATGCACCTGTTTTATTCTGAGACAAATTAACTGTTGCCAAAACAAGCTCTCCTATGACCTTCTGAACCCCATCATCATCCATCTGACTTGTCGAAAAATCAATGAGCTTACCAACTTTTGAATGTCCAACTTTTTCAAGTATGCTTCTGAGTTCGGGTTGAAAGATAACAACAACCATAAACAATCCGACCTGCATAATATTTTTCAATATATAATTTATAACAGTGAAATTAAGCCATGTGCTTATCTGCAAAACAACCAACAAAATAGCAATTCCTTTAACTAATTGCATTGTTCTTGTTTCCCTGATCATCTTTAAAATCTGATAAATAAGTACTGCCACTATTACTATGTCAATTATATCTGTTACCTTTACAAGTTGAATAAACTTGCCTAAATAATCAAATACTCTTTCCAACGCTCTCACTCCCATCAAAAAATACTGTCTCTAATCTTATCATACTTATTATACAATACTTTTTCAAAAGTTCCAATAGGTTTTTGACAAATTTATTTTAAGTTTTTGTAACAAAAAAAAGAGGACATTTTAAAAACATCCTCTTTTCAGAACTTTACTCTTCTTCTTTTGCAATTGTATCCTTATGAGAAAGACTGATTTTGCCTGTCTTTTCATCAATTTCCATAACCTTTACAGTCAAGATATCGCCAACATTGACCACATCCTCAACCTTTTCAACTCTCTTATGAGCAAGCTTTGAAATATGGCAAAGACCATCTTTTCCAGGAAGAATCTCAACAAATGCACCAAATGGTTGAATTGTCTTAACCAATCCCTCATAGATTTCTCCAACCTCAGGTTCCTTTACGATTAATTCAATTGCATTTCTTGCAGCATCGCCTGACTCCTGATTAACTGCGAAAATGTGGATTGTTCCATCATCCTCAATGTCAATCTTTGCGCCTGTATCAGCAACAATCTTCTGAATAACCTTTCCGCCCTGACCGATAACCTCTCTGATTTTATCAGGATCAATATGCATCGTACTAACCTTTGGTGCATATGGTGACAACTCACTTCTCACTTCAGGAATAGCCTTTAGCAATATTTCATCAATTATATAGTTTCTTGCTTTCTTTGTCTTCTGGAAAGCTTCATTGATAACTTCATATGGCAAACCATCATTTTTGATATCAACCTGAATAGATGTGATACCCTTCTTTGTACCTGCCACTTTAAAGTCCATTTCTCCATAGAAATCTTCAAGTCCCTGAATATCTACCATAGTTGTAAATCCGTTTTCTGTTGTGATAAGTCCGCAGGAAATACCTGCAACCGGAGCTTTTATCGGAACACCTGCTGCCATCAATGCCAATGTTGAACCACACACACTACCCTGTGAAGTTGAACCATTTGAGCTCAATACTTCTGATACAGTTCTTATAGCATATGGGAATTCATCTTCTGACGGTAATACAGGAACCAATGAACGTTCTGCCAAAGCACCATGTCCGATTTCTCTTCTTCCAGGGCCTCTTGATGGTTTTGTTTCACCAACTGAGTATGATGGGAAGTTATAATGATGCATATATCTCTTTGTATCATCCTCATCAATACCATCTAATTTCTGAACTTCAGCCAAAGGTGCTAAAGTTGCAACTGTAAGAACCTGAGTCTGTCCTCTTGTAAACATACCTGAACCATGTGTTCTTGGCAACAAGTCAACCTCTGCAGCAAGCGGTCTGATTTCATCAAGACCTCTTCCGTCAACTCTTCTTCCCTCAACAAGCCACGCTCTTACAATTTCCTTCTGCATCTTATAAAGAATTTCTCCAAGTTGTTCTGATATATCAGGGAATTGTTCTGAAAGTGCTTCCAAAATTTCGTCCTCAATGACACCCATTCTCTCGTCTCTGATGTTTTTGTCATCAGTATCAAGAGCAACCTTAATCTTGTCATATGACATAGCCTTGATTGCATTCCATATTTCCTGATTTACAGTGTGAGCCTCATAGCTGAATTTTTCTTTTCCTATTTCCTTTTGGATAGATTCAATAAAATCACAAAGCTCTATAATAGTCTTGTGTGCAAACTTGATACCCTCAAGCATAACATCTTCTTCGATTTCATTTGCGCCAGCTTCAATCATAACAACTTTTTCTCTTGTACCGGCAACAGTTACCTGCATCTGTGACTTTTCTCTCTGCGCTACTGTTGGGTTTATAATATACTCGCCATCAACCAAACCAAGCCACACGCCACCAATAGGTCCGTTCCACGGAACATCTGAAATTGAAAGGGCAATTGATGTACCAATCATTGCAGCAACTTCAGGAGGGTTGTCCTGTTCAACTGACAAAACAGTCGCAACAACAGACACATCATTTCTCAGGTCTGCAGGGAATAAAGGTCTTATAGGTCTGTCTATAACACGGCTTGTAAGAATAGCCTTTTCTGATGGCTTACCTTCACGCTTTACATATCCTCCCGGAATTTTACCAACTGAATATAGTTTTTCTTCATAATCAACGCTCAAAGGGAAGAAATCTACTCCCTCTCTTGGTGTTCTTGCTGCTGTTACATTTACCATAACAACTGTATCACCATAGCGCACTACGCAATGACCGTTTGTAAGCATTGCCATTTTTCCTGTTTCAATAACCAGCGGTCTGCCGGCTAATGTTGTTTCAAATGTTCTAAACATTTCTTTCTCTCCTTTACATTATAAAATCTTAAAAGGAAACGATATTATTTTAGCAGATAGGCACAATGTCTGAAATTCAGGCACTCTGCTTATTTGCTAAATAATCATCTGTTCCCTTATATATTGCAAAGAAAGCAAGCGAATAACCCTTAAGCAACCCGCTTGCCTTTAATGCTCTATTATTTTCTAAGTCCTAATTTGTTAACCAAATCACGATATCTTTCGATATCCTGTGACTTAAGATATTGAAGTAGGTTTCTTCTCTTACCAACCATCATCAAAAGACCTCTTCTTGAGTGGAAGTCCTTCTTATGCTCGTTAAGATGTTCATTGTTCAAATGATTGATTCTTTCTGTCAAAAGAGCAATCTGAACCTCAGGAGAACCTGTATCTCCTTCATGAGTAGCATATGTTGCAATAATTTCTTGCTTTCTCTCTTTAGTCATTGGTTTTCACCTCCTATAATTAATGATCCCCTTATGCCGAGAAACCGTTGGTGATTCGGTTATCCAAGCTATAGGTTAAATAAAATTCAAGTTTTTTTGTTAAGCAATACAACTTATTATTTGTTTCTGTTGAAACGCTTGTTGAACTTTTCAACTCTACCACCGGTATCAACAAGTTTTTGCTTACCAGTGTAGAATGGGTGACACTTTGAACAAATTTCAACCTGGATATTTTCCTTTGTTGAACCTGTTTCAATCACTTCACCACAAGCACATTTTATAGTTGTTTGCTTATAATCAGGATGAATTCCTTCTCTCACGGCATTCCCCTCCTTATAAGATTTTTTGCCCACAACGAGCCATCTAATAGTATAACACACATTTTTTGGTTTTGCAAGCATTTTTTTAATTTTTTTAAATATTTATTTTCTCCGCAAAATTCCCCTAATCAATATATGTTGATTAGGGGAATTGATTTTACTTTCGATTAATTCTTATAGCTTCTCTTGATTTTCTTTGTTGTAGTTTTCTCAAATTCAACTGAGCGGAATTTGATTTTTCTGATTTGCTTGTATGATGCAAGAGTGTTATTAAGATCCTGAATACCTTTTTTGATATTTTCTTTAACCTGTTCTCTGTCTTCCTCAGCATCAGAATATATTTCAACAGCTATCATATCATCCTCTTCATAAACAAGACATTCAGTAACCCCTTCAATATGAGATACCAGAAATTCCAGTTCTTCAGGATAAACATTCTTGCCATTTGCAAGAATTATCAGGTTTTTCTTTCTTCCTGTGATACCTAAGAATTCACCATCAACCATTTTGCCGATGTCACCAGTGTTGAACCACCCGTCTTTAACAACCTCATTAGTAGCTTCTTCATTGTTATAATATCCCATCATAACAATATCGCCCTTAACCCAGACTTCTCCTTCGCCATCCTCATTAGGATTTTCAATTTTAACTGAAACAGTAGGGATTGCTTTACCGACCGTTCCGTACTTAACACACTCAACTCTATTTAGTGCAACAATTGGTGAGCACTCCGTTATTCCATAACCATTGATAATTGTGATACCAAAATCCTCAAGACCTTTCATATAGATATCATCAATAGGTGCTCCACCTGAAATAATCATTTCAAGATTTCCGCCAAAACCATCAAGAACAGTTTTAAAAAGTGTTCTTCTCATATCTATTCCAACTTTTCTCATTCCATTGCTTACCTTGATAAGTTTTTTCAAAAGACCTGCCTTACCTGATTTTTCAGCAGTTTTCCAGATGTTCTTATAGATGCTTTCCACAAACAAAGGTACAACAGATATATGTGCAGGCTTATGTTCCTTGACATCTCTCATAAAGGTCTTCAAACTACTTGTGATAAATGTGCAATAACCCATCCACACCTGACACAAAATACACGCCATAAAACCAAAGGTATGATTTAATGGTAACACTGCAACTGTATCTCTTGGAATTTTACTGCAGGAAATGCTTAAATATGCATCTCGAGTCAGATTCTTCTGATTTAACATAACACCCTTTGGATTTCCTGTTGTTCCTGATGTATATATGATTGCACACATCTTTTCAACATCAATCTTAACATCAAGATACTC
The DNA here is from genome assembly GCA_045657585.1 of Clostridia bacterium. Taxonomy (GTDB): domain Bacteria; phylum Bacillota; class Clostridia; order UBA1381; family UBA1381; genus RGIG1988. The sequence continues at coordinate 6,634 of JAZOTJ010000032.1, read as the reverse complement.
TGTATTTCCGCCTGCGATAATATCCTGTCCTTCCTGACATAGCTTATCCATTTCATCCATACAGATTAAATTCGGAACCTGCAGTCCTGCTTCAACCATTTCATCAACAGCTTTTTGCTTATGTTTTGAATATACCAAAACATCAGTTTCACTCGAATTCAATAAAACCAAAAGTTCATTAGGCTTCAATTCCTTATCTAATGGAATTATAACATTTCCACCATTAACAACACTAAAATATGTCACTATCCATTCATAACTGTTTTCGCCTAAAACTGCAATCTTTTTGTCACCATTAAAACCTTTATCAAAAAGATATGCTCCAAATCCGTCTATGTCATTTTTAAATCTTGCAAATGATATCTCTGTCTTTATACCTTTTTTCTCATACTTGAATACAGGCTCCTCACTAAAACGAACTGCAACATCGTTTATCAAATCCTTTAAATCGGTGTATTCAAGATGCAAATCATAAATTCCCTTTGCCATATTCTCAATCCTTTCTCTTCGTACAGTTATTGTTATTTTACCATATTTTTGTAAAAAATACAAGCTATTTATTTAAAAAAGAGAACGAAATTAATCGTTCTCTATCTTGATTATTTATTTTGTGCTTCAAACTTTTTCATAAATTCAACCAAAGCCTTAACTCCTTCAACAGGCATAGCATTATAGATACTTGCTCTCATACCGCCAACAGTTCTGTGACCTTTTAAGTTAACAAAACCTGCTTCTTTTGCTTCCTTAACAAATTTAGCATCAAGCTCTTCGTTACCTGTAACAAACGGCACATTCATCAATGAACGGTCTTCTTTTACAACTGTACCTCTGAACATTTCTGATGAATCAAGGAAATCATAAAGAATTTTAGCCTTTTCTTCGTTCATCTTCTGAACTGCTGCAATTCCGCCCTTTTCCTTAATCCACTCAAGAACTAACTTCATAATATAGATACCATATGTAGGTGGTGTGTTATACATTGAACCATTATCAACATGAATCTGGTAATTGAACATTGTTGGAGTTATATCCATCGGATTGCCTATCAAATCCTCTCTGATTATGCAAAGAGTCACACCTGCAGGTCCCAAATTCTTTTGTGCACCTGCATATAACATACCAAATTTTGAAACATCCATTACTTCTGACATTACCATTGATGATATATCTGCAATCAACGGAACATCACCTGTATCAGGTAACTCGTTATACTTTGTTCCATAAATTGTGTTATTCATACAAATGTAGAAATAGTCTGCATCCTTTGAGAATGTTGACTTATCAAGCTTTGGAATATAGCTGAATGTCTTATCTGCTGATGATGCAATTTCATTAACTTCAATATATCTCTTAGCCTCCTGTGCAGCCTTTTTAGCCCATTGACCTGTTATAACAATGTCACATTTTTTATTCTTATTACCAATGTTCATAGGAATCATTGTGAACTGGCTTGATGCGCCACCCTGTAAGAATAATACCTTATAGTTATCAGGTACATTCATCAACTCTCTTACCAATGCTTCACAACCATTTATGATTGCCTCATAGTCCTTTGAACGATGGCTCATTTCCATTACAGACATTCCTGTCTTGCCATATTCAACCATTTCATCCTGTGCCTTTTTCAACACTTCCTCAGGAAGCATTGAAGGACCTGCAGAAAAATTATATACTCTGCTCATTTTAAAAACCCTCCAAATCAGTAAATTATGTCATTTTAAATACTATATAATTATATAACACAAATTACAATAAGTCAATATTTAATTGTTATTTTTTTGACCATTTAAGTATTCTTCAATTGATTGTGCTATAGCCCATGCAAGTCTTGACTGGTAATCATTATCATTTAGTTTTTTCTCTTCTTCAGGATTTGACATGAATCCGCACTCAGCTAAAATCGCGGGAACAGGCGGATTTTTCATTAAAAACAGAGATTGGTCCGCAGTTTTTACTGCATATGTTTTTGCCCCCGTAATTTCTGACATTTTATTCTGCATAGAGTTTGCAAGTTCTTCTGTTTCGGGATGAGTTTTGTCATAAAAAAGTCTTAACCCATTTACCTTCTTCTGTTCAAAATGATTCATATGTATGGATACAAAAAGGTCTGCGTTACTTTTCTTTATGATTTTGAGTCTTTCATTCATATCCTCCCTTTTCATTTCACGAAGACTTTTTCCAGGCATTTCTTCCGACAAACAGTTTTCGTCATTTCGTGTCATAACAACCCTTATTCCCCTTACGCTCAAAATCTCCTCAACTTTTTTTGAAACCGCAAGATTTATTTTTTGTTCAATACTTCCACCTGCCCCTATAGCTCCTCCATCAGGAAGTCCGTGTCCTGCATCTATGACAACACAAAAGTCCCTTTTATCTTCATCAAATGTTTTCAAAACAGGAGTCAGGCTCAATGCTACTCCAACCAAAAGACCTGTTGCCACAAATAATGACGACCACAAAACCTCTTTTCTGCTCTTTACTATAAACAAAAAAATCACCCACAAATCAAAATAAACTTATTTGTTTATTTTTATTCGTAAGTGATATTTTTTATTACATCATCAAAGTTTAGAAGCAAGCGCCGCACCGATTATTCCTGCGTCATTAAATAATGTTGCAATAGTGATGTCAGTCTTTTTATTACTCTTATTATATTCGTGGCCATAGCAATATTCTTTAATAGGATTTAAGAGATAATCTCCCTCCTTGCTTATTCCTCCACCAATCACAAGCTTCTCAGGTTGGAATATATTAACAATACTTACTAATCCTGAGCCAACATACTCCAAATATTTTTCAACTACCTTTGTACCAGCTCTGTCCCCTGCCTTTGCTGCATCAAAAGCTGTTCTTCCGCTGATTTTTCCCTCTTTTTCCGCAATTTTATGCATAAGACTCTGAGGGTTTCTCTTCATAGCTTCATCAGTCTGCTTTATCAGTGCTGTAACAGAAGCATAAGCCTCCCAACAACCAATATTTCCGCAGTTACAAGGAATTCCATCATGCACAAGAGTAATATGTCCAAGTTCTCCGCCTGCACAGTTAAAGCCATTATAAACTTTACCATTAATAACAACTCCGCCGCCAACACCTGTTCCAAGTGTTATGAAAATAAAGGAGTCTGCACCGTTTCCATTAATCATATATTCGCCAAACGCTGCTGCATCTGCATCATTCATAATTGAAACATTAGCATCAAAATACTGTTTAAACTCCTCAACCAAAGGCACGTTTTCCATTCTGATATTGTTACTGAATATAACAACACCCTCTTTGGAATCAACAGTTCCCGGACACCCTATTCCAACACCTTTTATATCACTCTCTGACAGATTGTTATCAGCAATAATTTTCTTTGTAAGCTCTGCCATATTTTTCACAATTTCCTTATAGCCTCTTTCGGCAATTGTAGGTGCTGAATCCTTGGCAATTATTTTCCCACTCTCATCAACTATTCCGACTGCAATATTTGTTCCACCCAAATCTATTCCTATATACATTTAACTATCCTCCAATGCTTATTGTTATTATATATTTTATCCTAAATAGTAACTAATGTCAATTAAAACAAAACATTATTCTGCAAGAATTTCAAAAAGCTTTTCCATATCATCAGCAATTTCAAGCACACCGTTTTCTTCCAGCTCTCCTTTTTCTGCAAATCCAAAGCTGACGCCTATGCAAGGAATGCCATTGAGTTTTGCTCCGATAACATCATGTTTTCTATCTCCAACCATAACAGGATTTTTATACACTCCTGCCTGTTTTAAAACCTCTTTTATAACTTCTGATTTTTCATTTCTTGTGCCATCAAATTCAGCACCAACCAAGATATCAAAATACTTTATTATATCAAAATATTCTAATATTTTGCGTGCATATATGTGTGGCTTTGAAGTTGCAAGAGCAATTCTTTTCCCCATATTTTTCAATTTCTTCAACAAGTCCTCTGCTCCTGAAATCAGTTCATTTTCATAAATACCGACATCGGAAAATCTTTCTCTGTACCTGGCAAGAGCACCCAGAGCATCTTCTTTGCTCATACCATAAAATCCCATAAATCCATCAACCAATGGCGGACCAATAAAGCGTCTCAGATTGTCTATATTATCCTCATATATCCCATACTTTTCCAATGCATATTGCACTGATTTTGTAATTCCTTCTTCGGGGTATGTCAGTGTTCCGTCCAAATCAAAAAGTATTAAATCATACATTCTTTGCTTCCTCCAGCACTTTTTTCAGGTATTTTCCCGTATAGGATTTTTTGTTCTTCGAAACCTCCTCAGGAGTTCCGCAAGCTACAACTGTTCCTCCGCCTGCTCCACCCTCAGGACCTAAATCAATTATATAGTCCGCTGTTTTTATGACATCAAGATTATGTTCTATGACAACAACAGAATTTCCGCCCTCAACAAGCTTATCCAAAACTTTGATAAGCTTATGAACGTCTGCCGTGTGCAAACCTGTTGTAGGCTCATCTAAAACATAGATAGTTTTTCCTGTGCTCCTTTTTGAAAGCTCAGTTGCAAGCTTGACTCTCTGAGCCTCACCGCCTGATAATGTTGTAGAACTTTGTCCAAGCTTAATATATCCCAAGCCTACCTCTTTGAGAGTTTCAAGCTTTCTTCTTATTCTCGGGAGATTTTCAAAGAATTCAACAGCCTCATCAACTGTCATTTCAAGAACTTCATAGATATTCTTACCCTTATATTTTACTTCAAGTGTTTCTCTGTTATATCTTTTACCCTTGCACACTTCACAAGGTACATATACATCTGCCAAAAAATGCATTTCAATCTTAACTATTCCATCACCAGAACAAGCCTCACATCTTCCGCCGCTAACATTAAAACTGAATCTTCCTGCTTTATATCCGCGGATTTTTGCTTCGTTTGTTGATGCAAAAATCTCTCTGATATCATTAAATACATTAGTATATGTTGCAGGGTTTGAACGCGGAGTTCTTCCGATAGGAGATTGGTTTATATCTATGATTTTATCAAGCTGCTCTGTTCCTGTTATATTCTTATGCTCCCCGGGATGAGTTTTAGCTCTGTTCAAATCTCTTGCAAGTCTCTTATACAGAATTTCATTTATCAGAGAAGATTTACCTGAGCCTGAAACACCTGTCACACATGTCAGAACACCTAAAGGAATTTTTACATCTATTTTCTTAAGATTGTTTTCGCAAGCACCCAATACTTCTATTTCACCAAACGGCTCTCTTCTTTTTTCAGGAACCTTAATAAACTTTTGTCTGCTTAAATAATGACCTGTTATGCTCTTGTTGCACTTTTTTAATTCATCAGCAGTTCCGGCTCCGACAACCTCTCCGCCATGTATTCCTGCTTTTGGACCTATGTCCACAATGTAATCAGCAGCTAACATTGTGTCCTCGTCATGTTCAACTACAATAACAGTGTTTCCTAAATCTTTTAAATTCTTAAGAGTTCCTATCAACTTATCGTTATCACGCTGATGCAATCCTATACTTGGCTCATCAAGAATATACAATACTCCTGTCAATCCGGAGCCAATCTGAGTTGCAAGCCTTATTCTCTGTGCTTCTCCGCCTGACAATGTGCCTGCTGAACGGGATAAATTCAGATAATCAAGACCTACATCCAACAAGAATTTAAGTCTTGCTTTTATCTCTTTCAACACCTGTGATGCAATAAACATTTCCCTTTCGGACAGCTTTAAATTCTCAATAAACTCCAGTTCTTCCCTGATTGACATACATGTAAGTTCATATATATTGACTCCATTGACTGTGACAGCTAAAACTTCATCATTCAATCTCGCTCCACTGCATCTGTTGCATTTTACCGTATTTATATACTTTTCAATATCAAATTTTGCATAATCCGAGCCTGTCTGATGATATCTTCTCTCAAGGTTTGTCACAACACCCTCAAATTCATTATAATAGCTTCCTTTACCATAGTTTCTGGTATAATCAAACTTAATTTTTTCTCCCTTTGAACCATACAAAACAACATTCTGTGCTTCTTTCGGAATATCCTTAAATGGTAAATTTATATCAAATCCATAATGCTTTGCAATACCCACATAATACATATGTGCCATACTGTCTTCAATTTCGGGTGCCGCCCAGCCTGTGCAATAGATAGCTCCCTCTAACAGTCCCAGATTTTCATCGTGAATTATCAATCTTGGGTCAACCTTTGACAACTCACCAAGTCCGTCACAGTCGGGACATGCACCATATGGATTATTGAATGAAAACAGTCTTGGAGAAAGCTCCTGTAAATTTATATCACAATCATGACATGCATAATTTTGACTGAATGTTCTTATATCTCCCCCAATAGTTTCAATCATAACAATATCGCCTGATAATTCAAGCGCAGTTTCTATTGAGTCAACAAGCCTGTGTCTTGACATATCTGCCTTTATTATAAGACGGTCAACAACTATTTCAATATTATGTTTTTTTGTTTTTTCAAGCTCTATATCGTCTGACAAATCATATAATATACCATCAGCCTTTACTCTTACAAAGCCACTCTTCTTAGCTTTTTCAAATACTTTTTTATGTTCACCCTTCTTACCCTTTATAACAGGTGCTAAAATCTGAATTCTTGTGCCTTCCTCATATTTTAAAACT
>JAZOTJ010000031.1:0-3868 GCA_045657585.1 Clostridia bacterium | reverse complement strand
AAATAAGTGTAAAAATCTTTTTCATCAAAACGACCTCACTTTATTTTGATTATTTCGTACAATAATGCACATTAAATTATATGACATAAACTGATAAAAATATGATAGTTAAATTTTTGATAATCATTGACTATGTGTGGGGAAAATGATATAATAAAAGTAATTTGGGAAAGTGTGCGTTATTTTACGACAAACAAGGAAGAATAACGTTACAATACATATTTTATTTCAACATGAGAGGGAGTGCAACATATGAAAAGAGCCAGAAAATCAGGCTTTTTTGAAAAGAAAACAAAAGAACAGAAAAATCAGACTATAGCTATAGAAAATAATACAGAATCCGATTCAAGACTTTTGCAAAAGAAGAAAGAGTTGGAAAAGAGAACAAAAAAGATAAAACAAAGAAAAAAATATGCAGCAATTTTTTCAATATCTCTTATTGTAATAATAATTGCATCATTATTGACATTGGGACTTGGAGGATTGTTTGATAATAAAGAAATAATTGAAGAGATTGAGCCTGTTGATGAGGTTTCAGGCAAGGTTAATGTGTTGATTCTGGGAGTTGACAAGGAGGGCCTTCGTACTGACACAATTGTTGTTGCTTCATATGATGCATCAAATGGCGTCGTAAATATGCTCTCAGTTCCAAGAGACACAAGAATGTATATCGGCTCAAGATTTCAGAAAATTAATGCAGCACATGCAATAACCGGTTCAAATGGAAAGATAAAAGGTGCAAATGGTTCAATAGATGCAGTAACAAGATTAACAGGTATTCCGATAAATTATTATGTGGAATTCTCGTTTGAAGCCTTTAGAGAAACCATTGATGCTCTTGGAGGAGTGTATTTTGATGTTCCGCAGACAATGAAATACAGAGATCCTGTTCAGGATCTGAATATTAATCTCTCACCGGGATACCAGCTTCTTGACGGAGATAAAGCAGAACAGCTTGTTCGTTTCAGACAGTATCCGCAGGGAGATATAAAAAGAGTCGAAGTTCAGCAACAATTTATAAAAGCATTGGCTGAACAAAAATTAAACTCTCAGATTATAACAAAGCTACCTGATTTATATAAGGTATTATCAGAAAATGTAAAAACGAATTTCAAACTTAATGACATAGTGAAATATGCAAACAGTCTTTTAAATATTGACCTTAATAATCTTGTGATGCACCAGCTTCCGGGGCATTACAGCGGAAGTGAATATCCGACATCATACTGGCTTCCTGATATCAAGGACATCAAGCTTCTTGTTCAGAATACCTTTGGATATGAAACAAAGGATATAACAAGCGGAAAGCCAATAGCAGGAGCGGTATATGGAAAGACTACCACAGAAATTTTAAATCCTGAGGATATTGTTGTTCTTGAGGCGGATAAACATAAGCCTTATGTTGAAAATAACGATAAGAAAACACAGATAAATGATGCAGATGATGAAGAAGAGGACAAGGAAGAGGAAGAAGAAAAACCTAAAAAGACTGAAACAAAGGATAAAACTCCGAATAGACCTTCTAAAAATCCTGACAGTACAACAGATGAGGATGAAAAAGAAACAACCTCTTCATCAGAAAAAGAGGAAACAAATACAAAAGAAGAGGTTAATGAACCTGATATAGAGCCTGAGGCTCCTGTGATTAAACCGATTGAAAGCATAAATTCAGCAGAGAATTTTGTGAGACCGGGAGCGAATTAAAAAAGGTGTTTATTAAAGGAAGGGTGGTTTGGTGAAGAGAGCAAGAGGTAAAAATCCAAGAACAAGAGTAGAAGAACTTGACGTTCCTGAAATTCTAAAAAATACTCCAAGACAAACAACAAATAAAACTGTTAAAAAGAAAGCAACAACTGTAAACAAAAGACAGGTAAAAAAGAAGAAAAAGAAAAACGGACTAAAATCATTTTTGGTAATTGTTTTTGCGCTGGTTATCGCATTCCTGATTGTAATGGGAATGGGTTGGGGAACTGACGGTGATGATGCAGGTGCACTTATTCCTGTTGATATGGACAAGGGAAAACTCAATGTATTGGTATTGGGAGTTGATAAAGAGGGATTAAGAACCGATGCAATGATGCTTGTTTCATATGATATGAAGCAGACAAAAGCAAATATTATGTCAATTCCAAGAGATACGCAAGTTAGAGTTAAGGACAGAGGCGTTTATAGAAAAATAAACGAAATCCATGCAATGCATGATAAAAACAACAAGATGCTCGGACCTTTAGGAAGTGTCAGGGCGGTTACAGCTCTTACAGGAGTTCCAATTCACTATTACATAGAATTCAGCTTTGATGCAATTGATGAAATAACAGATGTTTTAGGGCCGATTGAATTCGATGTGCCTGATGTTGAGGGTAATGGCAGAGGTATGAACTATGATGACCCTGCGCAAGACCTGTCAATTCACCTGAAACCAGGCTTGCAAAAGCTCAAGGGAAACCAGGTTCAGCAGTTCTTAAGATACAGAAAAAGTAATTATGGAGTTGGGGACGGAAGTGACACAAGCAGAGTTGAAAGACAGCAGGAATTTATACGTGCTATGGTTGACCAAAAGGTTAATCTGTCATTAATCGCAAAGCTTCCATCAATCTACTCAAAAATGAAAAAGAATATTAAAACAAACTTCACTACAAGCGACATTATAAAGTATGCAAAATACTTAAATGGACTGACTTCTGAAAGTATTGAAACACATAACCTTCCGGGAGAATCAAAAAGAACAAACAGCGGTTGGTATTACGTATGTGATCTGGATGGTACAAGAGAATTAATAGTTAATTCTTTCGGATATCCGGGCGAAAATTTGACAAATGTGATTAATGTCAATGATGTTGACGGGACAAATAAGGTGCTTACTTCAGATACTACAAATAAGGAAGAGGACAAGAAGCCTGTCAGTGAAGATACAGAAGATGAAGACGAGGATGACGATGAGCCGAAGGTAGAGAATATACAAAAACCGAATGAAGAAGAGGAAAATGTTCCTGAAACCAATCAGACAGCGGTTGAGTCTGAAGAGGATACAATTGAGCCTGTGCCTGAAGAAACGGAACAGGATGCTATAACTTTAGATTAAATTGGTATAATAAACAATACATACAGATAAAGGAGAAAGAATATGGACATTTTTTCAGTATTATCATTAATAGGCGGATTGGCGTTATTTCTTTATGGAATGGATGTTATGGGCGATGGCTTGAAAAAACTCTCTGGAGGAAAGCTTGAATACATTTTAGGAAAGCTTACATCTAATAAATTCAAAGGCTTTTTGTTGGGATTTGTGGTAACAGCGGTAATCCAATCCTCATCAGCAACAACTGTTATGCTTGTTGGTTTTGTTAATTCAGGAATTATGCGCCTTTCACAGACAATCAGCACGATAATGGGTGCAAATGTCGGAACAACAGTCACATCATGGCTTTTGAGTACATCGGGAATCAGTGGTGACAGCTTCTTTATAAAAATCCTAAAGCCTGATTCATGGACACCTGTACTTGCAGTAATCGGTGTTGCTATAACAATGTTTTCAAAATCAGACAAAAAGAAAAATATTGCATTAATTTTTTTGGGATTTGCAGTTCTTATGTTTGGTATGGATGCAATGAGTGGTGCGGTTTCAGGACTTAAGGATAATGAGAATTTCACAAAAATACTTATTATGTTTGAAAATCCGATAATGGGTATTTTGGCAGGTCTTGTCCTTACTGCGATAATTCAATCTTCATCAGCATCAGTTGGTATTTTGCAGGCCTTGTCTGCAACAGGAACAATTTCCTATGCAGTCGCAATCCCGATTATTTTAGGACAGAATATAGGAACAACAATTACACCTGTGCTTTCTGCAATCAATGGAAATAAGGAC
>JAZOTJ010000030.1:0-9712 GCA_045657585.1 Clostridia bacterium | reverse complement strand
TTTCAAATGAAGCTTCTTCCTTGCTTCCTTCATTTGGCCATCTTGCTACATTATAAGAAATTTCATCAATGATAATTCTGCTTGCAGGAGTTCTTGTTTTCATATACTTTAAAAGTACATATGGAGATACATCTGTTATACCTTGTTCTGTCAGGTTAATCTTATATACCTTATTAACAGAAGAGGATGGAAGTCTTGAATTAATGTCAGTAGCCAAAGTTTTCATCGACATATCAATCGCCTTGCTTCCCGTAAATTCAACCTTTTCATTGTTATAAGGCTTAAATGTTACTGAGGCTATATTCGGAAGAGTCTCTTCGTTTATTACTATTGATTCAGTAATTACATAAGTTCCGCCGCGGAAAAGAACTTCCCAGTCGCCTATATATGAAGTATTGCTTCTGATATATTCACAAGCGTCATCAACAGTTGCAAACGGATTATTAATTGTTCCGTCTGCGGTTAAAGCATTGGCATCAGCAGAAATGAATACTTGTCTTGCACTGCTGCTTGATGCAGGAATATCAAATTCACTGCAGTCAATGCCCTTTGCATCGAGGAATTCAATAATTTTATTTAAAGCGTCAGCTTCTTCCTCAAGGTATTCGCTGCTCATTTTGTTATTCACATAGTTTTTTGCATTCTGATATGAAGCTTTTTGTGTTGTTATGGCAGTAATAGCAACATTACCTATCATATCTGTCGGAACAACTTCAAGCCTGCCTTTTGGCATCAGCGCAAATGATATACTGTCAACAACCTTTGGGTTATTGATATTAATTGAATATTCAAGCATTAACAAGTTTATTGAATTGGCATTTTCAGTCTTAAATCCGTTACCGTCTTTAGATATGGCACTCCACAGATTTGCTATGCAGTGTTCATTTGTGACATCGTCATTTTTGCAAATATCATAATATGAAATATCTCTTGAACCATCAGTAAAGTTTACAATGGCTTGTATCTTAGTTGCATCTTTAAGAGAAGCCGAAACAATGAAATGTATTCTTTCGTATATATCATTTTCTAAATAAATTGTAGCAATTCTGTTTACATCTTTATTAGATACGGTCACAACCTCTTTATTATGAACGCCATCACGCTTCTGAGGCATAGCATACATAACACCTGTTCTGTCTGAATGAAGAAAACCATCATATGGGTCTAGGATTTTTGTTTTATTTTCTTTTGTCTGCAATGGATAGTATGCAGCAGTTTTATCGTTTCCGCTGCCGGTATATCCCGGAAAATCAGAACGACCGTCGAGGTTCATGTCATTATTGTATGTAGGCAATCTCAATTCTCGAGGGTTTTCTGAAGACCATTTGACAGTAGATCTGTCTGCATTGGCATAGAATTTACCATTAGCAAAATCGGTAAGGTCAACCTGTGTGAAGATGTCGTCCTTTGTGTAGAAAACTCTGTCGCCATAAGGCTCTATTTCATCATCCCATACATAGAATCTTGCATAAGAAAAATCCTTATTTGGCAAGCTGACATTTGCGGAAATGGTTGACTTTTTCCAGAATGCCGGAATTGTCACATCAGTTTTAATAGCATCAACTAAGGTGTCATTGTCATCATAGAGTGCTGTGATAAGACTCATAACGGTAGGCGTTGAAGAAGAATTTAATGCTTTAAAATTCACTTCAAAGTGAGAGTTTTTACCAACAGTTCTTATCTCTCTGTCATTATCAGAAAAAGTTGATGTCTTTTCGTTAAAGCTGATATATTTACCATGGTCGTCTTCTTTCAAATCTATTATTTTGGTTGTTGTATCTATAATCTCATCTAAAGTTGCATCATTACCTTTTGCAACAATATGGTCAAGTGAATTATTAAGTGATTCAACCTGTCCTTTTATGCCGTTATCCTCAGCATATTCATAAGCAATACCAAGAATAGAAATACCTGTTCTGGCCTCAAGTATTTCATTGACAAAAACAAGGTCCTTAACTGTTTTGTTCTCATCAACATCTATATAATATTCGTATGCTGCAATAGTTGTAGGTGATTTTTCATAATTTTTTTCAAATGTCCCTTCGTAATCAAGAGTCCGTTCACTAGATGATGCATAGGTTCTTTTGCAAAAGTAGTTTTCAAAATCTGCCACAAAGTGGTCAGTATTATTTTTCTGACCGTCAAGTGCCGTAGGAAGGTCAATACAAAGATAACCATTCTGACCCTTAGCATCAGTATGATTTTCGTGATCACGGAAGTTATATCTGAAGGCATCCTCATATGAACCGGTTCCGCCTGTCCATTGATAAGGGCGGGTGCTTGTTCCGTCTTTGTAGTCAACATATACCCCGATAGGACCTGTTCTTGGCTGATCGTAATAAGTGTAATTACAACCTGTTGCTAAAAGAAAATGAATCTTATCAACTTTTTTATAGACAGGTAGAACTGCAGCGGATTTTGTGTTATATCCGCCATTCCAGCCTGCGTAATCCATTATGGCAGCCTCAGCACCAGTAACCTTATTAGAGTATGAAACATCGGTAATGTTTCTTTTGGGTAAATTATATGTAATTCCTGACAGTTTTGAACGAAGAGTGTTATTGCTGTTATTAATTTCAGCCTGCTGAGCCGGAAGACCTGGTCTCAAACTCTCATCCCTTAATTTCGGAGGCCACGCAATAGCTGAAAAGTGTGGATCATAATTTCCGTTTCCAAAGAAGTTATTAGTAGAAAAGGTATGACCTGTTGCATATGTGTCATCCATATAAATCATAAAACCGTTGTCTTTTGGAACAAGTTGAGAAACGGGAGTGATCAGAGTTTGTCCGATATTACTCTCGAGCTCATCGGTTGATAGTTTGTCAATTAATTTTATATCGCTTATTTCTAAAACAGCGATATCTGCTGCAAAAGTAGTTTGTATGAGGGACGAACCCACACAAAGTGTAAGCAGCAATGCTATAAATTTTTTCAATAGAAAAACCCTCTTTCTGAATTATATTCCGCAATAGTATATAATAAAAATGGAAAAAAGTCAACTCAAAAAGAGACCGAATGTAATAATTATGTAATATTGTATAAAGAATTTTTTTGAAGTTGTGCAATTTTACTATCAAAAAAATCACCGACATTTGTCGTGGATTTTTTAGTGTTCGTCAATGTCTTTTTTTGGAATTACCATCTCAGAAACTGTCATATCATTTTTTCTATAGATTTTACATCCATACTTTTCACCGAAAAGAATTTTGATTCTTGAGTTAACATTTTTCAGACCTATGTTATGCTTAGGTATTGAGTATATATCTTTTGTAAGATTTTTGTTTATTTCTTTTATTGTATCATTATCAGCCGTCCCATTGTCACGAATTTTGAAAACAATGGCATTATTATGAGGCTTGATTGAGATACAAATAAGACCGCGTGTTGATTTTGGCAATCTGTGAATACCGTGCTTAAATGCATTTTCAATAAATGGCTGAAGTGTTATTTTAACAGATTTACAATGAAGTACTGACTCATCTATGTCATATTCAATATCGAATATGTCACCATATTTCAGTTTTTCAATCTCCATATATTTATTTGCAAAAACAACTTCATCTTCGATTGTTGCAAAATATTCATCAGTATCGAGTGTGGTTCTGATTAATTCAGAAATCAGAGCAATAATTTTTGATGTGGTATTGTCAAGACCCAGCTCTGAGATTGCATTCATACTTGCAAGATTCAAGGCATTAAACATAAAGTGTGGATTAGATTGAATCTGCATAGCAACAAGGTGCATATCCTTTAGTTTTGTAATACTTTGAGCCAATTCCGTTTCCAACTCGTGATTTGAAGCAAGAATTGTATATATTCTATTTTTTATCCAAGTCAGTTCGTCCTGAGTGCTGTCATAGTTAGTAACAGAATCTGTTGTCAGATATGATATTGTTTTTGCGATATGCGAATAAAAAATATCCACTAAAAATACTGAGAATAAAAATCCGACCAGTGTAGTTATGATGAGTGCAAGCAAAAGCAATATTATATATGTAGGCAGGAATGAATAGCTTGCATCCTGATTAATTGTAACCAGAGATATATTATAATAGGGAAGCTTTATTTTTGCCATTGAATTTTTCAATGTTATTTTTATCGTACTATCATCGTTAAAATAAAAGTCAGATAAACAATTATCTGTTTCGTATATTTTTTTGCCTGTATATTGGGGAATGTGGGAAAACAGAACTTCTCCAATATAGTCAGAAACAATCAAATATTTCTTATCATCGTGGAAAGAAAATAAATTTTCGACATCAATGTGGAAAATTACAAGCCCTACAATCTTATCACCATTATATATGCTCTTTGATAAATAAATGTGATTCTCGTTTGAGTTTTTATCACTGATAATAAAGTCAGTCTCGCCTGTGGTGGTATAGTGAGCATACCAGGGGATATCATTCTTATTTTTAAAGTTATGTAAATAGTCACCATTGTTCGAACCAAAGAAATAATCATTATGAAAACTGTAAATTGAAGCAGATGAAATGTGTTCATTAGTAATTGTTGTATTATGCAATAAGTTTTTGGCATATACTATATGATCAGAAACATCCACGGGGTCATCTGCAGAAATTGCCTGAGTAACTGATGGATTTATCATAATGACAGTGGCTTGCGTATTAATGGAGTTAAGTGAGGTGGATAAAATATTTTCTGCGATATTCAAGTCACTTGAAAGCCCAGATTTAATCTGATTATTCCTGTTTAAAATTGAATATGTAAAAATTATTGAAACAATAATCATAACAGGAACTAAAACGATGAGCATAAACCATGACATATATTTTCTTTGAAGATAGCTGTTTCTTGAGTGGACAACATTGTTAATTGCTTCAAATAAACGGTTAAATGATTTCATTTTCAATCACCTTTTTTATTGTCAAGAATTCTTGACCGATAATCTGTAGGCGTTTCTCCGTATGCACTCTGGAAAATTTTTGTAAAATAGCTATAGCTCTTAAGCCCGACAAGTCCGGGGATAGTGCTCAATTTTATGTTTTTATTTTCCAGAAGTTCCTTTGCCTTTACTAATCTGTAGTTTCTGAGAGTGCTTACTGCAGTTTCGTTTGTTATTTTCTTGTATAGCGCAGAAAAATACCCATTACTCAGGTTAACATGCTTTGCGATGTCTGAAACATAAATATCTTCATTGTAGTGATCCATAATGAATTGTTTTGCGATAGTAATTGCATTGTTTTCATTTTCTGTAGGTTGGTCGCCGATAATAAACAGCTCTTCGGGAATTGAAGAGAATTTATCGGAAAGTCTTCTGACCGTTTCCTGAAGTTCGTCGGAAGAAATAGGCTTAAGGATATAATCAAACACGTTATTTTTAATTGCATCATAAGCATATTTGAAATCTGAATATGCGCTGAAGAATACTATGACGACATTCGGATATTCCTGACGACAGATTTTTGCAAGCTCGCTTCCTAGCATATCAGGCATATTTATATCTGTAAAAACAACATTACATTCGTTTTCTGCAAGCCATGCAAGAGCATCGGTAGCTGAGGTAAAAGTTTCCATAAGTTCAAAGCCCTGCTTTTGCCAGTCAAGGAGCTTGGGAAATAAGTCAGCAACGTATGGTTCGTCATCTATAACAATAAATTTAATCATTCTTCCACCTCAAAATCTCACAAGTTATTTCACATTATATACAGTAAAAATTAATACTATCACATATTAAATTATAGAGTAAAAATTAAACAAAATCAAGCAAATGTGAAAAAAGAGCACAAAGAAATTAAAAAAAAACATTGAATTTATGACAGATATGTGATATAAATATAATATCAATATTTTCGGTTGAAACGAAAACGTAATAAAAAAAGTCAAAAATGATGAATGGAGGAATTTAAAATGAAAAGAAAGATTGCGTTATTGTTAGCATGTGTGATGATGACATCAGTATTTGCAGCATGTGGAAACAAAAAAGGAACAGAAAGTGGAGAAGTGCCTACACTTACATGGTATATACCTGGAGCTCACAAGGCAGACACAGAGCTGGTTGAAGCAGAGATAAACAAGTATATTGAACCAAAGATTGGAGCAAAGCTTGACATTATCTGGGTTGACTCGGGTGCATATAATGAAAAAATGAATATGCTTATGGCATCTCAGTCAGAATTTGACCTTGCTTTCTCAGGCTTTGTAAACAAATATGACAGAGGTGTATCACAAAAAGGTTTCTTGTGCCTTAATGAATATTTGGAAATGTATCCTGAATTGAAGGCAGCAGCCCCTGATTATGCATGGGAAGCATTAAAGACAAATGATGGTAAGATTTATGCGATGCCAAATCAGCAGATCTATGCAATAACACCTTCTTCATTTATTATGAAGAAATATGTTGACAAATATAACTTTGATATATCAAAGGTGAAGACAATAAAAGACCTTGAGCCTCTTATGGAAAAAATTCGTGACAATGAGCCTGATGTTTATGTATGGAAACCTGATGCATTTACAGTTATTCCTGAATTGCAAAACTTAACACTTGTTATGCCAACTATGTGGGGATTCTATACAGATATTAGAGATGAAGAATGCAAGGTTACTTACATATATGATTCTCCTGAATACAGAGAATGTGTAGAGACAGTACATGATTTCTATAAAAAAGGATATATCAGAAAAGACGTTGCAAGTGCAGGCGGAGCACAGACATCAAAGTTGACAGCTATTGAACAGGGAACATGGAAGCCTGGCGTTGAAGAAGATATTGCTAGGGGAGAAAGAGGAGAAGTTGTTACAGTAAGATGGGCAGAGCCTGCAGTAACAACAGATATGATCAAACAAACACTTACAGCTATCAGCACAACATCAAAGAATCCTGATAAGGCAGTTCAGCTTTTAGTACTTGCTAATACAGATAAGAAATTGTTCAGAATGTTGGTTCATGGTATTGAGGGAAAACATTATGAAGTGCTTGAAAGCGGGCACATCAGACTTCTTGACAAGAAGGGTTATGGTATACATACTTCAGGTTGGTATTTCGGAAATCAGTTCAATTCATATGTAATTGAGGGTAAGGATCTGGATGTGTGGGAACAGATGAGAGAAGTTAACGATACGGCTGTTAAATCTACAACATTGGGCTTCAACTTCGATACAACTCCTGTAACAAATGAAATTTCAAACCTGACAACAGTTCATGATGAATTTTCTGCATTTAATACGGGTGCACTTGATCCTGCAAAGTATGATGAAGCTTTGGAAAGATTCAAGAAATCAGGTGCATTGGAAATCCAGGCAGAAGCGCAAAGGCAATTAGATGCTTGGTTAGCTACAAAATAATCTGAGGGTGAAGATAAAATGAAAAAAAGAATTTTAGCGGTATTATTGTCTGTGGCAGGTATTTTAGTAACTGTCTGTGCTCCGGTTGGTGCCGAAACATTCAATAATATTGGTTACTCTGTTGATTATGTTAATTCAAAAGTAACAGTTTCAGCAGAAACGGGAATTCCCGGTATTAATGCATCATTGATAGTGCTAAATGATGGATGGGATATGAGTTTACTGCAAAACACATTATTTAATGGAACATTGCAGGATCTTGCGGCTGCTTATCAATATCAGGCGCAAACAACTACAGATGAAAATGGGAAAATAGATTTTATTTTCCCATTAAATATTGCTGATAAGGAGGCTGGCGGAGATTTTGAAGTATATGCAAAAATTCCCGGAAGTTCAGCAGAGAAATTATTTGCAGTTAACTATTTGTCACAATCAGATAGAGCTGCTTTTATAGGTAATTTTCAGACAGATGTTGAAACAATAAAGACATTCCTTAATAATCGGGCTAATCGTGAGGTATTGGGAATAAGAGATGAGCTTTATAATGCTCTTGATAAAGATTTGTTGGCAGCAGGAATGCTTAATAAGTTTAACCTTTATGTAACCGGAGGTACTGCAGGTACAACAGAAAAATTTGCAGAGGCATGTGAGTATGCTCGTGAGTTGGTTATTTTGGCATTGTTCAATCAGTCTAAGGTAAGTGTGTTGTTTGATGCAGAAGGTAACTACAAGTGTGAAGATACATTGGATTTCACCAAGTATGACACATTGAATCAGACTAACATATATAGTACATATAAGAATGTATTGAGTAGCGCAGGAAAATTGGAAATTGCTGCTAAGGTTATGGGTAAGAATTATGCAACTATTGATGAATTGTATAAAGATTTTGCTATAAACACTGTTTTGATAGGATTGACAAATCCTAAGGATACAGGATTTGCTCAGGTTGAGATATTGCTTTCAGCAGGTAACCGTATATATGTAGGTCTTACATTTGGTACAGTTCCTGAATATATGGAACCAAGCATCGCAGCTCATGCAGGGTTTAATACATTGGCAGATTTGACAACATTTGTTTCATCATTAGCTCAGTCGTCAGGATCAGGTTCTGGCGCTGGAGACGGCGGTGCTGGTGTAGGCAAAAAGCCAGTATCAACTGTTGGCGGAACATTTGGTGGCGGTTCAGCTGCTATGACACCAATCGTGCCTCCTGTAGAAACACCTGTTGTAGTGTTCAAGGATATTCCTGAAGACCACTGGGCAATTGAAGGTATTGCATACCTAAAGGCAAAGGGTGTTGTGGATGGTGTAAGCAATGACACATTTGACCCTAACGGTCTTGTTACAAGAGAACAGCTTGTTAAGATGATATTTGGAATAACAGGTCTTGAACTTACTAAGTATGTTGAGTCCCCATTTACAGATGCACCTGTAGGTGAATGGTACACAGACTATATTATTTCAATGAAAGATGAAGGATTCATCAATGGTGTATCTGAAACAGAATTCGGTATCGGACAGTATGCAACAAGACAGGATATCTGTGCAATAGTTAACCGTATTTTAGGACTAGGCGGAGCCGGTGCTGAATTTACTGATGGAGAAACAATTGCAGATTATGCAAGCGATGCAGTAGCAGCTCTTTCATACAACAAGATAGTTAATGGCTATCCTGACGGAAGCTTCAGACCTAACGGAATTTGTACAAGAGCAGAAGCAGCTACTATCATATATAGAGCATCTAAATTTGCGGAGGTGAAATAATGAAAAAGTTTAACAGAATTTCAAAAATTATTTCAACAATTATAACAGTGTGTATGCTAGTTAGCATATGCTCAGTTAGTGTTGTCTTTGCAGATGATGGTAGAATATTGGCTGATGCGACATATGATTATTATAAGACATTAGATACTTCTGATAATACATTAAATGTATATGGGTTGTATATGGAATCAAAGTATGTGAATCTTCAGTATCATACAAGTGCATTCGTACAAGCAGGATATAATAATGGTACATATGCAGCGATTGGATGGCCTCCTGCATTAAAAGAAAGAGTAGAAGGAGACGGTTTTCCTGCTCAGAATGCAACCCTTACAAAGAATGGATCAGACTATATTGTAAGATCAAAGAGTTCTAAAGTTAAATATAAAATGCCTGTAAGAATTACACCTACAGATATGCAGGTTGATTCAGGTGTATATTTTGACTTACCGGAAGTTCTTATAATTGACCAGACTAGATCTTACTCAGGCGGTGTTACAAGAGGTATGTCAGGTGTTGTTGACATAGGAAAGAGCTATGAGAAAATCCATTTGCTTGTAAGCCATGCAGGGGCAGTAGCCGATTCAAATCCGCTTAAGAGTAAATCAGAAAGAACAGGTCAGTTCCAGGCTCATGT
>JAZOTJ010000029.1:0-8093 GCA_045657585.1 Clostridia bacterium | reverse complement strand
TATTTAAAACTATATTACCATATTTTTAATATTATGTCAATATTTATATTGAAATTTCTCGCTGAATGTTATATAATGTAAACAATTAAACGAAAGGATTTTGATTTTATGTATATAGAAAAAGACAAACTGATAACCTCTTTTAATGAATGGGAAGAACAACTGACAAGCTATTCCCTGCCAAAATGGGAACAATTGCCCGACCTTGAATTATATATGGACCAGATAATATCCCTGATAGAAAAATATTTAAAAATTTATATTAAGGTAACAAATTCAGAAAAACTAATAACCCGTTCAATGATTAATAATTATGTCAAGCTTGAAATCATTCCTTCACCGAACAAGAAAAAATATTCAAAGGTACATCTTGCATACCTGTTAATAATATCAACTCTCAAACAAACACTCAACATTTCCACAATTCAAAAAATTATACCTGTTGATATGAGCGAAGAAGAAGTTATGAATACATATAATTCTTTTGTCGCAAATCAACACAAAGCATATTTGTATGTTCTTGAACAAACAAAGGCAGTATCTGACCCAATATTAAATTATGACGGAGATAATAATGAAAGAATTTCAGATTTGGTTATGCAGGTTGCAGCATCGGCAAACATATTTAAAATACTGACAGATAAAATTTCTGACTTGTCAATAACAACTGCACAAAAAAAAGGAGAAGAATAAAAATGATTGATAATATTACAAAAACACTGATTAGCGAATTTTCACTGAAGGAATTTCAGGCAGTAAACACAATAAAACTGATTGATGAGGGAAATACTATTCCCTTTATTGCCCGTTACAGAAAAGAAGTAACAGGTGAGCTTTCTGATGAAGTTTTAAGAGGCTTTTATGAAAGACTCTGCTATCTTCGCAGTATAGAGGAAAAGAAGGCAGATGTAATCAGATTAATTGATGAGCAAGGATTATTAACCCCAGAAATTGAGGATGCAGTAAATAATGCAAAAACAATAACTGAAATTGATGACATTTACCGACCATTCCGACCAAAGAGAAGAACAAGAGCAACAATCGCAAAGGAAAAAGGACTTGAACCGCTGGCACTGGCTATTTTAGAACAGGGAAATATCAATCCTGAAGAAACTGCTAACGACTTTATAGATGCCGAAAAAGGTGTTGAATCTGTTGATGATGCACTCGCAGGTGCTATGGATATTATTGCAGAACAGATTTCTGACTCTGCCGATTTCAGAAAAGAATTAAGAACAAAAACCTATAAAACAGGAACAATGGTTATAAAGGCTTCAAAGGAAGAGGATAGTGTTTACAGTATGTACTATGATTTTTCTGAGCCTGTTTCAAAAATCGCAAATCACAGAATACTGGCAGTAAACCGTGGTGAAAAAGAGGGATTTTTATCAGTTAAAATTGACGTTGATGAAGACACAATGACTCAGTATTTAAAAAATGAAATGGTTACAAAAAAATCTTCTCCATCAACCAAGTACATTGAGGCATCGGCAGACGATGCATACAAAAGACTTATCGCACCATCCATCGAAACAGAAATCAGAAATCTTTTAACTGACAGGGCAGGAGAAGCCGCTATTACAGTTTTTGCAAAAAATCTGAACGGACTTTTATTGCAACCGCCAATAAAAAACAAAACAGTTTTAGGTCTTGACCCGGGATACCGTACAGGCTGTAAGGTTGCAGTTGTTGACGAAACAGGAAAAGTTCTTGACACATCAGTAGTGTATTGTACCTTGGATAATCACGATAAGGATAAAGCCAAGAAAATATTAAAGGATTTCATCAATAAATATGATGTTGATTTAATTTCAATAGGAAACGGAACCGCGTCAAAAGAAACTGAAATTCTTGTAGCCGATATGATTAAGGAAATCGACAAAAAAGTATATTATATGGTAGTAAGTGAAGCAGGAGCATCTGTTTATTCTGCATCAAAGCTTGCAACAGAAGAATTTCCTGATTATGACGTGTCGCTCAGAAGTGCAGTTTCAATAGCAAGAAGATTACAGGACCCATTAGCTGAACTTGTCAAAATCGACCCGAAAGCAATCGGTGTCGGACAATATCAGCACGATATGAACCAGAAACGTTTGGGAGAAGCCTTGACAGGTGTTGTGGAAGATTGTGTTAACAATGTCGGTGTTGACTTAAACACAGCCTCTCCATCTCTTCTTTCCTATATTTCAGGCATCAATCAGACAGTTGCAAAAAACATAACCGCCTATCGTGAAGAAAACGGCAAATTTAAAAACAGAGCTCAATTGTTAAAGGTTGCAAAGCTTGGCAAAAAAGCATACGAACAATGCGCGGGATTTTTGAGAATTTCAGATGGCGATAATATCTTTGACAACACTTCAGTCCACCCCGAAAGCTACAAGCAGGCATTGGAATTAATTGAACTTCTTGGCTATACTCTTGATGATGTTGTAACATCTGACATATCTGATATAAAAGAAAGATTATCAAAAAAGGATATTGCAAAAATCAGTGAAGAATTAGGAATTGGTATTCCTACCATAAAGGATATCTGTGACAGCTTGTTGAAAAAAGGCAGAGACCCGAGAGAAGAATTGCCTCAGCCTGTACTATTGTCAGATGTTATGGATATAAAAGACTTAAAGCCTGATATGATTATGACAGGAACTGTCAGAAATGTTATAGACTTCGGAGCATTTATTGACATAGGTGTTCATCAGGACGGTCTTGTTCATATTTCAAAAATCTGTGACCGCTATATCAAGCATCCTACAGAGGTATTGTCTGTTGGTGACATTGTAAAGGTCAAAATTTTGGATGTGGACCTTAAGAAAAACAGGATATCACTTACAATGAAGGACATATAAGGAGGATATTATGACAAATATAATAGGATTTCCGGGACTTAATATGGAATTTGAAATTAACAGAGTTGCATTTCACATATTTTCTAAACCAATTTATTATTATGCACTCATAATTTTAACAGGCTTTTTATTGGGACTGTTGTTTGTATCCCTGACCTGCAAAAAGCGTGGCATTTCTTCAGACACTGTAATCGATGTTGCATTCTGGGGATTACTGTTTGGTATAATCGGCGCAAGACTCTATTATTGTATTTTTGATGGTGATATACTCAAAAACGGTTTTTTAGAAATCTTTAAAATCTGGGAAGGCGGTCTTGCAATATATGGCGGAATTATTGGTGCACTTATATCAACAGTAGTATATTGCAAAAAACACAAACTTCCTGTTTTAAGAGTTTGTGATGTATGTGCCCCCGGTCTTTTAATAGGTCAGGCAATCGGAAGATGGGGAAACTTTGTAAACGCAGAAGTGTTCGGAAGAGAAACCCAAAGCCTTTTAAGAATGTCAATAAACTTCAAACCCGGTGTTCATCCGCTGTTTTTGTATGAATCACTGTGGAATGTGCTTGGTTTTATTCTGATAGTAATATTTCGTGACAGAAAAAAAGCAGACGGACAGGTTTTCTTTTTCTATACATTATGGTACGGAATCGGAAGACTTTTTCTTGAGGGCATGCGTCAGAGCGAATATATACTCTGGTTAATTGAGGGAAAAGTCGGAATTTCTCAGATTGTTGCATTAATTTGCATAATTTTGTCGCTTATTCTCCTTATATATCTTCCAAAAAAACAAAAAAAAGACTCCGAATGTTAACACATTATTTGTCGTTTTATGGGGATTTATCAAATAAATACTCGCATATTCTTTTTCTGTGGCTTATATTGTTTGATTATGTCTTGCGATTGTCCTGTTTTGGGGTAAAAAAATATTGACTCTTTTATTTGTATATTGTAAAATAAAATCAGAAAACAGCTTATAATATCAAAATAAAATAAAATTTATAAAAGGATGTGTCGAATATGCAAGATATATTGAAAATAAGAAAGGAATTGGAAGATGTTATTGTCAACAATAACAACAATCTCACAAATGAGACAGTAGTTAAAAAAGCTCTTGAGGCAGAATTAAAGCTTTCAAAACTTTCTACATATTAACAGCCCACAATTACTTCCCTTTGCATCTTATCTTTATGATAAAGATATCGCAAAGGGAGTTTTTTTATAAAACATTCTCAATTTTCAATCTGTGGTCCTTAGGCAAGTGTTCAATAAGCCCCAATAAAATATTTCCATAAGAAAGAGAATCTGCTTTTATTCCCTGCGCCACATATGTTTTCATCTGGTCAATATTCATATCTATTTTATCTATTTCGTTATGGTCTATGGTTGATGCAAACATAGTATAATTTTCTTCAACAAAGTCTTCAATCTCTAAAATATATTCCTCGGCTTTTTCAAAGTTGTCATTCTCAATTTCTTTATTGGTTTTATCACACATCTCAATCAGGTATTCTGACATATCTTCCAATTTCTTTGTCGAATATACACCTGTAAGTATAATCGAAAATGCAATTATTATAGCCACTATAAGGCTTTTCATTTCATATCCTCCTCACCCTTTAATTGTATAAAAAGTCCGTTATTCTTTTCATAAGACGCTATAAAAACATCCTTCACCCTTGTTTTCTTTTTCTTAAGTTCCCCATCAAGCCATTCTCTGCTTTTTCCGCATCTTTTAAGTTCTGACTCAATCAGGTTTCCGTCAGATATCAGCATACAGGGTAATTTTTCTGTCCTGGCATCCTTTATTTTTAAATCTTTGACCGTTACACCTCTTGCATCCTTTTTGGGAATAATGCTTAATTGTCCGTTTGTTTCTAAAACTGCCACTTCAACATCTGCTATATTGGGGATGTTTTTTATTCTTAATTGCTCCTGAAGGTCATTTATATTAAATCTTAATTTTCTTAGTTCATTCTCATTAACGTGTCCGTCATAAATAATCACATTGGGTTCTCCCGTTATGATTCGTCTTAGAAATCTGCTTTTAAGACTCAGGTATGAAATTATTATCTCTGTCACAATCAATGTAAGAACAGGCACAACGCCTGCAATCAAAGGAATGTCCACGGATTGCATCGGAACAGATGCCAGATCAGAAATCATTATTGCAATAACCAACTCCGATGGTTGCATTTCTCCAATCTGCCTTTTCCCCATTATTCTCATCGATACTACAACTATGAAATATAAAAAAAGTGTCCTTGCTACAAAAACTAACATCCTAAATCTCCCGAATTATTTTCCCTTATTATTCCCTATTTAAGAAAAACTATTTACATTATGTTGTTTTTGTGATAAAATTACACCATTAATGTATAAGGAAATATGTTTATGAGCAGTTACAAAAATTTTGCAAATTACTATGATTGTCTTATGACAAAGGACATAAGCTACGAAAAAATTGCTGATTTTATAGAAAACATTTTTGATGAGTATGAAATTGATGCTCATCTTGTTTGTGACCTTGCCTGCGGAACAGGAAATATTACAATTCCTATGGCAAAGCGCGGTTATGAGATGATTGGCATAGATAACTCTGTCGAGATGCTTGATGTTGCAAGGGAAAAAGCAAATAATGAAAATCTTGATATACTTTTTTTAAACCAGAATATAACAAAACTTGATTTGTATGGCACCTGTGATGCATTTTTATGTATGATTGACGGAATAAACTATATCATAAACCCAGAATCCTTTGAAAATATGTTGAAAAAAATCAGCTCATGTTTTATAAATCCAGAGGGTGTGTTTATATTCGATATAAGTTCTTCTTATAAACTGGAAAAAATTATAGCCGATAACACATTTATTCACGATGGTGATGATATATTCTACTCCTGGGAAAATAAGTTCTACAAAAATAAGCATTTATCTGAAATGTATCTTAATTTTTTTGTAAAGGACAACAAAAAAGGATACAGACGCTTTTGCGAGCGTCATCTTCAAAGAGCTTATTCTGATGACGAAATAAAAAATGCATTAAAAAAAGCCGGTTTTTCCGACATAAAAAAATATGACGGCTTCACAATGTCAAAGCCATCATCGCAAAGTGAAAGAATAACATTTGTATGCAAAAAAAAGAGGATGTAGCACCTACATCCTCATTATAAATTAATTATTCAACAATAAATCTTTGCAAATCTGCAACAAACTCATCAGCCTTGTCACCGCAATCAGCTTCAACCTTGATTGCCTTTGAAAGATTTAGACTGAATATACCCATAATTGATTTAGCATCTACGACATATCTTCCTGATGTTAAATCAATATCAAAATCATACTTGGATACGATGTTTACGAATTCCTTTACATCATTGATTGAATTAAGCAAAATATTAAATACCTTCATTTTTATTACCTCCAAAAAAGTGTTATAGAATTTATCTACATTTTTATAATACATCTTTTTTTCAATCAAGTCAATACTTACCATTAATTTTGGAACTAAATTTAGGTAATACTTACAATTATACACAATAATACTCATACATATTGTAACAATAAACTTACGAAAGGCATGACAAACTATGCAAAAGGTAGCATTTTACACACTTGGATGCAAAGTAAATCAATATGAAACTGAAGCCATGTCTGAGCTTTTTACCTCCGCAGGCTACGAACTGTGTGATTTCGACTCATATTCTGATATATATGTTATAAACACCTGCACTGTCACATCAATGAGCGACAGAAAGTCTCGTCAGATTATAAGAAGGGCAAAAAAACAAAATCCAGATTCAATTGTCGCTGTCACAGGTTGTTATGCTCAAACCAATCCCAAAGCAGTATTAGAAATCGAAGATGTTAATATAATAATCGGCACAAAAGACAGAAAAAGAATAGTTGAGCTTTGTGAGGGTGCAAAAAAATACGATAAAATTTCTTATGTGACCGATATTATGAAAACTCACGAATTTGAGGATTTAAAAATTTCTCATTATGCCGAAAGAACCCGTGCATATATAAAAATTCAGGAGGGTTGCAATCAGTTTTGCTCATATTGTATTATCCCATATGCAAGAGGACCTATCCGCAGTCGTGATATTTCCGATATCATTTGCGAAACAAAAAAACTGCTGGCAAATGGATATAGTGAGATAATCTATACAGGGATTCATGTTGCATCCTTTGGTCTTGACAGAGGAAAAAGAGAGCTTTCTGATTTGTTAAAAAAAGTGAATAATCTTGAGGGATTAAAGCGAATAAGGCTAAGCTCGATTGAGCCTATGACACTTAATCAGGAATTTATTGAAAGCATAGCCGATTGCGACAAACTATGTCCGCATTTTCATCTCTCACTCCAGAGTGGATGCGATGAAACTCTAAAAAGAATGAACAGAAAATATACGACTGCCCAATATAAACAAATAGTTGACGGTCTTCGTTTAAAATATAAAGATGTTGCAATAACAACAGATATTATGACAGGATTTCCCGGAGAAACAGACGAAGAATTTTCAAAAACTATAGAATTTGTAAAAGAAATATCCTTTGCAGATGCTCATATTTTTCAATATTCTCCGAGAAATGGTACTCCTGCTGCAAAAAGAGCTGACCAGATTTCTCCCAGAATAAAGGAAAAAAGAAGCAAAGAACTTATTGAGATTTGTGATAAATCCAAAAATGACTTTATTTCAAATCACATTGGAAAAACAATGGAAGTTCTTTTTGAACAGCCTGCTAATAACGAATATTTTGAAGGGAAAACTTCAAACTATATAACAGTCTATGTGAAGATTTCAGAGAATTTACAGGGAATTTATAAAAATGTTCTTATCAATGAAGTGAAAAATGGAATTGCATATGGAACAATAATTTAATTTTGGAGGAAAAATTATGTTTGATTTTATCAGAGTTGCCACCGCTGTGCCTGACATCTCAGTTGGTGACACAGGCTATAACACAAATGAAATCAGGAAAAAAATTGATGAGGCGATTGACAAAAACACTAATATCGTTGTCTTTCCTGAGCTTTCAATAACAGGCTATACCTGTGCTGATTTATTTGGGCAAAAAACTCTTATTGATTCATCAAACAAATCAATAGAAGAGCTTTTGGAGTACACAAAAAATCTTGATATTATTGTTATCGTCGGCGCTCCAATCAATATTTTAAATCAGTTGTATAATTGTGCACTTGTGTTATCAAAAGGAAAAATTCGGGGAATTGTTCCAAAAACATTT
>JAZOTJ010000028.1:0-2728 GCA_045657585.1 Clostridia bacterium | reverse complement strand
GACTTTGACTCCGTCATCCGTGAGTTCGAACCTCGCCATCCCTGCCAAAAAATCTCGTTCTTCGGAACGAGATTTTTTTATCCATTGCGAAAGCAATGGTATATTATCACGCTTTAGCGTGTATCTCATCACCGAAGGTGCATATCATCAGCCGTCAGGCTGTATAATTTGCTTTCACAATGACGGTATTCAAAACTGCGTTTTGATGATATTCAATTTCTATGAAATTGATGATATACACGCCTTCGGCGTGATTAATATCCCAAAACTACAAGAAAAATAAAAAATACAAGTCAAAATATAGCCATCAAATTTATTATCTCTAAATCAAATTTACTACACACAAACAATATTGTAAAAGAAACTTAATTATGATAGAATACATACAATTTATTTTTTAGACCATCTCTAAGGAGAACATAAAATGAGCATTTTTAATAAAAAGAAAGCAGAAAACAATAAATCAAGCTTTGCCGTTTGTGGCATAGTTGAAATACAAGATAAAATTTTATTTGTAAGGCACACATATGGAGTTGCAAAAGATAGAATTCTTTTGCCCGGTGGATATGTTAAAGAAAATGAACTCCCCACTTTTGCAATAGAACGTGAGATTTTTGAAGAAACGAGTATTTGTTGTAAAGCAAAAGATTTGTTTTCAATGCAGTTTAAAAGTGAACAATGGTGCGCAGTTTTTACAATGGAATATAAATCAGGCACACCTACTTCTGACGAATATGAAAACAGCGAGATTTTGTTGTTGAGTATTGATGAAGCTCTTGAGCGTGAAGACTTAACAAATATGAGCAGAGAGATATTGAAAGCTTATAAAAACAACAAAAACGGATTAACAAAAAGTGATTATTTAGCAAAAGCTCGCACAGAGAAAGATTATGTTATTTTTGGTGTATAATTTTCATTGAATTATCAAATTTTATATGCTAAAATAATCCTGTTAAAGACGTTATAGAATGAGAAACACTTTAAAAACAGACAATTAAACATCCGAAATGGAGGTTAAATAATGAAAACTTATGATGTAGTTGTTATCGGTGCAGGTAACGGCGGTCTTGCGGCAGCTGCAACTTGTGCCAGAGCAGGTCTTTCAACCCTTTTGCTTGAAAGACACAACATCCCCGGTGGTTCTGCTTCCTCTTTTGTAAGAGGTCGCTTTGAATTTGAACCATCACTTCACGAGCTTTGCGGTGTTGGTGCTCCTGACAAAAAAGGACAAGTTGAAGATATGTTCAAACGTATGGGTGGTGATGTTGATTGGTACACCCATAATTCAACATTCCGTCTTGTTGTCCCTGCAAAAGAGGGTGACGAAGATGCATTCCTTAACGAAGATGGTCAGTGGGTAACTGTTGACGCCCGTATGCCTGTAGGCTTAAAGGAATTTGCAGAGAAGCTTGATGAACTTGTTCCCGGCTCATATGAAAGCTGTATGGAAGCATTCAGACTCAGTGAAAGACTGTTTGTTGCATTCAACGCCCTTGATGATCCTAAAAAATTACCGGGAAGCTTCAAGGATATGCCCAACATTTTAAGAATGGTTTCCCACACAATGAAAGAAGGTCTTGATGCACTTGGTATGCCAAAGAAGGCACAGGATATTTTCAATACATATTGGTGCTATATGGGCTCCCCTGCTTCACAGTTTGACTTCCTTTACTATATGACTGTTCTTCACAGTTATGTTGAGTTCGGAACAGGTGTACCTAAGCTCCGTAGTCACGAAATGAGCCTTGCTCTTGATAAGGTAATCCGTGATGCAGGTGGCGATATCTGGTACAACTCCGAGGTAACAAAAGTTCTTATGAAAGACGGCAAACCTGCAGGTGTTGTTATCAACGGCAACAAAGAAGTGTTTGGTAAATATTTCATATGCAACTCCTCACCCAACAAGGTTTGGAATGACCTTTTTGCAGAAAAAGATGTTCCTGAAATGCAACGCAAAATGCTCAATGCAAGAAAAACTGCTTGTGCTCTTACAACAGTTTATCTTGGTATGAACAAAACAATAGAAGAATTAGGTATTAAGGACTATTCAACATTTATTGCGCCTGATTCTGATTCTGACAAACAGTATGAAGCTGTGCAGAACTTCTTCAGCGGTTACTGCATTATCAACTGTCTTAACGAAATCATTCCCGATTGTACTCCCGAAGGAACAAGCCAACTTTTCCTTACAACAATGACCTTCGGCGATGTTATGAAAGATGTTAAGCCTGAAGATTATAAAAAATTCAAAACAAAGGTTGCGAAGGATATGATTGAAACCTGCGAAAAGGCTCTCAATATTTCCATTACGCCTTATATCGAAGAAATTGAAATTGCTCTTCCCCCAACATTCTGCCGTTACCTTAACACTCCCGAGGGTACACCTTACGGCTATATGCTTGAAAAGTGGGATAGTATGATTCCAAGAACAGTTCAGTATCTTAACGACCAACCCTTTGACAATTTCTATTTCTGTGGTGCTTCTCAGGAGCGTGGCGACGGTTATGGTTGCGCATACTACACAGGTGAAAAAGCTGCAGGAATTGTTGTAAAAGCATTAAAGAAGGAGGGCAAATAAGATGGCTAATATCAAAAAATTAAGTGCAAAAAAATTCTTCCCGATGCTCTCCGCTCGTCAGGAAAGATTTAAAAACGCAAATTCAGACCTTAAACCTGTTTCAGACCAGGCAACTGTTATTGCAAAGGCACTCCACCCCAAAAGACAGTA
>JAZOTJ010000027.1:0-12885 GCA_045657585.1 Clostridia bacterium | reverse complement strand
GCCATGCTGTGGAAATGAGCAGATTTTAGTAGGAGAGTAAAATGTTTGAAAAAAGGGTTAAGCATTTATGCGAAAATTGCAGAACAGGTAAGGAAAGCTATGAATTGGATAGTTGTTCGCCAATTTGTCCACATTTGATTTGTTATGAGGATAATAACTGTGTGTATTATATACCGATGGAAGAGCGTAAAAATAACCCGAAATTAAAAAAATTAATTTCCCTTATATTCCACCGATAAAACAAAACAGAGAGTGCTTTTAGCACTCTCTGTTTTGTTTATAAATCCAATAGACCGATTGACAATTCATTATCACTATCAGCATCTACCAAAACTTGTGAGCCTGCGGACAATTTGCCTGTCAACGAGAACTTTGCAAGTTTATCCTCCAAAAGCTTCTGAATAGAACGCTTCAGAGGTCGTGCTCCATATTTGGCATCATAACCATCTTTTATAATAACTTCTTTTGCACTATCAGTAATTGATATGGTTGCATTCTTTTCCTTTAATTTTGTAATTATATCTTTTAGTAACAAATCACAGATTTTTCCTAAATCATCTTTTGTTAATGGATTAAAGGTTACAATCTCATCAATTCTGTTCAAAAATTCAGGTCTGAAATGTTGCTTTAAACTCTTATCCACATTATCAGAAAGTGTTAATTCCTCACTTGCACCAAATCCTAATGCAGCATTTTTAAATTCGGAGCCTGCATTTGTTGTCATAATGATGATTGTGTTTTCAAAGTTTACTATTTTTCCGTGACTGTCTGCGACTCTGCCATCATCTAATATCTGCAGGAACAGATTAAATATTTCAGGATGAGCCTTTTCAATTTCATCAAGCAGAATGACAGAATATGGTTTTCTTCTTACTTTCTCGGTTAGTTGGCCTGCATCGTCATAGCCGACATATCCTGGAGGAGAGCCGATTAGCTTTGAAACTGAATGTTTTTCCATAAATTCAGACATATCAAAACGAATGAGAGCATCTTCTGTTCCAAACATAACTTCTGCAATTGTTTTAACAAGCTCGGTTTTCCCAACCCCTGTAGGACCTGCAAAAATAAAGGAAACTGGTCTTCTCTTAATGGAGATATCAGCTCTTGAGCGCCTGATGGCACGAGAAACCGCATCAACTGCATTTTCCTGACCAATAACTCTTTCGTGAATGCTTTTTTCAAGATTCAATAGCTTGGTCGATTCATCCTCGGTAAGTTTATGAACAGGTATTTTTGTCCAACCCTCAATAACTGCTGCTATATCGTCATAGGTTATTGCTGATTTATCGGCTTCTGCTTTAGCTTTATTAATTTGCTCTTCTAATTGTAGTTGCTCAGAACGAAGAGTTGCAACCTTTTCAAAATCTGCATCCTCGGTTGCTTTTTCAGTTTCCTGATTGATAGCTGATAATCTCTCGTTATAGAGTTTCATATCATATAGGGCTTTGTTTTTAAGATTTACTCTTGAACCTGCTTCGTCTATAACATCAATTGCTTTATCGGGTAAAAATCTGTCTGTTATATATCTTTCAGATAGTCTTACTGCATCTTCAATTATTTTATCAGAAATTGTCACATTATGATATTTTTCATAATAATCCTTTATTCCTTTTAGTATCTCAATACTTTCATCAATTGATGGTTCATCAACCAATACAGGTTGAAAACGTCTTTCCAGTGCACTGTCCTTTTCGATGTGCTTTCTGTATTCGGAAAGGGTAGTCGCACCAATAATCTGAATTTCGCCTCTTGCCAAGGCGGGTTTTAGGATATTTGCAGCACTCATAGCACCTTCTGCATCGCCTGCAGCAACAATGTTGTGAATTTCATCAATAACCATAATAACATTGCCTGCCTCAGAGGCCTCATTCAAAAGACTTTTAAGTCTTGCCTCAAATTGACCTCGGAATTGTGTTCCTGCAACAAGAGCAGGGAAGTCGATTAAATAAAGCTGATAGCCAAACAGCTTTGGAGGAACATTTTTTTCAAATATCCTCATTGCAAGACCTTCGGCAATTGCAGTCTTACCAACGCCAGGCTCTCCAAGGATGACGGGGTTGTTTTTTGAGCGTCTGTTTAATATCTGAATTACTCTGTCAATTTCTTCATCTCTCATAATAACTCGGTCAACCTGACCCAGACTTGCTTTTGCAGTAAGATTGGTTCCATAGGTATCAAGCATTTTTTTCTTCTTGGATTGCTTTCCTGATGCTTTGTTTTTATCATTTTCTGTTTTTTTCTCGCCTGAGAACATATTTGATAAAAAGCCTAATGGAGCTGTTGCGGCACCACCCTCATCATTTTCGCCACCACTGATACTCTCAAGCATACTCTTAAAATCTTCATTTGATGATATATCACCCATGTTGCTCATAAATTCAGACATTTCGTTGTTGAGATTTTCAATGTCCTCTTCTGAGTTTATACCCATATTTTCCATCATCTGATTAAGAGGTGCAATTCCCATACTCTTTGCACAAGACAAGCAAAGACCTTCATTTGTGGTCTTGTCACCTTCCATTTTTGTTATAAATATTACAGCAGGATTTTTCCCGCATCTCGAACATAATGTCATTAAATTACCCTCCTCAAAGGTCAATGCAGTCATTATATCATAGTTTTCTGGAATTGAAAAGAGTTTTTATGTTTTATTAACAATATGTTTTAAAATTTGGAGATAATACTCTAATAATTGTTGGAAATATTGAATATTTATAAAAAAGAGGGTGATTTTATGGTAAGAGCGTGCGACTTAAAACAAAGAGAGGTTATAAATATTGTTAATGCAGAAAGACTCGGATATATTTATGATGTAGATATTGATTTTGAAACAGGTAAAATATTATCGATTATAATCCCGGGAAGAAGAGGTTTATTTAATTTTTTCTCGAAACGAAATGATTACATAATTCCCTGGGATAAGATTATTACTGTTGGACGGGAATTAGTGCTTGTAAGACTTGATGGTATAGATGTTGTAAAATAATTGTAAACAAACAGATATTGATTAATTTTGCCAATTACTATATAATCATAATAAGATAAAATATGTGAGGTGTAGCTTATGAAATGCCCATATTGCGGATACGCAGAGGGAAAGGTTATAGATTCTCGTCCGACAGAGGATGGAAATGCAATCAGAAGAAGACGCGAATGCTTGAAATGTCAAAGAAGATTTACCACATATGAAACATTGGAAACAATTTCTCTTGCAGTAGTAAAGCAGGATAATTCAAGACAACCATATGAGAGAGAAAAGATTATAAGAGGTATTATCAGGGCTTGTGAAAAAAGACCTATTTCACTGCCTCAGATGGAAAAAATTGCAGATGATATAGAAGGAGAGTTGTATCAGGCAGCAATAAAAGAGGTTACATCAACTGAAATTGGTGAAAGGGTTATGAGCCACTTAAAAGAAATTGATGAAGTTGCATATGTACGATTTGCGTCAGTACATAAGCATTTTTCGGATATTGAAACTTTTATGGAAGAGCTTAAACAACTTTTGGAGAATAAATAACAAGGATTGATTATTGTGAAAAACAGAACAATAGCGGCAATTTCTACTCCTATAGGAGTCGGTGGAATTGCCGTTATAAGATTAAGCGGAGAAAAAGCGATTGAGATTGCAGATAAAGCATTTTCCGGGAAGGACAAGCTTATTGATGCCAAAACTCATACAGTTCATTACGGACATATAACAGATAGTAATTCTAAAAGAATTGATGAAGTTTTAGTTACTGTTATGAGAGCTCCGAGGAGTTATACCTGTGAGGATGTTGTTGAAATCAGCACTCATGGCGGAATGGTTTCATCTAAAGGTGTTTTAAAAAGACTTATTGAGCTTGGTGCATATCATGCCGAGGCAGGAGAGTTTACAAAACGAGCATTTTTAAATGGCAGAATTGATTTGTCACAGGCAGAGGCAGTTATTGATATTATTAATTCAAAGACTGTTTTAGCACGTGATAATGCTCTGTCACAATCAGAAGGAAGTCTGTCTTTTGAAATAAATAAGATAAGACAAAAGCTTTTAAAGCTTGCCGCTTCAATGCAGGTTATAATTGATTATCCAGATGAAGAATTAGAGGATGTCACCTGTGATGATATAAAAGAACTTTCGCGTGATGCTAAAAATGAAATTGAGAAATTGCTTTTGACGTCTGAAAACGGAAAAATCATAAAAGAGGGAATTAAAACTGCGATTGTCGGAAAGCCGAATGTCGGAAAATCTTCTCTTCTGAATTATCTGGCAAAGGAAGAAAGAGCCATTGTTACCGATATTGCAGGAACAACCCGTGATGTGATTGAGGAAAGTGTAAATGTTGATGGAGTTATGCTGGTGCTTTCTGATACTGCAGGAATAAGACAGACAGATGATGAAGTTGAGAAAATTGGTGTTGAAAGAACACTTAAGAGTATTGACAATGCAGAATTTGTTATTGTAATGCTTGATTCAACAACAAAGCCTGACGAAGAAGAAATAAGACTTTTAGAAAAGACTAAAAATAAAAAAAGAATTATAACTGTTAATAAAACTGATATAAAAGAAAATTCAACTATTGAAGAAATAAGAAATTTAGTTGATGATGATTTGATTGAGATATCGGTAAAGACAGGAGAAGGGACACAAAACCTAATAGATGCTATCAAAAAAATGCATAGCATAGGTGAGCTATCAGTGGGTAATGGTGTGATTGTTACAAATATGCGACATATAAGCGCCCTGAATGATGCAAAAACTGCATTGGAAAGGGTAGAGGAAAGCATTGAGAGTGGAATGCCATCCGATATTGCATCAATTGATTTAAACCTTGCCATAGATGCACTTGGCGAGATTACTGGAGCAGTTGTTTCAGATGATATAGTGTCTGCAGTATTCCATGATTTTTG
Source organism: Clostridia bacterium (assembly GCA_045657585.1). GTDB lineage: Bacteria > Bacillota > Clostridia > UBA1381 > UBA1381 > RGIG1988. The sequence goes on along the minus strand of JAZOTJ010000027.1, from coordinate 7,992 downwards.
TGTGGGAAAATAAATTATACCCCGAAAAATGACTTTCATTTTTCGGGGTGTTTTATATTTTCTCGGCAATTGCCAGGTCTGTTTCTTTTTCGTTTAATGTCATTTCATTTTCAGATTTTATGTTGTCAACGTAAGACAGAATTTCATCTATATCTGAAACAGCAACCACTTTAATATCAAAATTTTCAAACTGTTCACAGTAGTTTGCTTTTGGAATAATAACTGTCTCGGCACCGGCAGAGATTGCAGCTTCAATCTTAGTTCTAACACCTCCAACAGGCAATACATTGCCCTTTATTGAAAGTTCGCCTGTCAGACATAGGGTGTTTGGAACAGGGGTGTTGGTAATGGCTGAATAGCAACATAAAAACAATGCAATACCTGCTGACGGTCCATCAATAGGAATTCCGCCTGGGATATTGATATCAATATTAAAGCTTTTATCAATACGATTTTTAAGAACTGTTAAAACATTATCAACTGATGTTTTGGCGGTGCTTGCTCTTGTTAATGTCTGATAGCCTTTTTTTATTGTTTCACTCTCGGTTATTCCGCCACATCTTATAGATGGTGTTTTTTTGTTGCAGGAAGACACAATTGCCTCAACAGGAATAACCATACCACTGTTCAGTGATGTTACTGCAAGCGCGTGAACGCGTCCAATGCTTTTTCCGTTATTAATCACATAACTGTAATTCATAGTATACCTGCCACTTTCAATAAGCCACTCAATATCCTTTTTATCTGCTTCTTTTCTGTTCTCTAAAGTTAACATTGAAGATAAGGTTTGAAGGATTGAAACAGTATCACGGCCGTTTGAAGAATACATACAGATTAAATCTTTACATTCATCATCAAGCGTTATATCAAGTTTTTTTAAGGTATTATCAATAATTTTTAAAATGTCCTGTTTTTTTAATGAATTAAAAAATATCTCAGTGCATCTTGAACGTATAGCAGGTGGAATTTCTTCAGGACTTCTCGTTGTTGCACCGATCAGACGGAAGTCTGCGGGGACACCGTTTTGGAAAATATCGTGGATGTGTCTTGGAATGTTTTTATTTCCGCTTGAATAATATGAGCTTTCAAATTTAACCTTTCTGTCTTCCAAAACTTTCAGTAGTCTGTTAATCTGGAGGTTGGAAAGCTCGCCGATTTCATCAATAAACAAAATGCCTCCGTGTGCTTTGCTAACAGCCCCTTCTTTTGGTTGAGGGACACCCGCAGGTCCATATGCGCCTGCACCCTGATAAATTGGGTCATGTACCGAGCCAATCAAGGGGTCAGCAATACTTCTTTCATCATACTGCATTATTGTTGCATCAACCTCAATGAATTTAGCGTCCCTTTTAAATGGTGTGCCATAAGAATTTTTAGCAAACTCCATAACGACTCTGGATGCGGCAGTCTTGCCAACACCGGGAGGACCATATATTAAAACATGTTGAGGATTTTTTCCGCAAAGTGCAATTTTTAAAGCTTTAATTCCGTCCTCCTGTCCTATTATTTCATCAAGCGATGATGGCCTTGTTTCTTCTGTCAACGGTTTGGAAAGAGATATTCTTCTCATTGCATTTAATCTTTCCATAACGTGACGGGAATCTGCATTAATTCCGCTTTTATCCTCTCTTTGGCTTCTTAACTGTCCAAGAAAATATAATCCTGTTATAACGGTGAAAAACAATTGAGTAATAACAATAACTGTCGAAAACATTAAATAACCCCTTTTTTTGAAAACTTATATAGTTATTCTTGAAAAAAACAAATATAAATATTCGAAATATATCTAAATTCCAAAAAGTGTAATATATGAAAAAGTCATGACATATAATAAATAATGAGTTTTATTTTTAAGAGGTGGATACATATGAAGAAAGTTATATCGAGTTTATTAATTATTTTTATTGCAGTGGTGTTGTGTGGAAGTATATTATTAAACAGGGACACAAAAGATATTGAGGCACAGATTTATTATATTGACCATTCAATGTTAAGATTAATACCTGTTGATATGAATTTGGGGAAATTATCAAAGGAACGTGCTGCAAAAGTTATGGTTGAAAAATTGATTGAGGGCAAAGACAATAACTCTAAAATTTTAAGAGTGATACCTGATGAAAAAAACTGCATCAGTGTAAGTGTAGATAAAAGGACTGCAAACGTAAATTTTAATAAAACGTTTATAAAAAACAAACCCGCAAATAAAATTCACGGGTTATTAATGATATATTCAATTGTAAACTCATTAACATCAATAGACGGGATTGATACTGTTAAATTTTATGTTGATAAAAAACAGCAAAAGAATTTTATTCCCGGAATTGATATGAGAGAGGTTTTTATTCCTGATTACTATATGTAATCGGAAATTTGTTTTTATAGGTGCAAAATGAAAATGTATATCCATTTTCTTCTATGTCCTCTGATTTTTCAACCAATTCCCAATTAGTATCTTTGTCAAGGTCAGACATAAATTTTTCTGCCGCTTCATCATCATAGATTTTTGTCACGTATGCCTCATCACAATATGGCAATAAAAGTTTATAAATTTCTGCTCCGCCGCATACATAGACATCTTTATCAGTATTTTTTATATAATCAAAGATTTCTGCTGAATTGTTGCAAATAACAGTGCCCTCAGCAATATAAGATTTATCTCTTGTTAACACAATGTTTGTTCTGTATGGGAGTGGCTTTGAACCTGGAAAAGACTCCAATGTTTTTCTGCCGATAATTATTATGTTATCCTTTGTTTTACTTCTGAAAAATTTCATATCTGTGGGAATGTGATATAAAAGGTCATTTCCTTTTCCAATTCCCCAGTTATTATTGACAGCTACAATTAATTTCATTTTTCCACCTCAGATTGCAATTGGAATTTTTTTTGTGAATTCGTGATATTGATAGTTCTCAAGCTTAAAACTGTCAGGAGTAAATTTATAGAAATCATCAACTGTTTTATCCATTATAAGTTTTGGGGCATCATATGGATTGTTTGAAATGATTTCTTCTATGATTGGAATGTGTCTTTCGTAAATATGAGCATCTGCAATAACGTGCACAAATTCACCAGCTTCAAGACCGCTTATATGTGCCATAATCATAAGAAGAATTGAATACTGAACAACATTCCAGTTGTTTGCAGCAAGCATGTCCTGAGAGCGCTGATTTAAAATTCCATTTAGAGTATTTCCACTTACGTTAAAGGTCATGCTGTAGGCACAAGGATACAGACCCATTTCAGACAAATCCTGATGATTATATATGTTTGTAATAATTCTTCTGCTTTGCGGGTTGTTTTTTAAATCGTAAATAACCCTGTCAACCTGGTCAAAATCGCCTTCTTTATATTTATGCTTAACTCCAAGCTGGTAGCCATATGCCTTTCCGATTGAACCGTTTTCATCTGCCCACTGATCCCATATATGAGAAGATAAATCATTGATATTATTTGATTTTTTCTGCCATATCCATAACAATTCATCAATAGCACTTTTTAAATAAGTTCTTCTGATTGTCAGAATTGGGAATTCTTCTTTTAAATTATATCGGTTTACCAATCCGAATTTTTTAATGGTATATGCAGGCGTTCCGTCCTCCCATTTTGGTCTGACATCACAGTCTTTGTCCCACACACCATTTGAAAGAATGTCCCTGCAGTTTTCTATAAAAATTTTATCCGCTTTACTCATACAAATCATCTCCATTTTTAATTATATCAAATCTGTAGAAATTTTGCAATGTTTGTTAATAAAAAAATTACAATTTATTCATTTAAAAGTCAATTATTGGCACATTTGCAGAATTATATCTATATTTTTTGTTAAGTATAGAAGAAAATCATAAAAAGATAAAATAAGTCTTGATTTTATCCTCAAAATGTATTAAAATATAAGTGTGGAAGAATAATTATTTTTTGGAGTGATTATACAATGAAGAGTTTAGGCTTTGATTATCAGAAAGCATTGGGCTTTTTCTCGGAAGATGAATTTGTCGCAATGAGGGACTATGTTAAGGTTGCACATAATATGCTTCACAACAAGTCTGGTGCAGGAAATGATTATTTGGGATGGCTTGATTTACCAGTTAATTATGATAAGGATGAATTTGAAAGAATTAAAATTGCTGCAGAAAAGATTCGCTCCGATAGCGATATTTTAGTCGTAATCGGAATTGGCGGTTCATATCTGGGAGCAAGAGCAGCGATTGAAATGCTTACAAATTCCTTTTACAATTCGATTGATAAGGATAAGAGAAAAGCGCCACAAATTTTTTATGCAGGAAACAGTATAAGCTCAACTTATCTTGCAGATTTATTAGAGGCAGTTGAAGGAAGGGATATTTCTGTTAATGTCATATCTAAATCAGGAACAACAACTGAGCCGGCAATTGCTTTTAGAATTTTTAAAGATCTTTTAGAAAAGAAATATGGAAAAGAAAAAGCAAAAGAAAGAATATATGCAACAACCGATAAACAAAGGGGAGCTTTAAAAACATTGGCTGATGAAGAAGGTTATGAAACATTTGTAATTCCTGATGATGTTGGCGGAAGATTTTCGGTTTTGACAGCGGTAGGTTTGTTACCTATTGCAGTTGCAGGAATTGATATTGATGCAATGATGAATGGTGCAGCTGATGCAAGAAATGAGTATTCGGTTGATGAATTGTATAAAAATCCGTGTTATCAATATGCAGTTGCAAGAAATCTACTTTTGAGAAAGGGTAAAAATGTTGAGATGATGGTTAATTTTGAACCATCACTGCACTATTTTGGAGAATGGTGGAAACAGCTTTATGGCGAGAGTGAAGGAAAGGATAAAAAGGGAATTTTCCCTGCTGCTGCAGATTTTTCAACAGACCTTCATTCGATGGGACAGTATATTCAGGATGGTATGAGAATGTTGTTTGAAACAGCTATTCTTGTTGATGAGCCTAAAAAGGACATAACAATCGAGGAAACCGCTGACAACATTGATAAATTGAATTTCTTAAAAGGTAAGACTCTTGATTATGTCAATCAGAAAGCTGCCGAGGGTGTGTGTCTTGCACACACTGACGGTGGGGTTGCAAATTTGATTGTAAGAGTTCCGAAACTTGATGCATATTACTTTGGCAAAATGGTATTTTTCTTTGAAAAAGCCTGTGGTATTTCGGGATATCTTTTAGGGGTGAATCCATTTGACCAGCCGGGTGTTGAAGCATATAAGAGCAATATGTTTGCACTTTTGGGAAAACCGGGATATGAGGAACAAAAGGCTATATTGGAAAAAAGATTGGGAAAATAAACGGCGATGCCGATTATTAATAAATTAAAGGAGGAGATTAATATGCTAAAGCTTTTAATCGGGAAAAAAGGAACAGGAAAAACTAAGGTGTTGATTGACAGTGTTAACCAGACTGCAAGTGAAGCTAATGGTAATGTGGTTTTCATCAGCAATGACACAGGAAGAAATATGTATGACATTAAATCAAAGGTAAGAATGGCTGATACATCAGAGTTTTCAATTGATTCCTGGAAAGAATTTTTAGGATTTATCTGCGGAATAATCAGCAGTAATTTCGATATTACAAATATTTATGTTGACGGAGTTTTAAAGATTGTTAATAATACTCTTGATGGATTTGAAGAGTTCTTGTCAGATATTGATGAAGTTAGCAAGAAGTTTAACATAGATATTATGATTTCAGTTAGTATGGATGCTGATGATGCACCTGAATATATCAAAAAATACAGCAAATAATATATCGGATTGAGAGGACAGTTATAAATGCAATATCAAAGTACAAGGGATAAAAAACTATCAGTTTCGTCAGCTCAGGCAATCAAGAAGGGTTTGTCAGTTGAGGGAGGATTGTTTGTTCCTGAGAATATTCCATCAATCAGTATCAGTGAGATAGAAAAAATGTCAGATATGACATATAATGAAAGAGCTTTCGCTGTACTTAGTAAATTTCTTACTGATTATAGCAGGGAAGAACTTTTGGATTGTGTGAATAGTGCATATACAAAAGAAAAATTTGAAACAAGTAGCATTGCACCTGTTTACAAGCTGAACCAATCACAATATTTCCTTGAATTGTGGCATGGTCCGACTTGTGCATTTAAGGATATGGCATTGCAGATTTTGCCGCATCTTTTAACAAAGGCGATGAAAAAAACTGATGAAAATGATGATGTTGTCATTCTTGTTGCGACATCAGGTGATACAGGAAAGGCTGCATTAGAGGGCTTTCGTGATGTGGCGGGAACAAGAATAATAGTATTCTATCCTGATAATGGTGTCAGTGAAATTCAGAAGCTTCAAATGGTTACTCAAGAGGGAAACAATGTTGGAGTTGCAGCTGTTAATGGTAATTTTGACGATGCTCAAAGTGGAGTGAAAAAGATATTTACCGATGATGGCTATAAGAATGCTTTGGCTAACAATCATTTTAAATTATCAAGTGCAAATTCGATTAACTGGGGAAGACTTGTTCCTCAGATAGTATATTATTTCTCTGCATATGCTGATATGTTAAAGGGAAACGAAATAAAAATCGGGGACAAGATTAATGTGGTTGTTCCGACAGGAAATTTCGGAAATATTTTGGCAGCATACTATGCAAAGAGAATGGGATTACCTATTGCAAAGCTGATTTGTGCTTCAAATGAAAACAATGTACTTACTGATTTCATAAATACAGGCATTTATAATAAAAACAGAGAGTTCCATACAACAATATCTCCGTCAATGGACATTCTTATTTCAAGCAATCTGGAAAGGTTTTTGTTTGACATATCGGGTTGCGACGATGAGTTGGTGGGAGATTTGATGAAACAGCTGAATGAAAATGGCGTTTACGAAGTCAATGAAAATATAAAAAAGCAGATTTCTGAATTATTATATGCAGGCTGTTGTGATGATGAAAAAACAAAGACTGCAATAAATAAATGCTTTAAAGAATATGGCTATGTCATTGATACTCATACAGCTGTTGCAAAGGCAGTTCACGATGAATATATCGAAAAAACATCTGATAATACAAAGACAGTTATTGCGTCAACTGCAAGTCCGTTCAAATTCTCGCAGAGCGTTCTGATTGCTTTGGAGGGTTGCGGATATGTGGCAGGAAAGGATGAATTCACTTTATTGGATGATTTATCTGCAATCAGCGGAATGAATATACCAAAATCATTGGCAGAGTTAAAGAACAAGAGCCGACTTTTTGATGTGGTATGTGAAAAAGAACAAATGCCGCAGGTTGTTAATGAGATGTTGAATATTTAATTAAAATGAGTGAGGCTGTAAGAATTTATAGCCTCACTTCTGTATTTTGAATTGAGGATTAATATATGAAAGTTTGTATAGATAGGGATAAGTGTTGTTGCTTCACAGGCCACAGACCGCATAAGCTCGAAGTTTCGGAAGAAAAGGCAAAAGAGCTTCTTTCTGATGCAGTTGATTTGATGATAGAAAAAGGTTACAAAACATTTATTTCGGGAATGGCTCAGGGAATAGATATGTGGGCGGCAGAGGTCGTTTTATCAAAAAGAGAAACAAATTCAGATATTTTTCTTATTTGTGCAACTGCATATAAAGGCATGGAGAATAAATGGAGCGAAAAAGACAAAGAATTATATAAAAGCATTGTGAGCAGGGCTGACGAGGCTGTATGTCTTTGTGATCACTATATTCCTTATTGCTTTAATTTGCGAAATAATTGGATGGTCAATCATAGTTCAATGGTGATTGCAGCATATAACGATGAAGAAGGCGGAACGAAAAATACCATTAAATATGCGATAAAAAATGATGTCGGAGTATATAATATTTTGGTGAATTTATAAAATATCAGATAATTTAAAAAAAAAGGTTGACAAGCAGTAAAAAATGTGTTATTATAATCTTCGTGGTCAACACAGAAGGTTAAAAATGCGTGATTAGCTCAGTTGGTAGAGCACCTGACTCTTAATCAGGGTGTCCAGGGTTCGAGCCCCTGATCGCGTACCAA
>JAZOTJ010000026.1:0-2370 GCA_045657585.1 Clostridia bacterium | reverse complement strand
CATTTGTTTCATCTGGTCAAACTGTTTTAATAACTCATTGACATCCTGAACTCTTGTTCCGCTGCCTTTTGCAATTCTTACCTTTCGGCTCGCACCGATTATTTGCGGTTTTTGTCTTTCCTTAGGAGTCATTGATTGTATAATGGCTTCAATCCTTTTCATCTTCTTTTCAGAGCCCTCTTCATCAATTGATTCAAGAGCTTTTTTATCAACACCTGGAAGCATTCCGATAAGCTGACCTATCGAGCCCATTTTTTTGATTTGCTGAAGTTGCGCCATAAAATCCTCTAGATCAAAGGTCTGTTTTCTTATCTTATCCTCAAGCTCCTTTGCTTCCTTTTCATCAAAAGCATCCTGAGCCTTGTCGATAAGCGTCATAACATCGCCCATTCCAAGAATTCGGCTAGCCATTCTGTCGGGATAAAATGGTTCAAGGTCTGAAATTTTTTCACCAACAGATGCAAATTTTATTGGCTTTCCTGTCACTTCTTTAACTGAAAGAGCTGCACCGCCTCTTGTGTCGCCATCAAGCTTTGACAAAATAACGCCTGTTACGTCAAGCTGTGAATTGAAGTGTTCTGCAACATTAACTGCGTCCTGACCAATCATGGCATCAATTACAAGCAATATTTCATCAGGAGTAGTTGTTTCCTTAATGTTCACAAGCTCTTCCATCAGCACATCATCAATATGAAGTCTTCCGGCAGTATCCAATAACACTGGGTCATTTCCATGAAATTTAGCGTGTTCAACTGCTGCCTTTGCAATTTTAACAGGATTTTTTTCTCCGTCAATGGTGAAAACGGGAATATCTATCTGAGCACCAAGCACCTGTAATTGTTTGATTGCGGCAGGTCTTTGAGTGTCGCAGGCAACCATAATAGGTCTTTTGCCCATTGTTTTTCTGATATTTTGTGCAAGCTTTGCACAAGCAGTTGTTTTACCTGCACCCTGCAAGCCACATAGCATAAATACTGACGGAGCTCTGCTTGAAAACTCCAATCTCTCATTTTCGCTTCCCATAAGCTCAACAAGCTCATCACGAACAACTTTGATAAGCTGTTGTGCAGGAGTCAATGATTCCAGAATTTCTGCTCCGACTGCCTTTTCAGACACACGCGAAATAAAACTCTTAACCACCTTGAAGTTAACATCGGCTTCCAACAAAGCCAGTTTAACCTCTCTCATCGCGTCCTTTATATCTTTTTCAGTAAGCTTTCCCTTTTGACGAAGTTTCTTAAAAATCCCTGTCAACTTATCACCAAGATTTTCAAATGCCATATGCTCACCACCAATCTATAACTCTTTCTTTATCGCTTTTATAATAGCCGTCACCTGATTTTTAAATTCTTCATCAGGCTTTATCTTATCAATCATTTTTTCAAGCTTTGATATATTACGGCTGATATTATTATATTTCTTTACCATTTCAAGCTTTTCCTCAAATTCATAAAGCTGTTTTTCGCCGCGCTTTATAAAATCTCTGACTCCCTGTCTTGAAATATCCATATCCTCAGCAATTTCTGCAAGAGAACAATCTCTGTCATAGTAAAGCTCTAACGAATCTCTTTGTTTTTCTGTAAGTAATTCGCCATAAAAATCCATCAAAACGCTTATTGATAAATCTTTACTCATTATATCACCGCCGTCCTTGTAAAGTTTATAACCTTTACAACGCTCCTATTTTAACAGATTTCCCTTCATTTGTCAAGCTTTTTTAAAAAAAATATTAAAAGGAACGACAAAGTCGTCCCTTTTAATCATATTCCAGCAATTTCGTCAATCAATTTTAACTCTTCTTCTGAAAACTCAGTATTATCTGTCATCTTAAGATTATCTAATAATTGTTCTGCCTTCGATGCTCCGACCAGAACGCTGGTAACTACATCATTTCTGAAAATCCATGACAATGACATTTGGGCAAGAGTCTGACCTCTTTGTTCTGCCAAATCATTTAGTCTTCTTATTTTGTCGAGAAGTTCAGGTGTGATTGTCTTTGCATTTATGAACCTTCCATCTGTCACCGCTCTGCTGTCGGCAGGAATTCCATTCAAGTATCTGTTCGTCAATAAGCCTTGTTCCAATGGACTGAATACGATAAGACCTTTTCCTTCCTCCCTGCAGGCATCTATAAGTCCGTTTTTCTCAATACCTCTGTCGAAAATCGAATAATTGTTCTGATTTATAACAAACGGGCATCTCATTTCCTTTAATATCTGTGTTGCTTTCTTCATTGTTTCCCCATTATAGTTTGAAAGACCTGCATAAATAGCCTTTCCGCTTTTTACTGCACTGTCAAGAGCAGACATTGTTTCCTCCAATGGAGTATTGGGGTCCATTCTGTGATGATAAAAAATATCTACATAATCA
>JAZOTJ010000025.1:0-2430 GCA_045657585.1 Clostridia bacterium | reverse complement strand
GTTGCCGCTCGCACCAAACTCGCACACCAACAGTCCTTGCGGTTTCAATGCTTTATGTATGTTTGCGAGCAAAGTGTTATGGTCGCTTATCCAATGAAAAACAGCATTTGAAAAAACAACATCAAACTCTTCTTCAAAAGGCAACGCAAGTGCATCACACACCAGAAAATCAATGTTTCCAAACTGTTTTTTTGCTTTGTCTATCATATTCTGCGAACTGTCAACGCCAATAACCTTGCTACACAAGTCGGCTAATTGAACCGTAAGTGTTCCTGTTCCACAGCCCAAATCTAATATAGTTTGTTCATTATTCTTAGGTATAAACTCCAACAAGCCTTTGCCGTATTCAGCAACAAAATCGTGTTTTTTATCATATAATGATGAATTCCATTCCACTGTCATTTTCTCCTACAAATTCAAATTTGTTTACTTCAATTATACCACAACATACTTCTGCTTCAACACAAAAATCCCCCTACGAAATTTCGTAGAGGAATTCCTTCTTAAACCTAATTAAGTTCTTTTACTGCGTTTCCAGTTTATTTACGGTCAGCAATAGCGGCTTGTGGTGCAGTACGCAAAAGAGGGAAGATGATTACAAATCAACAAACCTTTAAGATGCCACGGGACCGACATTAGAGAATTGGTTACCACTTTTTGTGATTGTGAATGTGGTTGAAGTTTCGCCACCTGGCATCATATTTCCTCCCATCATACCGCCTCCATTATCAGGAGGTGTTGTACCATTAGGCATTTCAGGTCTTTCACCTTGTGGTGTTTCACCATTTGGCATTTGCGGACGCTCGCCATTTGGTTTTTCAGGTCGTTCCATACCTTCAGGAATTTCGGGTGGTGTACCTTGTTCGTTTTGTTCACCGTTAGGCATTTCGGGTCTTTCGCCCTGCGGCATTCCACCTTGCATATTTTTCATCGAACTTGCAGTTAATTGAGTGTCGCCTTGCCAGAAAGTATAATCCCCAGGGGTAAGTTCATCCCCTGCAACAATAAGGCAAGTAAAAGCGTTTGCAGGCGAATATTCACCTACAACCTTTTTGTCTGAATTTTTAAGTGTGTAGGTGCTATTACAGTTTTGACGACTTGCAAAATTAAACACAGCATAAGTCTGGTTGCCACCTGCAATATGGTCAAGCATATTGCCCGAAGCAATCACTTTACCGCCATTCAAATAAATGCCCTTGTCAGAGTCTATGCCTGCATCACCACTTGTAGCACACGCCTGCGCTATAACGGTGCCACCGTTTATTACAAGCCAACCATTCGAGTCGATTCCATCGCCCTCACCCGTGCTGCCGTCACAAAGAATATTGAGTGTACCTCCATTCATAGTGGTAACAGACACATTGTCCTCGTTGGTGTTAATTCCATCGTTGCCCGATATGATATTGATAATTCCACCATTGATTGTAAGGTGAAGTTCGCTATCAAGACCTTCGTTTTCGGCTTTGATATTTAGTGTGCCGTCGCCCTTATTTTCGCCGCTTATATTCATTGTTTTCTTTGAATAGAAAGCGGCATCATATTTATGAAGTTTTTTACTATCAACTACTTCTTTACCGTCTTCGCTTAATTCATATGATTTATAAATTTTTGCAACATAAGAACCATTGATGTTGTTTTCCGTTCCATCGGCAATGATAACATTTGCACCTGCATTTTTAGTATTAACATCTTTTGTCGCCGTTTCTACATCACTACTGCAACATTCATAAACATTATAGAAGATAATTGCAGGTGCAACCTTACAAGTGATGTCAACATCATTAAGAATTAACGTGACAACCGCTTCTGGGTCAGTCTCTGCATCTTCACCAAGGTCGATTGCAATTTGTCCAAGTGATAATTTACCACTCAAAACATATCTGCCTGGTTTTGTGATGTGAACAACAGTATGTGCATCTGCTTCGCTTTGCTCGTGTTCATCTTCTTTCGTGCCTTCTCCATAGGTGAAATCCTGACCCGCATGATAGAACACAATATCATTGGCAGAATAAACCGCCTGTGTGTTATCGGTTGTAATTTCTTGTCCATCAACTGTAATTTTGTTGTCAGAAAGTTTAATTTGAGTATCTTCAATTTTCTGTTCGGTAGAACGGCAACCCGAAAGTAAAAGAACAGAAGCAACTAAACACACTAATAATTTTTTCATTTTACACCTCTGCAAATGTTGATTTTCTTATATTATATCACATTAAATTTGTCAATGTAATGAATTCGTTGTAAAAAATCCCCCTACAAATCATTCGTAGAGGGATTCCTTCTTAAACCTAATTAAGTTCTTTTACTATCTTTTCAGTTTATTTCTTTTCAGCGATAGCAGCTTGGTCTGTTGTAGACCAAGGGAGGTGCACCGTCTTTTGTTACTTCTCTCTTCTTTAGAAGTCGGAGGCCAAGCGGTCTTAGGAAGACAAT
>JAZOTJ010000024.1:0-11700 GCA_045657585.1 Clostridia bacterium | reverse complement strand
CCCATCGGCTTTACTATGTGCATTTTAACACCCGTTGCAGCACAGGTTCTTGCAATGTTTCCTGCATTCTGCGGAATTTCAGGTTCAACTAAAACTATATTAAACATATCTATCCTCTTATCTTTATTTTATACATATAACACCTCATTGTACATTATATAACATTTTTTCCAAAAGTACAATAGTTATGAGAAAAAATCATTAATTTTCGTAATATTTTCCGAAAATTTTCCCAATTTATTGATTAATGTTTTTTTTAGTGATATAATTTCTACAAAATTCTATAGAAAAGAGTGACCTACAGTGAAAAATTTTTTAAAAAGAAAAGATATTGAGATTTCATTCAAGCGATATTTTATTGATGCGATGGGCGCAATGGCACAGGGTTTGTTTGCTTCTCTCTTAATCGGCACAATTATTGCAACAATCGGTCAACAATTCGGGCTTGAAATACTTGTCAGCATCGGTGACTATGCAAAATCTGCGACAGGTGCTGCAATGGCTGTTGCAATCGGCTATGCCTTAAGAGCTCCGCAATTGGTTTTGTTCTCATTGTTAGCAGTTGGTGCTGCTGCAAATTCTCTTGGTGGTGCAGGCGGACCTTTAGCAGTTTTAATTATTGCAATTATAAGTGCAGAGTTTGGTAAGGCAGTCAGCAAGGAAACAAAAATCGATATCATTGTAACACCTCTTGTTACAATTCTTATCGGTTCGCTTTTATCAATGGCAATTGCTCCGTTTATCGGAAAGGTTGCTTCTTCTGTAGGTGCGGCAGTTATGTGGGCAACTGAGCAACAACCATTCATAATGGGTATTATTGTATCAGTTGTGATTGGTATAGCGTTAACACTTCCAATCAGCAGTGCGGCTATTTGTGCAGCATTGAGCTTAACTGGTCTTGCAGGCGGCGCCGCAGTTGCAGGCTGTTGTGCGCAAATGGTTGGTTTTGCAGTAATGAGTTATAAAGAAAATAAATTTGGCGGACTTTTGGCGCAAGGTATCGGAACAAGTATGCTTCAGATGGGTAACATTGTTAAAAATCCAAAAATATGGATTGCACCAATTATTACATCTGCTATAACAGGACCAATTGCAACCTGCATATTTAAGCTAGAAATGAATGGTGCCGCTGTTTCATCAGGTATGGGAACCTGCGGACTTGTTGGTCAGATTGGTGTTTATACAGGATGGCTTGCTGATATTCAGAATGGTTTAAAGACATCAATCACTGCTTTTGACTGGATTGGTCTTATATTGATTTCTTTTGTTCTTCCTGCCATTATTACCTGGTTACTGGGACAACTCTTCAGAAAAATCGGTTGGATAAAGGAAAATGATTTAAAACTTGATTTGTAATATCACTGGCGGTCAGAAATTTCTGACCGCTTTTTAATTATTATTTGCAAAATTTGACATACTATGATATAATACATTTAACTTATAATGGGTGAGGTATGATTTATGTTCACAGATAAAGCAAAAATATATATAAAAGCAGGAAATGGCGGAAATGGTGCTATTGCATTCCACAGAGAAAAATATGTTGCTGCAGGCGGTCCTGACGGAGGAGACGGAGGCAAAGGCGGAAATGTAATTTTCAGAGTTGATGAGGGAATGTCAACCCTTATGGATTTTCGTTACAAAAGAAAATACTGTGCACAAAATGGCACAGATGGTATGGGCAAAAGATGTAATGGCAAAAACGGAGAGGATATAATAATATCAGTTCCGCAAGGCACAATTGTCCGAGATGCAGAGTCAAACAGAATTCTGGCTGACCTTTCTGATACCACAAAAGACGTCATTTTGGCAAAAGGCGGTAATGGAGGTTGGGGTAATGCACATTTTGCAACACCAACAAGACAGACTCCTAACTTTGCTAAAAATGGTCAGAAAGGAATTGAGCGAGAAGTAATCTTGGAATTAAAATTGTTGGCAGATGTAGGCCTGGTAGGTTTTCCGAATGTCGGAAAATCAACTTTATTATCACAAACAACAAAAGCTGACCCAAAGATTGCAAACTATCATTTCACAACCTTAGAACCAAATTTAGGAGTAGTTGAAATTGCAGAGCATATGAACTTTGTTCTGGCAGACATACCTGGGATTATTGAGGGTGCAAGTGAGGGTGTCGGATTAGGTCACGATTTCTTAAGACATATTGAAAGAACAAGACTATTGATTCACGTCGTTGACGTTTCCTGTATCGAGGGAAGAAATCCTATTGAGGACTTCAGAATAATCAACGAAGAGCTTTCAAAATATAATATGGAGCTTGAAGAAAGACCTCAGATTGTTGCAGCAAACAAAACTGATATATTGCAGGATATTGAAGCTTATGAAGAATTCAAAGCTGAAATCAAAAAGCTTGGTTACCCACTGTTTGAAATATCTGCTGCCACAAAAAAAGGCGTCAATGAGCTTATGAAATTCACATTCTCTGAGCTTCAGAAACTCCCGCCCATTCAAATATATGAGCCTGAAATGGATATTGATGAGGGCTTTGAGATTGACACAACCGACAAAGGCTTTGAAATCACAATGGACGAAGATGTCTATGTTGTTTCAGGAACCTGGATTGAGGCTGTCGGTGGCAGTGTAAACTTCTCTGATGAAGAAAGCTTACAATTCTTCCAAAGAGCACTAAAGCAACGTGGTGTTATTGATGCTCTGGCAGAGGCAGGCATACAGGAAGGCGACACTGTCAGAATCGGTGACCTTGAGTTTGATTTTGTCTGGTAAGGAGTGATTTTATTGAAGAAATCAAAAAAAAGAAAGTTTGGAATTTTGATTATTCTTGTAATCATTCTTATCCTGTTATTCTCTTTTGATAATGTAAAAAAACAAACAATCGTTAAAATAGAAAAAGGACTTTCAACCTCCGGGATAGCAGAAGTTTTAAAAGAAAATGATGTTATATCCAGTAAAATCATTTTTTTAGCTATGACTAATCTGTCCGAGTACCGCGGAAGACTTCAATATGGAGAATTTACCTTTGATAAGGGTGACGGATACCTTGATGTAATCAAAAAGCTTGCAACAAAAGGTGCAAAAAGAGAAACTGTCACATTGACAATTCCCGAGGGTTATTCAGTCGAAAAAATCATCGAACTTATGCAAGATAAAGGCTTAGGAACGAAAAGAGAAATTATAGATGCATTAAATGACAACTATGATTATGAGTTTTTAAAGCACATTAATACTTCAAAAACCAACTACAAATTGCAGGGTTTTCTCTTCCCTGCTACCTATGAGTTTTATTCTGATGAGACTCCATACAATGTCATAAACAGATTGTTAAAAGAGTTTGAAAAACAATATTTGTCACTTGGAGTTTCCTATGACAATCTCTATGATATAATAACAAAAGCATCTCTTGTTGAAAGAGAAGCAAAAATTGATTCTGAGCGTTCTAAAATTGCAGGAGTCATTGAAAACAGACTGTCAAAAAATATGAAGCTTCAGATTGATGCAACTATTGTTTATGCTATATCTGACGGGCTATATGATGTTGAGAGAGTTTTGTATAAGGACCTCGAAATCAATTCTCCTTATAACACCTATCGTTATGAGGGACTTCCAATTGGTCCGATTGCAAACCCGGGAATAAAATCAATTAAAGCAGCGATTAATCCCCAAAAACACAATTACTTATACTATCGGACAGACGAGGATAAAAAAGACGGAAGTCATATTTTCACAACAACCTTCCAGCAACACACAAATGCAGCTAAATAAAGGGACTTATCATTTTGATAAGTCCCTTTATTATTAATAATTTTCAGCGTGAATTTCAAAATAGCTCTTTGGATGTGCGCAAGTAGGACAAACCTCAGGTGCCTTTGTTCCGACAATGATATGTCCGCAGTTTCTGCACTCCCATACCTTAACCTCGCTCTTTTCAAAAACTTGTGCAGTTTCAACATTTTTAAGCAAAGCTCTGTATCTTTCTTCGTGGTGCTTTTCAATCGCTGCAACAAGACGGAATTTTGCTGCTAACTCAGTAAATCCTTCTTCCTCTGCAGTTTTTGCAAAGCCATCATACATATCTGTCCACTCATAATTCTCGCCCTCAGCTGCGTGAAGAAGATTCTCGGCTGTGTCGCCAATTCCTGCAAGTTCTTTAAACCACATTTTAGCATGTTCCTTTTCATTGTCAGCAGTTTTCTGGAACAATGCTGAGATTTGTTCATAGCCCTCTTTTTTTGCAACTGATGCAAAATATGTGTATTTATTTCTTGCCTGACTTTCGCCTGCGAAAGCAGCTTCAAGATTCTTTTCAGTTTGTGTTCCGTGATACTTATTCATTTTTATTTCCTCCATAGTATTAATTTTATATGATTATTATATCAAATCTACACTTTTATGTCAATTATTTTATTATTGCAAATATTCTCTATTTATGATATAATGAAAAAGAACACAAATCCGGATGGTGATATTTTGGAATACTCAAAACAATTTATGGTTGATGCAATAAAGCAGGCAAAGAAAGCTCAATCAATCGGAGAAACCCCGGTAGGAGCAGTAATTGTCCATAAAGGAAAAGTAATTGCAAGAGGCTATAACAAACGTGAAACGAAAAAAAACTCTTTGTGCCATGCAGAAATCATTGCGATAAACAAAGCTTGTAAAAAACTTGGCGGTTGGAGATTGCCTGAATGTGATATATATGTGACTCTGGAACCCTGTCCTATGTGCGCAGGAGCAATTATCGCATCACGGATTGATAATCTTTATTTCGGAGCATATGACAAGAAATCAGGTTGTGCAAATAGTGTCACAAACCTATTTAAAGAAAATCTTTTTAACCACAATGTTAATGTTACAGGCGGAATTATGGAGATTGAATGTTCAAAAATTATATCGAATTTTTTTAAAGCTTTAAGAAAAAGCAAAAAGGAGTTGAGATAATGCGCTTTTCAAAAAAACAAATCAGAATAATCAGTATTGTTATTGCTGCTTCATTGATTCTTACCATAGGAATTGGTATAATCGGCTCATTTGAAAGTTTATTCTGATATCTACATAACAGAATTCAAAAAACACGAACACACTTAAAAATGCGTGTGTATCGTGTTTTTTCTTGCATTTTTCCACAAAATAGGATATAATAAATACATAAAGATACAAGAAAGGAATTCCTTTATGAAAAAACTTCTTATCATAGATTCAAACAGTATCATAAACCGTGCATTTTATGGAGTACGATACCTAAGTGCTAAGAATGGTACGCCGACAAATGCAATCTACGGATTTTTAAATACTCTTTTTAAACTTATAGAAGAGCTTTCCCCTGACTATATCTGCACAGCATATGACTTAAAAGCTCCAACCTTTCGTCACAAGATGTATGACGGATATAAGGCTCAGAGAAAGCCTATGCCTGATGGACTAAAGGTGCAAATGCCAATATCAAAAGAGATTTTAAAAGCAATGAACATAAAATCCTTTGAATTGGAAGGCTATGAGGCAGACGATATTATCGGCACTGTTTCCAAAATATGTGATGACAGCGGAATTGAGTGCTACATTGCAACAGGTGACAAAGACGATTTGCAATTGGCAACTGATAAAACCAAAGTCATTTTAACTGTCACAAAAAGCGGTGTCAACGAAACAACATACTATGATGATAAGGCAGTTTTTGAAAGATACCACGTGACACCAAAGGAATTCATTGATATAAAGGCTCTTATGGGTGATGCATCGGACAATATTCCAGGAGTTCCTGGAATTGGAGAAAAAACTGCAACCTCGCTCATCGAACAGTATAAATCGATAGAATATATATATGAGCATCTTGATGAAATCGGATTAAAAGGCGCAACATTAAAGAAAATCACAGAGGGCAAGGACCTTGCATTTATGAGTAAAACTCTTGCAACAATCGTTCGCGATGTGCCTATTGATTTTAAATTTGAAGATCTGGAATTTGGTGGTGAGCTTTCATCCTGCGCGACTCCTGAGGCTTATGATATACTAAAAAAATTAGATTTGAACAGTATTATTAAAAGATTAAATATCACTCCAACACCAACTCAAAAAGAAGCTGTTGTCGATATTTTTAAGGATACTTCATTTGAAGAAATCTCCTCTTCAAATGAACTCTCTGACTTTATTAAAACAATAACTGACGAGCTTTCATTAGTTTTTGAATTTGAAGAAAAAAACATCAAAAAAATTGCACTTGCAATTGATAAAAAAGCAGTTGTAATTGATATGGCAACAAACAATCAAAATGAAATTATATCATTATTAAAGCCTGTATTTGAAAATAAAAATATAAAGCTTTATTCTTCAAATTTCAAGGAAACAATAGTTAATCTTAATGGAATTCTGGAATTTAAAAATATTGCCTATGACACAGAAATTGCAGCATATCTTATCAATCCTGCAAAATCTGAATACAGTATAAAAACACTTTGCAATGATTTTTTGTCAGTAGATTTAGATGTTTCATCTGAAGAAAAACAACTGTCATTATTTGACGAAGACACTGGAAATGAAACAATTGCTAAAATGGCTCTTTCAATCAAGCCTCTGATGGAAAAAACTCTTTCAAGGCTCATTGAAAATGAACAAAAAGATTTATATTATAACATTGAATTACCATTGGTAAGTGTGCTTGCTGATATGGAAATATCAGGCATTAAGGTTGACACCGAACAACTTGGTGCATTCTCCAAAATGCTTGATGAAAACATAGCATCTATGGTATCGGAAATTTATGAATATGCAGGCGAAGAATTTAATGTTAATTCTCCAAAACAGCTTGGAGTCATTCTTTTTGAAAAACTTGGCCTAAAAGCAGGCAAAAAAACAAAAACAGGCTATTCAACAAATATTGAAGTTTTAGAAAAGCTTCGTGGGGCACATCCGATAATCGAATTATTAATAAATTATCGTCACTATGCAAAATTAAAAAGCACATACTGCGATGGACTGTTTGCAGTCATTAATAAAAAAACAGGAAGAGTTCATTCTCAATTCAAACAGACTGTAACAGTCACAGGAAGAATAAGTTCAACCGAGCCAAATCTTCAGAATATTCCAACCCGAACAGAGCTTGGAAGAGAGTTGAGAAAAATGTTTGTCGCAAAAGATGACGACTATGTTTTGGTTGATGCTGACTATTCTCAGATTGAATTAAGAGTTCTTTCACATATTGCAAATGACCAAACTATGATTTCTGCTTTTAAAAACAATGAGGACATCCATAGCGTTACAGCCTCACAGGTTCTTGGAATTCCTTTAGATGAGGTAACTCCTCAGCAAAGAAGCAGTGCAAAAGCAGTAAACTTTGGAATTGTGTACGGTATGGGCGAATTTTCATTGGCACAGGACTTAAAAATTCCTGTAAAAGAGGCAAAAGCTTATATAAACAGTTATCTTGAAAAGTATTCAGGCGTCAGAGAATATATGCAAAATATCAAAAAGCAGGCAGAGCTTGACGGATATGTAAAGACTATGATGAACAGAATCAGATATATTCCTGAACTAAAGTCCACAAATCATAATATTCACGCTTTCGGCGAACGAATTGCCTTAAACACTCCAATTCAGGGTACTGCAGCAGATATAATAAAGCTTGCGATGGTGCGCGTGCACAACAGACTAAAAAAAGACGAACTAAAGGCAAAGCTTATTCTTCAGGTTCACGATGAACTGATTATAGAAGCCCCAAAAACTGAAGAAGAACAGGTGAGAACACTTTTAAAGGAAGAAATGGAGAAGGTTCTTTCATTGAGTGTTCCATTAGTTGCTGATACAAGTGTTGGCCATAGTTGGTACGATGCAAAATAAAAGAAGGTGTTAAAATGAACATATCTCTCCCCAAAGATGTCAGTTTTATAATTGACTGTCTGGAAAGCAAAGGATATTCTGCTTATATTGTGGGCGGATGTGTTCGTGATGCACTTTTAGACAAAAATCCAACAGACTGGGATATATGCACAAGTGCTCTGCCTGAAGAAACAATCAAGGTTTTTAAAGGTCACAAAATAATCGAAACAGGCATAAAGCATGGAACTATAACACTCATTATTGACTCCGTTCCCTATGAAATTACAACTTTCAGAACAGATGGAGACTATGTTGATAACAGACACCCAAAGTCAGTGAATTTTGTAAGAAATATTGAAGAAGACCTGGCAAGACGTGATTTTACAATTAATGCAATGGCTTACAATGAAACCGATGGTCTGATTGACTTGTATGGCGGACAAAAAGATTTAGAAAACAAAATCATCCGATGTGTAGGAGATGCAAAAAAAAGATTTTCTGAGGATGCTCTAAGAATAATGCGCGCAATAAGATTCAGTGCAGTATTGGATTTTACCATTGAAGAGAAAACAAAGAAAGCAATTTTTTCACTGAAAAATAATCTTTTAAATATAGCAATTGAAAGATTTAATGTTGAATTTTCAAAAATGCTTTTATCCGAAAATTCAAGTGTCTATTCAGAATACAATGAAATTTTTAAATTGTTTATAGACATTTCGCCCAACCTTGATGCAAACAGGCTTGTAAACTTACCAAAAGATTTGGAAACAAGACTTTCATATCTTTTGCTTTCATCAGAACTTGGTGCAGATGTACTGGAAAATCTGAGATACCCGTCAAAAACAATTAAAGCAGTCGATGAGGTCATAAAGAATTTTGATGCAGAAT
The DNA here is from genome assembly GCA_045657585.1 of Clostridia bacterium. Classification (GTDB taxonomy): domain Bacteria; phylum Bacillota; class Clostridia; order UBA1381; family UBA1381; genus RGIG1988. The sequence continues at coordinate 3,027 of JAZOTJ010000024.1, read as the reverse complement.
GTGAAAATTTAAAAGATTTAAGACTTCTTATATCAAAATCAAACTACGAAACTGCAAAAAGAATTCTCACAATAAAGGGTTATAATAAAGATATGTTATTAAAAGCAAAAAAAATGCCCTGCAAAATTTGTGACCTAAAAATCTCAGGAGATGATTTGATAGCACTTGGAATTGATAATGGCAGCACAATCGGAAAGATACTAAAAGAGTTATTATCTCTTGTTATAGATGAAAAGGTCGAAAACACCAAGCCCGAACTTTTGGCAGCATCACGAAAAATTATGGAGGAATATAAATGATTATCATTGGAATAACGGGTGGAAGTGGTTGCGGAAAAACGACTGTTTCCCAATTACTCTCAAAAAATGGAGTTGATATGATTGATTGCGATTTGGTGGCAAGACAAATTGTTGAGCCTGGCAATCCTGCATTAGATGAGATAAAAGACTATTTTGGAATTGAATATATAAATAAAGATGGCACTCTTAACAGAAAAAAGATGGCATCAGTTGTTTTTAATTCTTCCGAAAAACTATTAAAACTCAATGAAATCACTCATAAATATGTAAAAAAATACATAGACTCATATATTGAAAACTCAAAAGCTGATTTTGTTGGAATTGATGCTGCAGCACTGATTGAGAGCGGAATTTATAAACAATGTGATTACATCATCTCGGTTTTAGCTGATAAAGAATTAAGGAAAGAAAGAATTATGCTTCGTGATAATCTTTTGGAAAATGAGGCAACAGAGCGCATCAACTCACAGAAAAATGACGAATTCTATATTGAAAAATCCGATTTTTTAGTGTATAATAATGGTAATAAGCCAGAAATCAATACAAGAGTTATGGAAATTTTAGATGATATAAGGAGTAGAATGTGAACAAAAAAATTTCACTGTTGATTTTATGTATTGCTTTGGTAATCGGGCTTTTTAAGCCGTGTTATAATCTTTTTATGAAAGCTTTATATCCATTAAGATATAACGAATATATAACCGTTTATTCTGATGAATATAGTCTTAATAAATATCTTGTTATGGCTCTTATAAAAGCTGAGAGCAATTATATATATGATGCACATTCAGGTGTTGCAAGAGGATTGATGCAGATAACCGATGAAACTTCGGACTGGATTTGCAAAAAACTATCTCTTGAAAATATCAATATTGAAGATCCTAAAACAAATATTAATATGGGATGCTACTATCTTTCCTATCTTTTAGACTATTATAAAAACGATGAAACACTTGCTCTTTGTGCTTACAATGCAGGAATGGGAAATGTAAACAAGTGGCTTCTGGACGAAAGATATAGCAAGGACGGTATAACACTTGATAACATCCCATTTGCAGAAACCAGACAATATATAGAAAAAATTAAAAAATACAAAGAAATTTATTTTAATTTATATCACAATAAGGAGGAATGATTATGAACACAATTATTACAATCGGCAGACAGTACGGAAGCGGCGGCAAGGAATTGGGACAGATGATTGCAAAAAGACTTGGCTTTGATTTTTATGATGAAGAACTTGTCACAATGGCGGCTGAAAAAAATCAGATGCACGAAGATATCTTAAGAGCAGTTGATGAAAAAGCAACAAAAAGCTTGTTATATACACTTGTAACAGGCAGTGATTTAAGATATATGAATTCGGCTCATTATGATATGCCTATTAACGATAAGCTTTTTATTACTCAAAGTGAAATTATTAAGAATTTATCTGAAAAAGGCTCTTGTGTCATTGTCGGAAGATGTGCAGACTATGTCTTAAGAGATTCAGCACATAACTGCATACACCTCTTTTTATACGCTGATATGGAAGATAAAATCAAGAGAATTTCAGAAAAATATGACCTTAGTGCTGACAAGGCAAAGGATAAAATCAAAAAAATTGAAAAGGTCAGAAAATCATATTATAACTACTATTCAAGCAGAGATTGGGGTAGCATTGCAAACTATGATTTATGTTTGAATACTGCAAAGCTTGGTCTTGACAAATGCTGCGATATAATATGTGAATATGTTAAGAAGGCAACGGAGGAATAAATATGGATTTTATTAAATCAATTTTGTTGGGAATTATTGAGGGAATTACCGAATGGTTGCCAATTTCCAGCACGGGGCATATGATTTTGTTTAATGCCTTTACAAATACAAAAGATGGATTTTTTAATACAGATGTTTATCTTTACGTTATTCAACTTGGTGCAATTTTAGCAATTGCAACGCTTTACTTTAAAAAGCTGAACCCGTTTTCTCCGTCAAAATCGGAACAAGAAAAAAAAGACACCTGGCAGATGTGGTTTAAGGTTATAGTTGCATGTGTGCCTGCGGCAGTAATAGGACTTTTGTTAAATGACTTTATGGAGAAATTTGAAAATCCATTTGTTATAAGCACAACATTAATAATTTATGGTATACTGTTTATATTGATTGAAAAGTCAAACAAAAAAATCTCCATAAATTCAATGAATGAAATGAGCTATAAAACTGCAATTATGATTGGACTTTTCCAGGTTCTTTCAATTATCCCGGGAACATCCCGTTCAGGTTCAACAATTTTAGGTGCTATGCTTTTAGGTTGTTCAAGAGAAATTTCTGCAGAGTTTTCATTCTTTTTAGCTATCCCTGTTATGTTCGGTGTGAGCTTTTTAAAGCTTGTGACAAATGATTACATAATGCAGGGTACAGAGTGGGGACTTTTGATAATCGGTATGCTTGTTGCATATGTGGTTTCAATAATTTCAGTTAAGTTTTTGACCAGCTATGTTAAAAAACACGATTTCAAAGTGTTTGGATATTATCGTATAGTTTTAGGTATTATAGTAATCCTATATTTTTCATTAGTGCATTAAAAAAACGGAGCATTTGCTCCGTTTTATTTATTTCTTATTAATTTTGAAACTTCCCACAATGCTGAAACCTTTATAACTTCAAGGCCTTCAGGAACATTCACATTTCTCATTGACATCTTCGGGACAACCGCTGTCTTAAATCCAAGCTTTGAGATTTCTGA
>JAZOTJ010000023.1:0-8538 GCA_045657585.1 Clostridia bacterium | reverse complement strand
CTTAGGCGTGACAGTTGGTGCAACTGCAACAGCAAACACATTCTTAAGCCTTAACACATTGTCAATTGTAGCACTTGGATTGGTTGCATTCGCATTCTCAACTGCAGGCGGATTGTTGTTGGGTAACATTATGTACTGGCTGACAAAGGGTAAGGTTAATCCTTTGATTGGTTCTGCAGGTGTTTCAGCAGTTCCTATGGCGGCAAGAGTATCACAGATGGTCGGACAAAAGGAGAACCCTTCAAACTTCCTCTTGATGCACGCTATGGGTCCGAATGTTGCGGGAGTTATCGGTTCAGCGGTTGCTGCAGGCGTATTCTTGTCAATGTTTACTAATATATAAGTTAGGAGTGGAAAATATGGCAAATAAACCGGTTAAAGTTACCGAAACAATATTAAGAGATGCTCATCAGTCTTTGATTGCAACCCGTATGACAACAGACGAAATTTTACCTGCTGTCGAAATGCTTGACAAGGTTGGTTATCACTCATTGGAAGCATGGGGCGGAGCAACATTTGACTCTTGTCTCAGATTTTTGAACGAAGACCCATGGGAAAGATTAAGAAAAATTAAAGATAAAGCAAAGAATACACCTTTGCAGATGCTTTTCAGAGGTCAGAATATTTTAGGATACCGTCACTATGCAGACGATGTTGTTGAATATTTTGTTCAGAAGTCAATTGCAAACGGTATTGATATAATCAGAATTTTTGATGCTTTGAACGATATCCGTAACCTTCAGACTGCAATCAATGCAACAAAGAAGGAAGGCGGTCATGTTCAGGCGGCTATTTCATATACAATCAGCCCTGTTCACGATATTGATTTCTTTGTAAAGCTTGCAAAGGAATATGAGGACTGCGGAGCAGACTCAATCTGTATCAAGGATATGGCAGGCCTGTTAATTCCTTATGAGGCAGAAAAGCTTGTAACAGAGCTTAAAAAAGCAGTTAAAGTGCCGATTCAGCTCCATACTCACTACACATCAGGTGTGGCATCAATGACATATCTAAAGGCAATCGAGGCAGGTGTTGATGTGGTTGACTGCGCATTGTCACCATTATCAATGGGAACAAGCCAGCCTGCAACAGAGCCATTGGTTAAGAGTCTTGAGGGCACTCCTTATGCAACAGGCATTAATCTTGATGCATTGACAGAGGTTGCTGATTACTTTAAGCCACTAAGAGAAAAGTATCTGGCAAGTGGATTGATGAATACTAAGGTAATGGGTGTTGATATCAACACTTTGAAATATCAGGTACCTGGCGGTATGCTTTCAAACCTTGTTTCACAATTAAAGCAACAAAATGCAGAAGATAAGTTTGAAGAAGTGTTAAAGGAAATCCCAAGAGTAAGAGAAGACCTTGGCTGGCTTCCTCTGGTTACTCCAACAAGTCAGATTGTCGGAACTCAGGCAGTTTTAAATGTCTTGATGGGCGAAAGATATAAGATGGTTTCAAAGGAAACAAAGGGTATAGTAAAGGGCGAATACGGAAAAACTCCTGTTCCGATTTCAGATGATTTCAGAAAGAAGATTATCGGCGATGAAGAACCAATAACCTGCAGACCTGCAGACTTGTTAAAGCCTGAACTTGATGATTTGAGAGAAAAATGTGCAAAGTGGATTAAGCAGGACGAAGATGTTCTTAGCTACGCTTTGTTTGACCAGGTTGCAACAAAGTTCTTTGAAAACAGAGAACCAAAGGTTCAAGAAATTGAAGTAGAATTTATTTGATGAGCAAATAAATTGACGCATATCACTATTTTTTGTTCGGGGCGGTACACAAGTACAGCACCCGAACTGCAAAACAGCAATCTGCATTCAATTTCTCTGCTCATTGGAATGGTTATTTTGGAACGATAGAATAAAGGAGAAAGATAAATGGAAAGAAATGTATATGACATTCTTATGGAGCGTGGACTGATTGCTCAAACCACACACGCTGAAGAAATAAGAGAACTTCTCGGAAAGGAGAAGGTTACATTCTATATTGGTTTCGACCCGACTGCTGACAGTCTTCACGTTGGACACTTTTTGCAGATGGTTGTTATGAAGCATATGCAGGACGCAGGTCACAGACCAATTGCTCTTGTTGGTGGCGGAACAGGTCATATCGGCGACCCATCAGGAAGAACAGATATGCGTTCAATGATGACAACCGAAACCATTAATGAAAACTGTGAAAAATTCAAAAAGCAACTGTCTAATCTGATTGATTTTTCAGACGGAAAAGCAATAATGGTAAATAATGCGGACTGGCTTTTAAATCTTAACTATGTTGAATTCTTGAGAGATATCGGTGCTTGTTTCTCAGTTAATAAGATGTTGACTGCAGAATGTTTCAAGCAAAGACTTGAAAAAGGTCTTTCATTCCTTGAATTTAACTATATGTTGATGCAAAGCTATGACTTTTTAATGCTTAACAGAAAATATGGCTGTAGATTAGAGTTGGGCGGAGATGACCAATGGTCAAACATTCTTGGCGGTCTTGAACTTTGCAGAAGAAAAGACCAGACTCAGGTGTATGGTATGACCTTTACATTGCTGACAACATCAGAGGGTAAGAAGATGGGTAAGACTGCAAAGGGTGCTTTGTGGTTAGACCCTGAAAAATGCAAGCCTTATGATTTCTATCAGTACTGGGTTAATGTTCAGGATGATGATGTTATCAACTGTTTGAAACTTATCACTTTCCTTCCTATGGAACAAATTCACGAAATGGAAAAATGGGAAGGTCAGGAACTCAATAAAGCTAAAAAGATTTTGGCTTACGAGGTAACAAAACTTGTTCATGGTGAAGAAGAGGCTAAAAAGGCGCAGGATGCCGCAGAAGCAATCTTTGCAAATGGCGGAGTGAGTGCCGATATGCCTACAACAGAAATTAATATTGCGGAGTTTGAAGGAAAATCAGTTCTTGATATGCTGGTTGCAATCAATTTCATTCCGTCAAAGGGTGAAGGAAGAAGACTTGTTCAGCAGAATGGTCTTTCAATAAATGATGTCAAGATTTCAGATGTCAATATGCCTTTGTCTGACGATTTGTTCACAGAAGATGGAATGATTGTCAAAAAAGGAAAAAAAGTTTTCCATAGAATTGTAAAACAATAATTTTTGTCGGACCGCCTGAAAAAATTCAGGCGGTCTTTGCATAAAACATACTAATTTCTGGTAAAATAAATTTGACGATTACACTTTTTGGTGTTATAATATATAATAGAAGAAACTGAGCGGAAAAAATCTAAAAATACAGGAGGTAAAATTGTGTCAAAACTTTCAAAATTAAAAATCATACCATTGGGCGGCTTGGACGAGATTGGAAAAAATATGACCGCCATTGAATATGGTAATGAGATAATTGTAGTCGACTGCGGAATGTCTTTTCCCGATGACGAGATGCCGGGAGTCGATTTGGTTATCAATGATATTTCATACCTTGAAAAGAATGAATCAAAAATCAGAGGTGTGTTTTTAACTCACGGTCATGAGGACCATATCGGAGGATTGCCGTATTTTTTAAAGAGCATCAATACAACAGTCTACGGAACAAGACTTACTATTGCACTTGTTGAGAACAAATTAAAGGAGCACAACCTTTTGTCGAGTGTAAAGGTTGTGAATGTGAGAGCTGGTTCGGTTGTTTCGGCAGGACAATATTTAAAGGTTGAATTTATAAGAACAAACCATTCTATTGCAGACTCTGTTGCTCTTGCAATACACACTCCTCAGGGGACTGTTCTTCATATGGGTGACTTTAAAATAGACTCGACCCCGATTGTAGGAGAGATGATTGACCTTGCAAGACTCGGAGAGTTGGGAAAAGAGGGTATTTTAGCGCTTATGTCGGACAGTACAAATGCTGAAAGACCGGGTTATGCAATGAGCGAGAGAAGTGTTGGTGAGAATTTTGAAAATCTTTTTAAGAATTGTAAAAAGAGAATTATTGTTGCCACATTTGCATCTAATGTTCATAGAGTTCAGCAGATTATAAATGCTGCAGTTGCAAATGGAAGAAAGGTTGCAGTTTCAGGCAGAAGTATGGAAAACATTGTTGAAATTTCCGTTATGCTTGGATATATGAAGGTCCCGCAGGGTGTTTTAATAAACCTTGACAGTATAAATAAATATAATCCTGAACAGCTTGTTATCATCACGACAGGCAGTCAGGGTGAACCTATGAGTGCATTGTCGCGAATGGCATTCTCAGACCACAGAAAAGTTGAAATAACAAAAAATGATTTGGTTATAATATCCGCAACCCCGATTCCCGGGAATGAAAAATCAGTTTCTGCAGTTATTGACGAGCTTTTCAAAATTGGTGCCGAGGTGGTTTATAAGGCGCTGGCTGATGTTCATGTATCAGGTCACGCATGCAGTGAGGAATTAAAGCTTATTTTAGCGCTCACAAAGCCAAAGTATTTTATACCCGTTCACGGTGAGCACAGACATCTTGTTTTTCACAAGCAGTTAGCCGAGAAAATAGGTATGGCAGAAGAGGATGTTTTCATTTTGTCGAACGGAAATGTGCTTGAATTTGATGAAAATGGAGCAAAGGTTTCGGGAACCGTTCATTCAGGCAAAATTTTGGTTGACGGACTTGGTGTCGGAGATGTTGGAAACATTGTTCTTCGTGACAGAAAATTGCTTGCTCAGGACGGACTTATTATCGTTGTTGCAACACTTGATTCGAAAACAAATCAGATTATTTCAGGCCCCGATGTAATATCAAGAGGCTTTGTGTATGTCAGAGAGTCTGTGGATATCATAGAGCATGTGAAAGAGGTTGCAAGAGAGAGTCTTGAGATGTGCAACAGAAGCGGAAACAATGACTGGCTAACAGTTAAAGCGGCGCTCAGAAATAATATTTCCAAGTATATATATGAAACAACAAACCGTTCACCAATGATATTGCCGATATTGATGGATGCATAATAAAAAGCTGTGAAATTTCACAGCTTTTTTTCTTAAAATATTGACAAATTTTTTCTTGTTCTATATAATTATATTATCAAAGAACTGGGGGATTTGTTATGGAAAACAGAAGAATGTCAACTAAAAATATGGTTTTTGGTGCTATACTTACAGCGCTTGTAATAGTTTTGCAGTATGTTAGTATGGCTATAAGATTTGGCACATTTTCAATAACATTGTCACTCACACCTATTGTTATCGGTGCACTGACCTGCGGTGTCGGAATGGGTGCATGGCTTGGCCTGGTGTTCGGAGTAACGGTACTGTTAACAGGGGATGCAGCTCCATTCTGGGCAATTGCACCTTTTGCAACATTTGTAACTGTGATATTAAAAGGTGTTGCAAGCGGAGTCATTCCTGCATTGGCATATAAACTTCTGAAAGGAAAAAATAAAGTGGTTGCAACAACTGTGGGGGCAATCTTGAGTCCTATTGCCAATACAGGTGTGTTTTTGATAGGATGTGTGTTGTTCTTTATTCCTACTCTGATTGAATGGTATGGAAATATAACCACTTTCCTTGTTACGATATTTGGCTTCAATTTTTTGATAGAGCTTGTATTGAATATTGTTTTAAGCCCTGTTGTTTTAAGACTTTTGAAGATAAAAAGAGGTTAGAATATGATTTTAGCATTGGATGTTGGAAATACCAATATAGTTGTAGGCTGTCTTGATAAGGATAATGTGTTTTTTGAGTGCAGACTCTCGACTGACAGAAATAAAACAGAGGCAGAGTATGCAGTTATATTCAAAAACCTGATTGATATATATGATGTTGATATGAACAAAATCAGCGGAGCGATAATTTCATCGGTTGTTCCGCCAATTACAAATGCATTGAAGCGTGCAGTGTTTACAGTTACAGGCTATGAGCCTGTCGAAGTCAATGTTCATATGAATCACGGTCTTAAAATTAACACAAAAAATCCTGATGAACTTGGAAATGACCTGATTGTTGCAGCGGTTGCGGCACTTGATAAGTATAGACCGCCAATGATAATTTTTGATATGGGTACTGCAACAACGATTTCAGTAATTGATAAGTCAGGTGAATTTCTGGGAGTATCAATTCTTCCTGGTGTCAAAACTGCGATGAATGCTTTGTTTGATAATGCATCTCAGCTTCCTGCAATAAAAATTGAAGCACCCAAAAGTGTTATCGGAACAAATACAATTGAGTGTATGCAAAGCGGTGCAGTTTATGGAAATGCCGCTATGATGGACGGAATGATTGAAAGAATTGAAAAAGAGCTTGGTGAGAAGACAACAGTTTTGGCAACAGGCGGACTTGCAAAGTTTTTAATCCCGCATTGTAATCACGATATTTTATGTGATGAGAATATGATGCTAAAAGGGTTAAAAATCTTGTATGAGAAGAATAGATAGTTATTTAGCGGATAAATCGGGACAAACAATTTATCCGCTAAATAAAATAATTTCAAAAAAATACTTGACAAGCTATTGACATCTGTGTTATACTTACTACGATTGAGGTGTAGCTTCTTTTTTTTTGCGTGTTTAAAAAGCTGTCAAGTTATACCGGATAAACTACTAAACGGAGGTGTAGAGCATGAGAGTTAAAATAACATTGGCATGTTCAGAGTGTAAGCAGAGAAATTACAATACTGTTAAAAACAAGAAGAACGATCCTGACAGATTGGAAATGAACAAGTATTGCAGATTCTGCAGAAAGCATACTCTTCACAAGGAAACAAAATAAGATAAGGAGTGATTAATATGGCAGATACAGCTCAGAATAAGAAAAAGGTTAACAAGCTTGCAAAATTCTTCAAAGAGACAAAGTCTGAATTGAAAAAGGTTACATGGCCAAGCAAGAAACAATTAATCAACAATACCCTTATCATTTTGGCTTTCATCGTTATAACAGGTATAATCTTGTCAGTATGCGATGTTGTGTTTGCATGGCTTATAGACTTTGTGACAAATCTTCTGTAATAAAGGAGAGTTATTATGAACGAAGAAGCAAAGTGGTATATAGTTCACACTTATTCAGGATATGAGAATAAGGTTAAGGCAAACATTGAAAAATCAGTTGAAAACCGTGGAATAGAGCACTTGATATTGGATGTTCAGGTTCCGTTAGAGGATGTTGTAGAAGACAAAGACGGTGTTGAAAAGGTTGTAAAGAGAAAGATATTTCCGGGATATGTCATCATCAATATGATTATGAATGATGAAAGCTGGTATGTTGTCAGAAACACAAGAGGTGTTACCGGATTTGTTGGTCCTGGATCAAAGCCTGTTCCCCTTATGCCGGAAGAGGTTGAAAAACTTGGCTTTACAAATGTCAGAATGCAGAACATCGAAATTGGTGTTGGCGACCATGTCAGCATTAAGCAAGGTCCTATGGAAGGCTTTTCAGGAAGAGTTGCAGAGGTTAACGAAGCAACAAGAAAAATTACAGTTATGGTTTCAATGTTCGGCAGAGAAACACCTGTCGAGGTTGAACATAGTCAGGTTACATTGCTTGACTAAAACATTATTTAGCTTATAAATGCTCTTTTAGCGTTTATATATCCCTCTGGTAACAGTGGGAGGGCGTATGCCCGCAATTACCACAATATGCAGAGATTTTCTGCAAATAAATAGGAGGTGGCCTTTATGGCACAAAAAGTAGTAGGTTATATCAAGTTACAAATTCCTGCAGGTAAAGCAACACCGGCTCCACCGGTTGGTCCTGCACTTGGACAGCACGGTGTTAACATTGTGCAGTTTACAAAGGAATTTAACGAAAAGACAGCGAAGGATGCAGGTCTAATCATCCCTGTAGTTATTACAGTTTATGCAGACCGTTCATTCTCATTCGTAACAAAGACTCCACCCGCTGCAGTTTTACTTAAGAAAGCTTGCAAAATTCAAAGCGGTTCAGGTGTTCCTAACAAGACAAAGGTTGCAACAGTATCAAAAGCTGATTTGCAGGCTATTGCAGAGCAGAAAATGCCTGATTTGAATGCAGCAAGTGTTGAAGCGGCTATGAGTATGATTGCCGGAACAGCAAGAAGTATGGGTATCGTAGTGGGAGATTAATTGCCACGAAAAGCAATTTTAAAATCAGTGGGAGAGGAGAAAATCCTTGTTTGACCACATAAGGAGGAAATATTATGTTTAGAGGAAAAAAATATCAGGATAGTGCAAAGCTGATTGACAGAGCTATGCAATATGACCCTGCCGAAGCTATGGAGCTTATCACAAAGACAGCGAAAGCAAAGTTTGATGAAACTGTTGAAGCTCACATCAAGCTCGGTGTTGATTCAAGACACGCAGACCAGCAGGTAAGAGGAGCTATCGTTCTTCCGCACGGAACTGGTAAAACAGCAAAGATTTTGGTGTTTGCTAAGGGACCAAAGGCTGACGAAGCAACTGCTGCAGGTGCAGATTATGTAGGAGAAATGGACCTTGTAACAAAAATTCAAAACGAAAACTGGTTTGATTTTGACGTTGTTGTTGCAACACCTGATATGATGGGTGTAGTTGGTCGTTTAGGTAAGGTTTTAGGTCCTAAGGGCTTGATGCCATCACCAAAAGCAGGAACAGTTACAATGGATGTT
>JAZOTJ010000022.1:0-4115 GCA_045657585.1 Clostridia bacterium | reverse complement strand
CCCACACATAGTCAATGATTATCAAAAATTTAACTATCATATTTTTATCAGTTTATGTCATATAATTTAATGTGCATTATTGTACGAAATAATCAAAATAAAGTGAGGTCGTTTTGATGAAAAAGATTTTTACACTTATTTGTGCGGGTATTATTGCCTGTTCCATCAGTGCATGCGGAGGCACTGCGGAAACCAACTCCGATGTCGCAAAACCAAATCCTGAGGAAAAAACTCAATCAATTGACGAAAAGAAAACAGAAAACCAAACATCTGCTGATAAGGAAGTTGAAACAGAGGAAAAAGAAAACAAATAATTACATAATATATCAAAATGGCTATCTCGTTTATGACAAGATAGCCATTTTATTTAGCATAATCGTTTTATTAAAAATCGTGTCGCGGAAAACATTCAATTTTATACTTCTCAAACACACAAACTATCTCTTCTATAGCATCAAAATCGGAATAGTTTTCATTCTTTATTATGTCTTGAATTTCAGATAGCATCTTGATAGCAACAGTGTCCGCAATTTTAGACACGTCTATCTCAAAATCATCTAAATTATTGTCTATAAAATCTGCTATGTATTTTTTTAATAATTCAGTTTTTATGTTCATACAAACTCCCCTATATCATTTATTTGTTACCAAATGGTGTCATATTCATAATATTATAATACCATATGGTAACATTAAAATCAAGAGGTGATTTTAATGTACTTTAAAAGATTATACGATTTGCGCAATGATAACGATTTAACCCAACAACAAGTTGCTGATTATCTGATGTGTAATCGACAGGTTTATGCAAGATACGAAAGAGGCTTGCGTGAAATTCCTGTTTCTATGTTAATAAAACTCGCAGATTTATATAAGACTTCTGTTGATTATATTTTAGGCAGAACTGATGATATTTAGAGTGTCACATATTTTGCCTCAGTGCGAGAGTTCAAATCCGACTTTGACAATAAAAAAGGAGGGATTTCTCCTTCGGAGCCGGGTTATAACATCAGTTCTTGCTTCGCAACTTCTTGCTCGCAACAACTGTGTTATTGCCCCAACTCGCCTCCGGCGCTCAGGTTTAAATCCTTTCTGACTCTGCACACAAAAAAACAAGCATCAAAAGATGCTTGTTTTTTTTGTGGCGGAAAAGGAGGGATTTGAACCCTCGCGCCGGTTGCCCGACCTACACCCTTAGCAGGGGCGCCTCTTCGGCCTCTTGAGTACTTTTCCATAAACTGCTGCATACCCGCCAAACACTGCCGAAGCGTCGACTTTTTTCGTATGCTACCCAAAAAATATTAAAAAAAAATGGAGGAGAGAGTGGGATTCGAACCCACGGAGGCTCGCACCTCACCGGTTTTCAAGACCGGCTCTTTCAACCGCTCAGACATCTCTCCATGCCGTCAACAAACCTATTATAGCAAAAGAATATAAGTTTGTCAACAGTTTTTTTAAATATTTTTATTTTTTTGTTGTGCTTCCGAAACCACCATTTCTGATTTCCTCAGCAGCATCATCATAGGTGACTCCGTATTCCAGGAAAATGCCTTGAGCAAAAGCCTCTCCTTTTTTTATTGAAACAGTTTTTCCTTCCTTGGAGTCATTTGTAATTTTAATAAAAATATGCCCTTCATTATCTGAATTATAATAATCACTGTCAATTATTCCAACTGTGTTATTCAGCTGAAGTCGAAACTTAAATCCAAGACCGCTTCTCGGATAAATCTTTAACACCCAGCCATCTTCAATATATGCTCTTATACCTGTAGGAATTTTTATGCATTCCCCTGGTGCCAAAGAAAAATCAAGTGTTGAGAAGAAATCATAACCTGCGGAGCCTTTTGTTGCTCTTTTAGGTAGCTTTATTTCGTCATACACATTATCTTCCGTTTCAAAGGTATCTATCCACGCTTCGCTGAATTGTTTTTCTGAAACCTTTTCAAATCTCGCAATCTTTTTCATCTTTCATTCCTCTTTTCATATATTCATCAAGTACATCCAAAACATCTTCTTCTTTGGTAAGCTTAAAAACAGTGGTTTTAATCTGACTGCTCCCAGGCAAACCTTTTATAAACCAGGCTATATGTTTTCTTGCCTCTTTTAATCCCCTGTTTTCGCCTTTTTCCTTTACAAGCTCAACAAGCAGTTTTTTAGCACATTTGACCTTATCTTCATATGTAGGATAAAAATCCACTCTGCCTTTATTTATAAGTTCCGCAATTTGTGTGAATATAAACGGATTTCCCTGTGCGCCTCTGCCAATCATCACCGCATCACAGCCTGTTTCTTCCAACATCCTTATGGCATCTTCAGCTGAGAATATATCGCCATTTCCGATAACAGGAATTTTTACAGATTTACAAACCTCTTTTATTATTTTCCAGTCTGCCTTTCCCGAATAAAACTGTTCTCTCGTTCTTCCGTGGACAGTTATAGCAGCTGCTCCGTTTGCCTCGGCAATCTTTGCAAGTTCGCATACATTTATATTCTCACTGTCCCAGCCTGTCCGAAATTTGACGGTTACGGGAACCTTTGCTCTGTCGACTGCCGCTTTTATAACTTTTCCTGCAAGTTCAGGTTTTTTCATCAATGCACTTCCGTCACCATTGTTCACTATCTTTGGAGTCGGGCAACCCATATTAATATCAATAATATCAGCTCCAACGCTCTCTACCTCAGAAATGACAGATGCAATTATATCAGGCTCACTGCCAAAAATCTGTATTGCAGCAGGCTTTTCCTTATCGTCCAGTTTCATCAGTGCCCCTGTTTTCTTATCCTTATAAAAAAGTCCTTTGGCACTGACCATTTCAGAATAAACCAATCCGCAGCCATATTCCCTGCACATAAGACGAAATGGCAGGTCAGTTACTCCTGCCATTGGTGCCAAAAAAATATTGTTTTCAAATTCCAGACCGCCGATTTTCATAGTTTAAAATGCGTCCTTTTCATCATCCTCAGGAATTTCCTCAAGAACGGTTTCCTCAATTATAAGTTCATCATCTTCTAAATCAACTTCGTTAGATTCACTTTCTGATTTATTAAAGCTTATTCCATCAATATGAACATTTACCTTTTCAACCACAAGACCTGTCATTGTTTCAACGCTGTTTTTAACGCTTTCCTGAATTTCCCAGGCAAGCTCAGGAATTCTTATTCCGAACTCAACAACAATATACAAATCTATCAATACACTTTTTTCTTTTATTTCAACCTTGATTCCCTTTGTAGGGCTTTTCTTTGCTCCAAGCTTTTGTGCAAGCCCGCCCGCAAAAGAGCTGAACATTCCTGCAACACCTTTGATTTCCGTTGTAGCCACGCCTGCAATTGTTGCAACTACATCAGGTGAAATTTTAATTGTATCGGACTTTTCATTTTCTAAAGGCACTTCAACTATTTCTTCAATAACGTTATCCTTGTTTTCCATAATATGTCCTCCTAACAAATTATCTGATATTCTAATTATAACATATTATATTAATTTTATCAACACAAATTTTTAATACTCTTATATAATTTTATTTTATGCATAAATTATAATTATATTTATCATTTTAATATAAATAATTGACACGATTAAAATAAAATACTATAATTAAGCTATACTATAAAACAGGAGTAAAGTTATGGATATATTAAAGAATTTAACCAAAACCTACGGTCCGTCAGGCAGAGAGGATAAAATAAGAAATGTCATAAAGGAATATGCATCGCCATACGCTGATGAGGTTTATACAGATGCATTGGGAAATCTGATTGCGAGAAAAAAAGGAACAGGCAAAAAAATCATGGTTGCCGCTCATATGGACGAGATTGGTGTTGTCGCTACACTGATTGATGATAATGGGTTTATCAGATTTTCTTCAGTAGGCGGTCTTTACAATAAGGATTTATTGGGAAGACGCGTTCAGTTTGAGAACGGAGTTGTCGGAGTGATTGGTTCAGAAGAAGAAAACAAGGACAGAAAAATCTTAAAAATGTATATAGATATTGGAGCAAACGACAAGGGAGCTTGTGAAAAATTGGTTTCAGTCGGAGACATGGCAGTTTTCTGCGCAGATTTTTATGAAAATAACGATTGCATAATATCAAAGGCACTTGACAACCGATGC
>JAZOTJ010000021.1:0-11703 GCA_045657585.1 Clostridia bacterium | reverse complement strand
ATACAATCAATGACTCCTAAGGAAAGACAAAAACCGCAAATAATCGGTGCGAGCCGAAAGGTAAGAATTGCAAAAGGCAGCGGAACAAGAGTTCAGGATGTCAATGAGTTATTAAAACAGTTTGACCAGATGAAACAAATGATGAAACAGTTTTCTAATCCAAAGCAACAGAAAATGCTAAAGAGAATGCAGAAGATGTCGGGTAAGTTTATGTAATTTCAAGAGGTGATATTATTGAAATTCAGAATATTTTTGTTGACTGTTTTGTTAATGATATTTTCGATAGCAACTGAATCATTTGCAAAAGAGAACTACTTCAGGGAAAATGCATTAAAATTTGAGGTCATCTATGATGATAGCGAGGAACCACAAGTTATGTTATTCTCTCAAAGACTTCAGCCTATTGAGGAATATCTTGCTGAGCAGTTTGCAAATCATACAAAAAAGGTGTATGTTTCACAGTATGACATTACTCTAAGTGAAATTATGATTATCTTGTCTGAACATTATGAGTATATGGTTGTAAGTGGCAATTTTGGGTTTAATGAGAAGACTGACAGCGTGGACGATTCAAATCCAACAATTGATTATATCGTTCCAAAATACATTTTTTCTTCACCTGATGAGGATGAAGAAGGCAGAAAATTTATTAAAGACAGCGTTAAAGAATATGCTGATTATGCAAAAGAATTAACTGATGATCCTGTAGAGCAACTATTACTGGTACATGATAAGCTTTTGAAAACTACAGTATATGATTTTAAGGATAATATCGTTTCATATTCGTCATATGGATTGTTCAAAAATAATATTAGCGTTTGTCAAGGTTATGCAGAAGCTATGTATATGATAGCAAAGGAGCTGGGAATTGAGGGAGGCTTTTGTAGTTACCGACACAGAGAAGATGAGAGAATAATTAAAGGGCATATATGGAACTATTTTAAAATTGATAATCAATGGTATCACCTTGATGCTACATGGAATGATCCTGATTCTTGTAAGGAAACAGCAGGACTCTATGACACATCATCTCATGAATATTTTCTTGCTTCCGATGCGATTATAGAGGAAGGTCATTATTCAAAAGATATTTGGACGACTTCGCTTGATGAGCAACCTCGATGTAATTCAACGAAGTATGAATCGAATTATTTGTTTAATTTAGGTGGTTACTTTACAACCCAATATATAAATGGAGAATTTATAGCTGATACACTGTTTGTAATTGGCAAAGACCTATCATTGAGTGCGATATTTAAGTCAAAAACTTTATATATTGATTATGGAATAATAAATTCACAAGCAAGTGATGTTGATGAGGGATACTTTGTAGTTCATTATTTTTTTGAAGATTATGAAAAATTTAATGTAATTGTTTGTGAAAAGGATAATGAAATGTTATCATTGTGCAAGGTATATACAAAGATTCCTGCGACAGGAAGGTACCCAAAACATTCATTAAGTGGAACACAGATTTTAAAGAGTGATTTTTCTCAAACAGGTGATTTAACAATGTATATCTGGAATATTTCAACATTAGAACCTTTATCCCAAAAGGTGGAATTAAACTGATAGATACAGATTATTATATAATCTTTTCTATATATAAAACAAAAGAAATTTTATGGAGGTGAATTTTAATGTCAGTTAAAATCAGATTAAGAAGAATGGGTGCTAAGAAGGCTCCTTTCTACAGAGTTGTGGTAGCAGATTCAAGATACCCAAGAGATGGTAGATTTATCGAAGAAATCGGAACATACAACCCATTGACAGACCCTGCAACAGTTAATATTGATGCAGAAGCTGCAAAGAAATGGATTGGAAACGGTGCTCAACCTACTGATACAGTTAAGGCACTTTTGAAGAAACAAGGTATTCTATAAGGAGTGTTAAAAGTGAACAAAGTATTGGAAGATATCGCAAAGGCTTTGGTTGACTATCCTGAAGATGTAACTGTTACTGAAGTTAACAAGGATGACTCAATTGTATTGGAATTGAGAGTCAACAAGGACGATATGGGAAAGGTAATCGGAAAGCAAGGCAGAATTGCAAAAGCTATCCGTACCGTTGTTAAAGCAGCTGCAAGTCGTGAAGACAAAAAAGTAGTTGTTGAAATCATTTAAGAAAAAACTGATTTAAAATCAGTTTTTTCTTTTTTTATATAGAAACTATTGACTTTTATATAAGGATATTGTATGATTGTTCATACTAATTACTAGAGATATAAAAGAAGGAAAGCAGGGGAACAATATGAGCAAAATAGTTTTCTTTTGTATTCCCGCACACGGACACACAAACCCAACTTTAGAAGTTGTCAGGGAATTAGTTTCCCGTGGACATGAGGTCTGGTATTATTCGTATGATATTATGCGTGAAAAAATCGAGTCAGCAGGGGCAAAATTTATATCCTGTGATGACTATGATATGGAACAAAAACTGAATGCTAAAGATGCAACCCGTGTCGGAAAAGATTTGGCTTTTTCTGCAAAGATATTGGTAGATACGACACTTGCACTTGATGAGAAGGTTTGCAAAGAGATGGAAGAACTCAAGCCTGATTGCATTGTAGCAGACTCTATGGCGATTTGGGGGAAAGTGGTTGCACTAAAATGTGGCATTCCATTTATTTCTTCAACAACAACCTTTGCATTTAATCAGTATTCAGCAAAGGTTATGAAACAGGGGTTAGGGGATTTGGTTAAAATGATTTTGTCAGCACCAAAAACAACCAAACAAGTCAGAAGATTAAAGGATAAGGGTTATCCAGTCAATAACATTCTTGATATTATTGGTAATGATGATAGTACTCATACAATTGTGTATACTTCACCTGAATTTCAGCCTTGTTCTGAGACTTTTTCAAAAAAGTATGCATTTGTAGGTCCTGTAATTAGGAATTCTACTGATGAAATTGAGAAAAAGAGGGATAAACTGATTTATATTTCAATGGGGACAGTCAATAATGATATGATGCCTTTTTATAAGACTTGTATATCCGCTTTTAAAAATACAGATTATCAGGTTATAATGTCGGTTGGCAATCTGGTGTCTTTAGAAGAATTTGGGGAATTGCCTGAAAATGTGTTAGTTTTTTCATATGTTGACCAAATTGCAGTTTTAAAAAAAGCAGATGTATTTATATCACATTGCGGAATGAACAGCGTGAGTGAAAGCCTGTATTTTGAAGTTCCGCTTGTTATGTTACCTAAGACTTCAGAGCAAAAAGGTGTTGCTAATCGTGTTCTGGAGCTTGGCGCAGGCATAAAGCCTGATAAATCAGATGCTCATTCTATTTTTAATGCTGTAGAACAAATATTAAATAATAATGCCTATAAACAAAATGTCCGAAAAATTTCAGAAGAATTTAAGCGCTGTTCGGGAGCAAAAGGAGCTGCGGATAAAATTATGAATGTGTGCAATAATGAATAAAAAAAGCAGATGCAATTGCATCGGCTTTTTTTGAATATTTTATTATTTAATGTTCTTATACATTGGACCATAAGCCTGACAAGCTCTGTAATCCTGTCCTTCTTTGTCCATGCCAAATGCATTCCAGCATGCAGGTCTGAAGATTTGTTCTTCAGGTACGTTGTGCATACATACAGGAATTCTCAACATTGAGCAAAGAGTAATCAGGTCAGCACCGATATGACCATAAGAAATAGCACCGAGGTTAGCACCCCAGTTATTCATTACATCATATGCAGACTTGGACGCGCCCTCGCCTGTGCATCTTGGAGCAAACCATGTACATGGCCATGTTGGGTTGGTTCTTTCCATTAATTTGTCAGAAACCTCATCAGGAAGATTAACTGTCCAACCTTCTGCAATCTGTAATACAGGGCCTAATCCTTTAACAAGGTTAAGTCTGATCATAGTTGCAGGCATTTCACATTTTGTTGTGAAGTGGCTTGAGAAACCGCCGCCACGGAAGTTATCAAAACCTGCTTCGCACCAAACAGTTGCATCTGTCATCTTCTTGATATCTTCGTCAGTAACTTCCCACCATTTCTTCATGACAGAGTTACCATTTTCGTCTTTACATTCTCCACAAGCATCCAAACAAGCTGCGCCTGAGTTTAGTAAGTGGATAATACCACCGTTTTCCTTTGCTTTGCCTTCTAAGTCATAGCCTGTAACTCTCTTGGTTGCCTCAGGTGACCAGAATGTACGAACATCAGCGAAAATCTGAGCTCTGTGTGTCAACAATCTCATAAATAACATTCCCAAGCCGTTTAACACATCGTTTTCGGTAGCCAATGTGTATGGCTCGCGAGCACCCTGATAGTCAAATGTTGAGCTTAACAATGCTTCAGGATAGTCACAGTTTGGCCAATGGTCTGTCCATTGTCTCTGACCCTGGAAACCACCGACAATTGCATTGTGACCTGCTCTTTCTTCTATGAATTCATCAGGAAGATTCTTGTTTCCTGCCATCAAATCCTTGATTATGCAATACATTTTAACAGTGAATTCCCACTGCTTTTCCTTTTCTTCAGGTGTGAATTTAATTTTACGCTCTTTTCCAAGGAATTCAACTGATTCAGGGTTATCATCGCGACCTTCTTTGCAATGCTCTTTTGTCCAAGCCAAAGCCTTCTGATATTCCTCTTCGTCATAAATTCCTTCTTCCATTCTGCGAAGAATTTCAACTTCGTCAACAGATTCAACTCTCATACCAAGATAAGATTCCATGAAATCCTGATCCATAATTGAGCCTGCGATACCCATACATTGTGAACCGATTTGTAAGTATGACTTGCCTCTCATTGTTGCAACTGCAACTGCAGCTCTACCAAATCTTAAAAGTTTTTCCTTAACATCTTCAGGAATTTCATTAACCATATCAGTATCCTGAACTTCGTGACCATAAATGCCGAAAGCAGGAAGTCCTTTTTGAGCGTGACCTGCCAAAACTGCTGCTAAGTAAACAGCACCTGGTCTTTCAGTGCCATTAAAACCCCATACACCCTTAATTGTGTTAGGATCCATATCCATTGTTTCTGAACCATAGCACCAGCAAGGAGTAACTGACAATGTGATGTCAACACCCTCTTTTTTGAACTTATCAGCGCAAGCTGCTGCTTCAGGAACTCTGCCGATACTTGTGTCAGAAATGATTACCTTAACAGGATCGCCATTTGAATAATACAGATTTTCTTCAAACAATTTCTTTGCTGCCATAGCTAAAGCCATTGTCTGGTCCTCAAGACTCTCACGAAGCCTCATTGGACCGCGTCTGCCATCAATACATGGACGGATACCGATTACAGGATAATCTCCTACATATCTTTTTTCAGCCATAAAATTTTCCTCCTTAAATTTATCTTTAATATAATTATATACTTGCATTATGCATATTACTTGTGTTATAATAGAAAAAAGTATAATAATATTCAGGATTGGGTGAAGCTATGATATATAATGAATTAACTCAGAGAGGAACAGCAGATTTTCCTGTTGAATTTTACCATATAGAGAAAAATAACACCAGATATGAAATGACTGCACATTGGCATTCTGAAATAGAAATTATAAGGGTTTTAAAGGGTGATTTGAAATGCAAATTCAATAATCAGAGCTATGTTGCATCGGAGGGTGATATCCTTTTTGTCAATTCAGAATGTGTACATAGTGCGGTGCCTGAAGATTGTGTTTATGAATGTGTTGTATTTCATATGGATTTTTTGTATCCGAATGATGATGACTGCAGATTTTTTATAGATAATGTCCTGAACCATGAATATGTTGTAAAGGAATATTATAAGAACGACAATTCCGAAATTCATAAAACTTTTAACGAGATTTTTGATGCATTGAAAAATAAAAGGCAGGGGTATAAATTCTATGTCATAGGCTCATTCTATCGCCTTTTTGGTTTGATTTGCAATGAAAAGTTATATGAAAATGCAGTTGGTTCTTCTCTTGTAGTAAACAAAAATGTGCCAAAGTTAAAAAATATTCTGACGTATATAAGAAGAAATTACGATAAACATATTTATCTTGAAGATATGGCAGACGTTGCAGGTATGTCGCCCAAATACCTTTGCGCATTTTTTAAGGAAATGACAGGGAGAACGCCAGTTGAGTATTTAAAAATCTACAGAATTGAAAAAGCATCAAGAAAGCTGCTGAATACTGATGAAAATGTGACGGATATTGCATATTCCTGTGGCTTTAATGACCTGAGCTATTTTATAAAAACATTTAAGGAACTAAAGAATATTACTCCTGCCCAGTATAGGAAAAGATAATTTAAAAAAACTATTGATTTTTGTAAAATTTTGTGTTATAATCTATTTTGTAGTATTTGAAGCATGGCAGGAATCTGTCGCTCCCGAGGGAGCAAAAAAAGAAAAAACCCAACAAAAGAAAAATGGAAGGATGGTAGAAATGGGTATTAAAATTTTATTATTGGTAGTATTTTTTGCGGCGATGATTGGAGTTGGCTTCTATTGTAAGAAGCAAGCCACAGATGTCAAAGGTTTTGTTTTGGGCGGACGTTCGGTTGGCCCGTGGTTAACAGCTTTTGCTTATGGCACCTCTTATTTTTCAGCCGTTATTTTTGTGGGATATGCAGGACAGTTCGGATGGAAATTCGGTGTTGCATCAACATGGATTGGTATAGGAAATGCGATTTTAGGCTCACTTTTAGCGTGGGTGGTTCTCGGAAGAAGAACAAGGCTGATGACTCAGCATTTGAAAAGCTCAACCATGCCTGAATTTTTCGGGGCTCGCTATAATTCAAATGCGTTAAAGATTATTTCTTCAGTTATAATCTTTATTTTCCTTATTCCATACACTGCTTCACTCTACAATGGTTTATCAAGATTATTTGAAATGGCTTTCGGGATTGATTATGCTGTCTGTGTTATTGTTATGGCAGTTTTAACAGGTATTTATGTTGTTGTCGGCGGATATATGGCAACTGCAATCAATGACTTTATACAAGGAATTATAATGTTGTTTGGTATTGTGGCAGTTGTTGTGGCAGTTCTTAATATAAATGGCGGATTTATGGGTTCTCTGGAAGCTCTTGCACGAGTTGAAGATGCAACAGTATCAACAACTCCTGGTGTGTTTGCATCATTCTTCGGTCCTGACCCGCTGAGTTTGTTCGGAGTTATAGTTCTGACATCTTTAGGTACATGGGGATTGCCTCAGATGGTTCAGAAGTTCTATGCAATTAAAGATGAAAAGGCAATCACAAAGGGTACAATTATATCAACTTTCTTTGCTTTGATTGTTGCAGGCGGATGCTACTTCCTTGGTGGATTCGGAAGATTGTTTACCGATGTTTTAAATGTCACAAATGGCATACCTCAGGGAGGATATGATGCGATTATCCCTGTTATGCTTGAGAAATTGCCTGATATACTTATCGCAGTTGTGATAATTTTAGTGCTTTCTGCTTCAATGTCTACGCTTTCATCTCTGGTTATGGCGTCAAGCTCAACACTTACACTTGACCTTATCAAGGATAACATTGTTAAAAATATGAGCGAGAAAAAACAAGTGAGTGTTATGAGAATTTTTATCGCAGTATTCATTGCCATTTCAGCATTTATTGCGATTATGCAGGCTAAGAGTGCCAATAACTTTATTGCTCAGCTTATGGGTATTTCATGGGGTGCTTTGGCGGGTGCTTTCCTTGCTCCGTTCCTGTATGGTTTATACAGCAAGAAAACAACAAAAGCATCAGTTTTTGTTTCTATCATATTTGGTGCGGGAATTATGACATTAAATCTTTTTGCAAGAAGCTCATTCCCGACACTTTTGCAATCACCTATTAATTGCGGTGCATTTGCAATGCTTGCAGGACTGGTAATTGTTCCTGTTGTCAGTCTGTTTACAAAGAAACCTGATAAAGAGCTTGTAGAAGACACATTCTCATGCTACGACAAAAAGGTTATAACATCTGTTAAAAAAACTCTTGGTGAGTAAAATAAATACAAGGTAATTGCAGAATTTTTCTGCAATTACCTAAATATTTTTATATGGAGGAATTTTTAAATGCCTATTACTCAATTTTTGAAAAGAAATGCCGAGCTTTATGGCGATGAGGTTGCATTGGTTGAAATTGCACCGCAGATGCTTGAAAAAGCAAAAATCACATGGAAGGAATATGCGCTTATTCAGCCTAATGCAGAAGAAAGTGGCAGAAAGGAAATGACCTGGAAAGAATTTGACAAAGCGGCTAATCGCTTTGCAAACTTATTGCTTTCAAGAGGAATTAAGAAGGGTGACAAGGTTGCAATTCTTTTAATGAACTCTTTGGAGTGGTTGCCGATTTACTTCGGTGCACTAAAAGCAGGCGCTCTGGCAGTTCCGCTAAACTACAGATATACAGCGGATGAAATAAAATACTGTGTTGAATTGTCAGAATCGGATGTATTGATTTTCGGACCTGAATTTATAGGGCGTGTTGAGGAAATTTGTGACAGAATGCCAAAAGTATCACAGATTTTCTATGCAGGTAAAAACTGTCCTACATTTGCAGAAAGTTATGATAAACTGGTAACATACTGTTCAAGTAAGGAGCCTGAAATTGAAATAACTGACGATGATGACGGAGCAATTTATTTTTCATCGGGAACAACTGGTTTTCCAAAGGCAATTCTACATAAGCACAGAAGTCTGATGCACGCTGCTATAGTTGAGCAAAAGCATCACGGACAGGGAAGAGATGATACTTTCCTTCTGATTCCTCCGCTATATCATACAGGAGCAAAAATGCACTGGTTCGGAAGTCTTGTTGCAGGCTCAAAGGCAGTGCTGTTAAAGGGTATCAAACCTGAATGGATTATAAAGGCAGTTTCTGAAGAAAGATGCACAATTGTATGGTTGTTGGTGCCTTGGGCACAGGATATTTTAGATGCTATCGACAGAGGCGAGATAGAGCTTGATAAATATGAGCTTAGTCAGTGGAGATTGATGCATATAGGCGCTCAGCCTGTTCCTCCGAGTCTTATCAAGAGATGGAGAGAAAAATTCCCTAACCACGAGTATGACACAAACTATGGTTTGAGTGAATCAATCGGACCCGGTTGTGTGCATCTTGGGGTTGAAAACATTCATAAGGTCGGAGCAATTGGTAAAGCGGGCTATGGATGGGAAGTTAAAATCTGTACCCCTGATGGAGTGTTGGTTGAAAAAGGCGATGTTGGTGAGTTGGCAGTCAAGGGTGATGGAGTTATGACCTGTTACTATAATGATGAAAAGGCAACTAACGAAGTCTTAAAAGACGGATGGCTGTTTACCGGCGATATGGCAATGGAAGATGAGGATGGATTTATCTATCTTGTTGACAGAAAGAAAGATGTCATCATATCAGGCGGAGAAAATTTATATCCTGTTCAGATTGAAGATTTCATAAGAAAACATCAGGCTGTAAAGGATGTTGCAGTTATAGGTTTGCCTGATGCAAGACTTGGGGAAATTGCAGCAGCAATCATTGAAATCAAAGACGGATTTAGCTGCACGGAAGAAGAAATTGATGATTTCTGCAGGGAAATGCCTAAATATAAAAGACCAAGAAAAATTATTTTCGCAGATGTTCCGAGAAATCCGACAGGCAAGATTGAAAAACCAAAATTGCGCGAAATTTATTGCGGAGAAAGTCTTGTGGCAGCACAAATTAAAGGTTGATTAAAACAGGATTTTGTGCTATAATCTATGTTAGAACAATATCGAAAGGAATGAACATATATGAAAAAACTTATGCTTGGAAATGCGGCAGTTGCCCGCGGAGCATATGAGGCTGGTGTTACTGTGGTGGCATCATACCCAGGTACTCCAAGTACAGAAATTACTGAAAATATCGTAAAATATGATGAAATATATGCTGAGTGGTCTCCGAATGAAAAGGTGGCAGGAGAAGTTGCAATCGGAGCATCAATAGGTGGTGCAAGAGCAATGAGCTGTATGAAGCATGTCGGACTTAATGTTATGGCAGACCCTGTTTTCACAGCGAGCTATACAGGTGTTAACGGCGGACTTGTTTTGTGTGTTGCCGATGACCCGGGAATGCACTCATCTCAGAATGAGCAGGATTCAAGACATTATGCAAAAGCAGCAAAACTTTTGATGCTCGAACCATCTGACAGTGAAGAATGTAAGGAATTTACAAGAAGAGCATTTGAGATTTCAGAAAAATTTGATACTCCTGTTATAGTAAGACTTTCAACAAGAGTTTCACACTCACAAGGACTGGTTGAAGAAAAACCAAGAGAAGAGCATGATATCGGCGAATACGAAAAAAATATTGCTAAATTCGTTATGATGCCGGGAAATGCTATAAAGCGCCATATTGTTGTTGAAGAAAGAACAAAGGACGAGATTGAATTTGCAGAAACAACAGATTTGAACAAGGTTGAGATTAATTCTGATAAGATTGGTGTAATCACATCAGGTATCTCATATATGTATGCTAAAGAGGCATTGGGGGACAGAGTCAGCTATTTAAAATTAGGTATGGCATATCCGATGCCTGAAAAGCTGATTAAAGATTTTTGTGCTAAGCACGAAACTGTATTTGTTATTGAAGAATTAGACCCATTCATTGAAGAACATTGCAAAGTTATCGGAATGAATGTTATCGGCAAGGAAAAGTTCACTATGCTTGGCGAATACACACCAAAAATAATTAAAAAGGCAGTATTTGGAGAGGATAGTGCAGAATTTGATACAATTGATGAAACTATTCCTGTCCGTCCTCCTGTTATGTGTGCAGGCTGTCCGCACAGAGCAACATTCTATGTGTTGAAGAAACTTGGTCTTGTTGTAAGCGGAGATATCGGTTGTTATACATTGGGTGCAGTTGCACCTTTGGCAAGCGTTGACTCAACAATCTGTATGGGTGCGAGTGTAAGTGCTGCAATGGGTATGGCAAAGGCAAGAGGAGCAGAATTTAATAAAAAGTTAGTATCTGTTATCGGTGACTCAACCTTTATGCATTCAGGCATAACAGGTCTTATTGATATTGTTTACAACAAGGGAAACAACACAGTTATCATATTGGATAACTCAATTACAGGTATGACAGGTCATCAGGATAACCCTACAACAGGACTGACAATCAGAAAAGAGCCTACAAAGCAGGTTGATTTAGAGTTATTGGCAAAGGCAGTCGGAATTGAGAGAGTTGTTGTTGCCGACCCATTTGATTTGAAGAATTTTGAAAAGGTTGTAAAAGAAGAGGTTGAGGCAGATGAGCCATCAGTTATAATAGCTCAAAGACCTTGTGCTCTTTTGAAAACTGTTAAATATACAGGTCATTGCAAGATTGGCGATAACTGTAAGAATTGCAAGATGTGTATGAAGCTTGGTTGTCCGGCAATTTCAATTAAGGACGATAAGGTTGTAATAGACGAAACACAGTGTAACGGATGTGGCTTGTGTATCAATGTGTGCCCATTTAGTGCAATTTCAAAGGAGGATTGATTTTATGACTAAGAATATTATGATTGTTGGTGTCGGAGGTCAGGGAACTCTTTTGGCAAGCAGAATTTTAGGAAACACAGTTATTGGCGAGGGTTACGATGTAAAGCTTTCTGAGGTTCACGGAATGAGCCAGAGAGGCGGAAGTGTTGTTACATATGTTAAGTATGGTGAAAAGGTATATTCTCCGATTATCGGAGAGGGAGAGGCTGATATCATTTTGGCATTTGAAATGCTTGAGGCTTACAGGGCTTTACCTTATCT
>JAZOTJ010000020.1:0-5693 GCA_045657585.1 Clostridia bacterium | reverse complement strand
TTCTTCCTTTACCAAAGGTTTTTCTTCAATTCTTATAGCTTCTTCAACTACAGGCTTTTCTTCAATTTTTTTAACTTCCTCAACCTTTTTAGCCTCTTCAATTACAGGCTTATAGACCTTTGGTGGTTCTTCTTTCTTTTCAAAGGTTCTTTCAAAAAACTGAGGCTCACTAACTTTAGGAAGTTCTTTTTTTATCTCAACCTTTGGTTGAGGTTTGATTTCAATTTGTTCTTTAGCTACCGAAACGCTGTCTCGCTCAAAAGTTTTGAAAGGATTATCCTTTTTCACTTCTCTTGATATTTGTGGTATGTCTGCAATTCTGTAAAGTGCTTCCTTAACTGCATTATAGACTGCCCTGTAAATCTCATTTTCATCAGAAAATTTAACCTCTAATTTTGTCGGATGCACATTTATGTCTATCATCTGAGGGTTTATTCCGATATTCAAAACTGATACAGGAAATTTTCCAACCATCACCTGATTTTTATACGCTTCCTCAACTGCACGCATTATCAAAGGACTCTTTATATATCTGCCATTTACGAAAAAGCTCTGATAATTTCTGTTTGGTCTTGCAGTGCTTCCCTTTCCTGTCAGTCCGCACACACTTACATTTTCCGATTTAAAATCTACCTCTAACATTGCATATGCATAGTCTTTTCCATAGACGGCATACACGCAATTTTGAAGTCTGCCATCACCTTGTGATGATAAAACTGTTTTATAATTTGAAATAAATGTGAATGATATTTCAGGATGAGCCAAAATAAATCTTGTCATAATATCAGAAATGTATCCTGCCTCAGTTGCATCTTTTTTCAAAAACTTCATTCTTGCAGGGACATTATAAAAAAGATTTTTCACTATCATGGTTGTACCATTTGGTATTCCTGCATCTTCAGATGACACTATCTCTCCGCCCTCACATACAGTATGTGTTCCTGTTTCGTCCTCCGCTCTTTTGGTATATAAATCAACCATTGCCACAGCACCGATACTCGACAGAGCCTCTCCGCGAAAACCCAAAGTGTAAATTGCATTAAGGTCCTCCGCTGTAGAAACTTTACTTGTTGCATGACGTAAAAAGGCAACAGTTGCATCGTCCATTTCCATTCCGCATCCGTTGTCACTTACCTTTATGTATGTATTTCCGCCATTTTTTATTTCAACGGTTATTCTTGTAGCTCCCGCATCAATAGAATTTTCAACAAGCTCCTTAACAACAGACACAGGTCTCTCAACAACCTCGCCCGCCGCAATCTTGTTGGAAATTTCAACATCAAGAAGGTTTATCTTTCCCATAATAACTCCTTTGTTATTTTAGCTCATTTTTTATTGGTCACTTTGCATTTGATTTATATAATCGAAACAAGCTCGAATCAATTTAGAATAAAAACTTAACCAATCCCAATACCAATAAATGTGCGGGATAGAATATGTAAAATCCATATTTTGTCTGCTTGCCTTTTTCTCCGTTATATAAATATAAAAGCGGTAATGCCAGAAGTACTGCTGACTGAATTAAGATTGTGAACAATCCGTCATATTGTACAAGTCTTACTATCAAAATCACAATAAATGCTAATGACTGCTTTAAAAATGAGCCTCTGAAAATTCCAAAGCCTAAAATCCAGAGTACACCATAGTATCTCCAGTCACAATACTGTGTCAGTCCGACACATAGTATAACCAACAAAATTTTAGCTATAATATGCATTTTGCTCTTAACAACACATAAAGATAAAAGTCCCATAAACAAAGTGCAAATAACATTCATTCGGAAAATATTTCCCTTTATAAATTCAAACAGATTTGCAGGCAAAACATCAATGTGATTTATGTAATATGGAATTTGAGAAATGACAGCAAAAACAGCCATTCTCATCAGATATTTTCTGACATCCTTTGTATGATAAAAACCTTCTGCCACAAAAAAGCACATAATCGGCATAGTGAGTCTGCCTATTACATTTAATACCACTGCCACTCCAAAATAATTTTTTAAAAACAGAAAAACACAGTGGTCGAAAAGCATAGCAATTATTGCAATAAGCTTTAATTGACCTGCATTCAATCCTTTTTTTATCATATTGACCAACTCCTACATCTTAGCCTTTTTCGCAAGCTCATATAACTTGTTCATTGCCTCAATCGGTGTGAGTGTTGTAACATCAAGTGTTTTTAATTCATTTGAAATTTCTGTTGCAACACTGTCCTCAAAGGCAATCTGCATATCATATTCTTCTGATTTGTCGCTCTTTTTGTTAACAGCTATCATATCGTCATTCTCAATTTTTGCTAATATCTCTTTTGCTCTTTTAATGACATCATTAGGAAGACCTGCTAATTTTGCAACTTCTATACCAAAGCTGTCATCAGCACCGCCTCTGACAATTTTTCTTAGGAAAGTGATGTCATCGCCTCGTTTTTTGACCGCAATTCTGTAATTCATAACGCCATCTAATTTTTCTTCCAATTCAGAAAGCTCGTGATAGTGAGTTGCAAAAAGAGTTTTTGCACCGATTTTTCGTTTATTATTTATATGCTCTGCCACTGCCCAGGCAATTGAGAGTCCGTCATAAGTGCTTGTACCTCTGCCGATTTCGTCTAAGATTACCAAAGACTTATTGGTAGCATTCTTTAAAATGTTTGCAACCTCGACCATCTCAAGCATAAAGGTACTCTGACCTGCTGAAATATCATCTGATGCACCGACTCTTGTAAATATCTTATCAACCACACCAAGTCTTGCATAACCCGCAGGCACAAAGCTTCCCACCTGAGCCATAAGTGAAATCAATGCAACCTGTCGCATATATGTAGATTTACCTGCCATATTAGGTCCTGTTATAATCAACAATCTCGCTGTTTCTGAATTTAACACAGTGTCATTAGGTACAAACAAAGAATCGTTTAACATAGATTCAACAACAGGGTGTCTGCCATCTGTAATTTGTATTTCACTATCTGCAGTAACTTCAGGCATAGTATAGTTATTCTTATATGCTGCGACTGCAAAAGAATAGAGGACATCTATTGTAGATATAATGTCTGCAACATATCTTAAGCGCTCACTTTCCCTCATAACGCTTTTTCTTATCTCTTCATAAAGCTTTAATTCCAATGCTTCAAACTTTTCAGATGCAGACAGAATTGTTTCTTCAATTTCCTTTAGTTCAGGAGTTATATATCTTTCTGCATTAGTAAGAGTTTGTTTTCTTATGTAATTATCAGGAACGTCAGAAGAATTGAGCTTTGTGACTTCGATATAATAGCCGAAGACCTTGTTATATCCTGTCTTTAAAGTTTTTATGCCTGTTCTTTCTCTTTCCTCTGCCTCAACCCTTGCAATCCAGCCTTTCCCGTTATTCATTGCATCACGAAAGACTTCAAGCTCCTGGTTATATCCCTCTTTTATTATTTTTCCGCCTCGAAGCACTGTGCTTGCTTCATCATCAATCGCCTCGTCCAGAAGTTTTGCAAGCTCAGCTAATATATCCATTCTCTGATACATTTCGCTAAGCATGGGTGATTTGGATTGTGACAACAAATATTCAATCTGAGGCAACTTTAAAAGTGATTGCTTTAAAGATACCAAATCCTTTGGAGTCAGTGTATTGGTTGCAATTCTTGATACAATTCTTGAAATATCATAAATCCCGCCAAGAGCATTTGCATAATCATCACGCATCATCGGATTATCTGCAAGCTCTTTTACAGAATAGAGTCTTTTATTTATCGTGATTGGGTTTACTAGCGGTTTTTCAAGCCAGGAAACAAGCTTTCTTGCTCCCATTGAAGTTTTTGTATAATCAAGAACTCCCAACAATGAGCCTTTTTTCTTCTTTTCTCTCATTGTCTCGGTGATTTCAAGATTTCTTCTTGTTGCAATATCTATATCCATATATTCATCAACCGAATATATATTCAGTTTGTTAATATATAAATATCCGTCCTTCTGATTTTCATCAAGATATCTAAGCATAGCATAAACTGTTGCAGTCTGTGCACTCTCAGGCTTTAATCCCAAATCCTCCAATGGCTTTCTGAACTGATTTTTTATCCTTTCCTCAGTTAAAAAGCTATAGAAATAATCATCATCAATTATCTGAGGTCTTATGTGAAGTCTTGAATCAATTGTGTCCAAAAGCTCCTTTGCACCACTTTCGTTTATAAGAATTTCTGACGGAGAGTATCTTGCAAGCTCATTCATAACAGATGCAATATCTCCTACACCAGTTAAATATATTTCACCTGTTGAAACATCACAAAAAGCAAGATATGCCCTCTCATCTGACAAATTTATAACTGACAGGTAGTTATTTTTCTTCTCATCAAGCATTGTTTCATCAAGCACTGTACCAGGTGTTATAACTCTTGTGACCTCTCTTTTAACAATGCCCTTTGCACTCTTAGGGTCCTCCACTTGTTCACAAATTGCCACCTTATAGCCACGCTCAACTAACTTTGCAATATAAACATTTGCACTATGAAAAGGAACGCCGCACATCGGTGCCCGTTCCTCCATTCCACAGCTTTTGCCTGTGAGAGTTAATTCCAATTCTCTTGACACCGTGATGGCATCATCAAAAAACATTTCATAAAAGTCACCGAGTCTATAGAACAAAATGCAGTCATTATACTGCTTTTTTGTTTCGATATAGTGACTCATCATAGGAGAAATTTCACTCATTAAAAATTATCCTTTCAAAATTAATGACAGCCTCCGCAGGTACTGCAATCGTGAGTACAATTAGGGTCTTGTCCTGTTATATAATAGTTAAGCACCTGATTAATCTTTTGCACCATTTCATCAAATGCCTGCTTTGTCTTGACAAAATTTTCAATGGTTTCGCTTGCTTTAACCATTTCGCTGAAATATTCATTATTCTTTACAATTGCTTCTGCCTGTTCCATTTTGCCTTCCTGCAAATCTCTTGCAAGATTCATTCTCTTTAAATTATATTCCTGCAAAAGCTTAATTGCTTCCTCATCATTTTTCTGTGCTTCTTCAGCCTCAAGCATTGCCTTCATTTCAGGTGATTCTTTAATCATTTCTCCAAGTTCGTGTGCTTTTTTTAACATTTCCATTTTTATCTTCCTTTCTATTCTGCCAATTCACCATTAAGACTCCATGTATGAGCCTCAGTTATTTTTACCTTTACATATTTACCTACCAAATTTTCATCTCCGACAAAGTTAACAATCTTTGATGAATCTAATCTTCCTGACAAAGTATTTTCATTATTCTTGCTGACTCCGTCAACCAAAACACTTTCAATTCTTCCCACATATTCATCATTTTTCTTTTTGGATATTTCATTCTGAACTTCTAAAAGCTTATTGAAGTTATTATGGATTTCCTCTTCACTCAAAACAAATTCAAGCTTTGCAGCAGGTGTTCCCTCTCGTCTTGAATATATGAATGAGAAAATATTGTCGTACTCTACTTTTTTCAAAACATCTAAAGTTTCCAAAAAATCCTCATTAGTTTCTGTTGGGAATCCCACAATTATATCAGTTGAAAGTGATATATTTGGAATTTTTTCCTTGACCTTTCTGATTTTTTCAAGGTAGTCTTCCTTTGTATATTTTCTGTTCATATCAGAAAGAACCTTGTTACTTCCTGCCTGAACAGGCAAATGCAGTTGCTTGCATACCTTATCACACTCAGCCATTGCATCAATAAGCTC
>JAZOTJ010000019.1:0-2587 GCA_045657585.1 Clostridia bacterium | reverse complement strand
CGATCCGACTTGGAGTTATGAGTGGTATAAGACCGGCAAAGAACGTCAGGGAAATACTTGGTATGGGAGTTGGGGAAAACGATGTTACTGATGTTCTGTACGATTTGTATGAGGTGAACAGAGAAAAGGCTGAGCTTGCGCTTACCGTTGCGAAAAATGAAGAAATTATTCTTAAGAAAAACGATGAAAGTCACATAAGTGTTTATGTCGGAATACCATTTTGTCCTACACGTTGTCTTTATTGTTCATTTGTATCAACAGATATCAGAAAAAGCGGAAAATATATGGACAAATTCTGTGATTTACTGGTAGAGGAAATAAAGAAAACAAGCGAAGTTTTAGAAAAGTTAAATTTTTATGTTGAAAATATATACATAGGCGGAGGAACTCCGACAACTTTATCGTGTGATAATTTAGAAAAGATTTTAAATAGCATAAATAAATATTTAATAACAGATAAACTAAGAGAATATACTCTTGAGGCAGGAAGACCTGATACAATCACAAAAGAAAAACTTACTCTTGCAAAACAAAAGGGAATAAACCGAATCAGCATAAACCCTCAGACAATGAATGATATAACACTTAAAAAAATCGGAAGATGTCATTCGTCACAGATGATAAGAGACTCTTATAAACTGGCAAGAGAATGTGGATTTGATTGTATAAATATGGACCTGATTGCAGGATTGCCTGATGAAAGCTTTGAAATGTTTAAATACAGTCTTGATGAAGTGATCAAAATGAATCCTGAAAATATAACTGTTCATTCTATGTGTGTAAAAAAGGCTGCATCATTAAGGTTTTCAGATATTGAGCTTACAAAAGCCAATGAAATGAATAAAATGCTCTCATATACTGAGGAGTGTATGAAAAATGAGAAAAAAGAGCCTTATTATATGTATCGTCAGAAAAATATTTCTGGAAATCTTGAAAATGTCGGATATGCACCCAGAGATAAGATGTCCTTTTATAATATAAATATTATGGAAGAGGCTCAGACAATTGTTGCTCTTGGCGGCGGTGCTGTCACAAAGGTGGTTATAGGTGACAGGATTGAAAGAATTTTTAATTTCAAGGATCCTTATGAATACATTAAAAGGTTTGATGAAATTTTAGAAAAAAAAGAAGAAATTTTAAAATATTATGGTGAGGGATATGGACAAGAATAAAATTAAAGAAGAATTGTTTCGTGAATATGAAATGAAAAGAGCTAATGCTCTTGAAAAAAAGAATATCGAAACAAAGCTTGCTTACAAAAAAGCTCCTGATTTGGAAAAAATTGATGATGAGATAAATAAGCTTGGACTTTCGGGAATGAGAAACATTTTAAATAAGTCTTCAAACAAGTCAGATTTTAATAAGGCGATGAAAGAACTTATTAAAAAAAGGGATAAAATTATAAAGGAAAATAAGATAAATCCTGATTATAACAAGCCTTTTTATGAATGTTCATTATGTAATGATACAGGTTATGACGAAAATAATGAAATTTGTGAATGTTTTATAAAAAGATTAACCGAGATAGATTATGAAAATTCACAGCTTGGTAAAATGTTAAATGGTGCAGAATTTGAAAACTTTTCTTTGGATTATTATGATGACAAGGAAACTTTTAAAGAGATAAAAGAAGAGGCAATAAATTATTGCAAAAATTTTGATGATATTAATTATAACCTTTTCTTCTATGGAAGTACAGGTCTTGGAAAAACTTTTCTTTCTTCAATAATTGCAAAAAATCTTCTGGATAAGGGAAAAACAGTGATTTATGAGCGTGCAACAAAGATGTTTTCTTTGTATGATGACTATAAATTTAAAGACTATACCCTAAAGGAAGAGGTTGATAAGCTGTATAACTGTGATTTATTGGTTATTGATGACTTGGGAAGTGAGTTTATAACCAAAAATTCAGTCGCATTTTTATTTGATTTGGTTAATGAAAGACTTATCAATAACAAAAAAATAATTATAAACACAAACTTTGAATTGTCACAATTTAGCGAAAACTATACTGTCAGATTAACCTCAAGAATATATGAAAACTTCAAGATTTTCGGCTTTAGTGGTCAGGATATAAGAATAAAAAAGTTAAAAGAAAGAGGATGTAGATAATACATCCTCTTTTTTCATTTTGAGCTGCTCATACTATTGTTATTATTGTTGTTTCCCATCATATTGTCCATGCTCTTTTTAACACCGTCACCGATTTCTTCAGCTCCGTCAATAATTCCGTCACCGACATCCTCAGCTCCGTCAATAATTCCGTCACCCATATCCTCAACAGCGTTTGTTCCGCTATTGTTTCCTTGATTTGTGTTAGTTCCTGTGTCGTTGTTGTTTCCACAACCTGTCAAAATCAAGAACAAAAGTGTTGAAATTAAAATGTATTTCATTTTTTTCATTTTCGTTACCTCCAATAATTGATTTTACTCTGTTAGTATTGTCTTAAATTATAAAATTATGTATAAATAATTTTTAATTTTTTTATTGATAATAAAATGAAAATATATTATAATTGACATATAGGTAATTTTATAAAAATCTTCTTTTATGGAGGTTATACATATGGATAATAAAATACAGATAT
>JAZOTJ010000018.1:0-14758 GCA_045657585.1 Clostridia bacterium | reverse complement strand
TTCCCAACAGTCTGCAAGCAGGATCAGCAGTTTCCATAGCTCGTCCCATCGGAGAAGAAAATATTCTGTCAATTTTTGCATCATACATTCTTTTGCCTACAGCTTCGGCCTGTAATTTCCCTCTCTCTGTAAGAGAGTCAGTTTCATAAATAGGATCTCCGTGTCGTACAATATATAATAACATTTAACCATCTCTTCTAATCAAAAAAATTCATACGATAATTATATCATATATTTTCATAAAAAGCAAACATATGTTTGAAATTTTATAAAAAAAATAAAAGAATATTTTTCAACATCCTTTTATTTATGTATCCATTATAGTTTATTTCCATCTCCATCAAACAGAGGTAATGGTTCAAGGAATATTATATCATCTCTCTTTGATGCATCTCCTTCAGCCAGCACTGCCATTTTTCCAACAATTTCTCCGCCAGCTTCTGTAACTAATTTTTCAATAGCCAACAAAGACTCTCCTGTACTTATAACATCATCAACTATCAGACAACGCTTTCCTTTCATTTTCTCAACTTCACTGTCTCCGATACAAAGTGTCTGTTCTCTCTGAGTTGTGATTGAATTAACATTTACTTTTAAAATGTTTTCCATATATACCTTTGGAGCTTTTCTTGCAATTATATAATCACTATCTCCTGCTTGTCTTGCCATTTCAGCTATAAGAGGAATACTTTTTGCCTCAGCTGTGACCAAAATATCATATTCAGGTGCTTTTTCTAAAAGTGCCTTTGCACTTGCAACTGTAATTTCAACATCGCCAAACAAAATGAATGCTGCAATTTTTAAATTATCATTGACAGAAAATAATCTTAAATTTCTTTTAACTCCAGCAATATCTATTTCATAATAATTTTTCATTCCTCTACCTCCACATCTTTTTCATCAAAACTATTTAATATATTCATGAATTCTTTACCTGTAATAGTTTCTTTTTCCAAAAGATACTCTGCAATTTTATGCAATGATTCAATATTTTCCAAAAGTATTCTTTTTGCATTTTCGTAAGATTCTTTTATTGTCGAAATCACAACATTATCAAGTTTTGTCTTAGTTTCCTCAGAACAATTGGAAACACTTCTACCATCAAGATACTTATTTTCAACGCTTTCAAGTGAAGTCATTCCAAATTCGTCCGACATACCATATTGAGAAATCATTGCACGCGCAAGATTTGTAGCTCGTTCAATATCATTCGCAGCACCTGTTGTTCTGGTATTGAATATAATTTCCTCTGCCGCACGACCTGCCAATAATACAGTCAGGTCATTTAATATCTCATCCTTTGACATCAGATATTTTTCTTCCTCCGGCATCTGCATCGTATATCCAAGCGCACCCATTGTTCTCGGCACAATTGTAATCTTTTGAACAGGGTCAGTATTCTTTTGCTTGGCAGCAGCCAATGCATGACCAACTTCATGATATGCAACAAGCTTTTTCTCTTTTTCAGATAAGATTCTGTCTTTCTTTTCCTTACCCGCTATTATGACTTCAACTGCCTCCATCAAATCCTCTTGCAAAACTTCATTACGATTCAGACGAACAGCCCTTAATGCTGCTTCATTTACCATATTTGCAAGGTCAGCTCCAACTGCACCACTTGTTGCAAGTGCAATTTCATGTAAATCAATCATATCTGACACTTTGACATTTTTTATATGAACCTTTAGAATATCTTCTCTTCCCTTTAAATCAGGCTTTTCAACAATAATTCTTCTGTCAAATCTGCCTGGTCTTAACAGTGCTTTATCAAGTATTTCAGGTCTGTTTGTTGCAGCCAGAATAACAACACCCTTTGATGAGTCAAAACCATCCATTTCAGCCAACAACTGATTAAGTGTCTGCTCTCTTTCATCATTTCCGCCAATCTGACTGTCACGGCTTTTTCCAATAGCATCCACTTCATCAATAAATATGATACAAGGTGCTTTTGCAGAGGCTTGTTTAAATAAATCTCTGACTCTTGATGCTCCTACACCTACAAACATTTCAACAAAATCCGAACCAGACAATGAGAAAAACGGAACATTAGCTTCGCCTGCAACAGCCTTTGCTAAAAGAGTTTTTCCTGTTCCTGGCGGTCCAACAAGTAATGCTCCCTTTGGCTGTTTTGCACCGATTGCAGTATATTTAGCAGGGTTATGAAGAAAATCGACAATTTCATTCAAGGATTCCTTTGCTTCTTCCTGTCCTGCAACATCCGCAAAAGTAATGCCTGTTTTATTCTCAATATATACCTTTGCATTACTCTGTCCGACCGACATAAATCCTCCACCGCCAAATTTTTTGGAAACCTTACGCATTATAAGAGCAAGGAATAAATACATTATCAAAAACGGAAGTATTGTTAAGAATAAATCAAACAAAAAATTACTCTCTGATACAGGTCTTGTAAATTCGATATCATTTTCAGTAAGAATTTTAATAAGATCTCCGTCATTCAGATAACCTGTGTATAAAACAATATCCTTTTTCTGAAACAATTCAATATCCTTACTCAATACAAGTATATCCGAAAAATCTTTGATATTTAATATAGCATCATTGAATTTTTGTTCAGCCTCCGCACTTTCTTTGGTTTTAATTGTTATTTTTTCACCCGAAATAGTAACGGAACTAACTTCCCCGTTTTTTACCATTTCCAAAAAATCACTATATAGTATCTCCTTTTCCATAGGAGATGTAGCAAAAGAAAGCAACGAATTCAATATAAAGGTCGCTATAATTGATGCTATTATAAACATAAACAAAGGAGATCTAAAAAAGCTTTTATCGGGCTTTTTCTTCTTTCTATTATCCATCTTTTTATTATCCATCTTTTCTCTCATCAGCCTTCCAAACAAGATTTGATAACATTTTTAGGACATTTTCTGGCACACTCTCCGCAATTAATGCAAAGAGAAAAATCGATTGAGGCAAAGTTATCTGTTACCTTAACCGCTCCAACAGGACATACCTTCTCACACATCTTGCAACCAAGACAACCAACAGAGCAATACTGTTTTGTCTGGGCACCTTTTTCATTATTTGAACACGGAATCCACACTTTATTTTTCTTTGGTATAAATTTAATTATATGCTTTGGACATTTATTTATGCACATTCCGCATGCAGTACATTTTTCTTCGTCTATAACTGCAACTCCGTCAACTACCGAAATAGCATCAAACTTACATACTGACACACAGCTTCCCAATCCAAGACAGCCACTCGGGCATGTTTTTGCACCACCTGCAAGTTTTGCCGCAGCAACACAATCAGAAACTCCTCGATATTCATATTTATTCATCGAAACATCACAAGTTCCCATACACATTACCTTTGCATATTTAGGTTCAACTTTTTCCGCTTTAACGCCCATAATATCTGCAATTTTTTCTGCCACGGTATCCTTTCCGACAACGCAAGCATTTACAGGCGCAATTTTTTGGGCAACCGCCTGTGCATATGCTGCACAACCTGCATATCCACACGCTCCGCAATTTGCACCAGGTAACTCAGCTGCAATCTTTTCTTCACGCTCATCAATCATAACCTTAAACACAATTGAAGCAAAAGCTAACAAGCATCCGAAAATTAATCCGATTGTTCCGACAATTAAAACAGGATATAATATAACACCAATACTCATAAATCAATCCTCCTCATATCGAAAAACCTGAAAAGCCCATAAATGCTATTGACATCAAACCTGCAGTTACCAATGCAATAGGCATACCACGAAAACTCATTGGAACACTATCTTCATCTATACTTTCACGAATACCGGCAAAAATAACGATAGCCATTGTAAAACCAAGAGCTGCAAACGTTCCATACAATACAGATTGTATAAAATTAAAACCATTCTGTACATTCAAAAGCGTCACACCAAGAACTGCACAGTTAGTTGTGATAAGCGGAAGATAAATTCCCAATGCATTATAAAGACTCGGTAGTGCCTTTTTAACAAACATTTCAACAAATTGAACCAATCCTGCAATAATCAATATAAATACTATTGTCTGCAAATATTGCATTGACTCGCCAAGTAAAAGATTTGCAAGATATGTAATTGCAGATGCCAAAGCCATAACAAATGTTACTGCCATTCCCATTCCTGCTGCTGTATCCATTTTTTTAGATACTCCCAAAAACGGACATATACCCATAAATTTAACCATAACAAAGTTCTGGGTAAACAAGGCTGTAATAATAATTGTTACAAAATCCATTACTTATCACCAGCCTTTCTTAAAGATGTGAGATAATTAATGAGAGCAACCACAAGCCCAAGAACTATAAAACCACCGGGTGCCATTGTAATAATTGATGGAGGTGTTATTACGTCACCATAAATCTTAAATCCCAACAATGTACCCGCCCCGAAAAATTCGCGGATTCCTGAAATAATTGCAAGTGCAGCTGTGAAGCCAAGACCCATTCCTACACCATCTAAAATTGATTTTCCAACTGTATTCTTTGAAGCAAATGATTCTGCTCTGGCAAGAATAATACAATTTACAACAATCAACGGAATAAAAATTCCTAATGATGATGCCAAAGACGGTAAATATGCATTCAAAACCATTTCAACTATAGTTACAAAAGTTGCTATAATAACAATGTATGCAGCAATTCTTACCTTATCAGGTATTACTTTTCTTAACAATGATATCAATGCATTTGATGCAATAAGAACTACTGTTGCTGATAGTCCCATACCTATTCCATTTTTAAGACTTGTTGTGACAGCAAGAGTAGGACACATTCCCAATAGCTGAACAAAGGTCGGATTTTCATTAATCAAACCATTTAAAATAATTCTTAAATTGTTTTTTTTCATTATTGCTGTCCTCCCTCTATAATTGATACTGCAGCGAGTGCAGAATTAACACAGTTTGTCACAGTTCTCGATGTAATTGTTGCACTTGAAATTGCATCAATTTCATTTTCCCTTGCATCTTTTTTAACAACTGCGATTTCCCCGCTCTTTCCAGCAAACTGTGATTTGAATTCATCATCAGTACATTTAGCTCCAAGACCAGGAGTTTCTGAATGTGATATAATATCTATTCCTGTAACCTTAAGGTCATTGTCTATACCAACTGTCAGCAATATCTCTCCACCATATCCATTTGATGAAACCATAACTGCATGTCCTATAGTCGCATCGTGAGAATCGACTGCATTATAGACACTGTTTATCGCACAAGGCAACTCAACCAATGGCAATGCGGACATATCTGCTTTTTCAAATCTGACCGCTTTTGTAATAACAGATTTCATTGCAATTTC
Organism: Clostridia bacterium; assembly: GCA_045657585.1. GTDB lineage: Bacteria > Bacillota > Clostridia > UBA1381 > UBA1381 > RGIG1988. The sequence goes on along the minus strand of JAZOTJ010000018.1, from coordinate 9,463 downwards.
TTGCTTTTCTATTGTATTTTTCTCAATGACAGGTGCAGTAATATAATTTATTACTGCAAGAACAAGTGCTGAAACCGATGTGATTAAAAAGAGCTTTAGACCAAGAGATAAAATATTTAAAATGTCACTTTTTTTAAGCATTTTTCTTAACCTCCCCAAAGCTTTTTGGAACAGTATATCTGTCAATAATTGGTGTCAACAAATTCATCAGCAAAATTCCAAATGACGCACCTTCAGGATATCCGCCAAACCTTCTGATGACAAAAGTCAAAACTCCACAACCTATACCAAATATAATCTGACCTGATTTTGTTGTAGGTGATGTTGTATAATCAGTTGCCATAAATATTGCAGCAAGCATAAGTCCTCCGCAGAATAATTCTAACAATACATATGATACAACATTTAATGAATAAATGTTTTCGCCAAACAAAGCAGTCAACAAAGCCACAATTCCTATGTAACACACAGGAATTCTCCAGCTTATAACTTTTTTAAAAATAAGATACAATCCACCCAGCAAAAGAGCTATTGATGATGTCTCCCCAATTGAACCGGGGATATTCCCTATAAATGCATCTTTAATAGCCGGCAAATCTCCTGTTGATGTTCCATTTAAAACTGCAAGCGGTGTTGCCTGAGAAATGGCATCTGGAGAGAACGGTTCTTTATATACAGTCATTGCTCCTGCCCACGCGATTATCATAAAACATCTTGCCGCAAGCGCAGGGTTTAAGAAGTTCTTTCCTATTCCGCCATACAACTGCTTTACTAAAGCAATAGCAAAGATACTTCCAATAACGACCATCCATAACGGAATTGAGGATGGAAGGTTTAATCCCAATAAAAGTCCTGTTACAGCTGCAGATAAATCTCCTACAGCAACTGTCTTTCCTGATGCTTTCTGATATATGTACTCACATAACACACAAGAAATGACAGATGTTAATAAAACCAATCCTGCTCTTAAGCCAAAATAATACAACCCCATAATTGTTGCAGGGATAAGTGCAATAATTACATCAAGCATAACATCTGTTGTAGTACGTTTGTCATGAATATGTGGTGATGACGAAACTATCAATTTATAATCCATTTTTTCCTCCAAAATTATGATTGTTTTCTTTTATTTTCAATTATTTGTTGCTTAGCAACTCTGATATTATGAACAATACTTTCCTGTGCAGGACACAGATATGAGCACAGTCCACACTCAATACAATTCAAAATATGATATTTCTCTGCATTTTCAAGATCACTTTTCTTTGAAAATTTATTAAGATATAATGGCATAAGTTTCATCGGACAATTTTCAACACATCGTCCGCACTTTATACATTGAATATTTGTATTAATTTTTTCACCCATATCTGAAATTGCAAGTATTGAAGATGTTGTTTTTACAACAGGAACCTCGGTTGAATACTGAGCAATTCCCATCATAGGTCCGCCCATAATGAGTTTTTGAGGTTGCTTAACAAATCCTCCTGCTTCATTTATTACATCTTCAAACTGCATACCGCATCTTACCAGAAAATTCTCAGGTTCTTTTATACAATCTCCTGAAACAGTTACAACTCTGTCAACAAGAGGCATACCTGTTCTGAAAGCATCTGAAATCTGAGAAACTGTGTCTATATTGGTTACTACAATTCCAACATCAGCAGGCAATCCCCCTGCAGGCACTTTTCTTTTTGTGATAGCATATATCAATTGTTTTTCCCCACCTTGAGGATACTTTGTTTTAAGCGGAACAATTTTAATACCATCGTCAGATGAAATTTCATTACTGAGCGCCATCATTGCATCTTTTTTATTGTTTTCTATTCCGACATAACAAACACTAACACCAAGTGCCTTCTTGACAATTTTTATCCCATCTATAACTGTTTTGGGAATTTCAAGCATTTTTCTATGGTCAGAGGTAATAAAAGGTTCACACTCTGCACCATTTATTATTAATGCATCAATTTTTTTATCCTTAGGAGGAGATAATTTTACATGTGTAGGAAAACCTGCTCCACCCATTCCGACAATACCGAAGTTTCTTATTTCCTTAATAATTTCTTCACTTGTCATATCATCTGGATTTTTAGGCGATAAGTCATCTGCCACTGTATAATTACCATCATTTTCTATGACAACAGACATTGCTTTTATACCTTGTGTATTAACTCTTGGTTCAACTGCAACAACTGTTCCCGAAACAGAACTATGCAGAGGAACCGCTACAAATGCATCCTTATTGTCAGCAATTACCTCTCCGACTTTAACATAATCTCCCTTTGAAACACAAGCCTCCAATGGAGCTCCTATATGTTGCTGAAGCGGAAATATGTGTATCCCACCGCCTTTTATTTCTTTTATTGGCTTTTTGTTTGTATATTCTTTGTAATCATGAATATGTAAGCCACCTTTAAATGTTTTAAGCATTCATTATTTCTCCTTCTTAAAATTCATTATAGTATTATAGCATATTTCTGCCTTTTTTTCAATAGATTGACAATTAAAAAACAATCCTTTTGGCAATGCCAAAAGGATTGTTTCGTTATACAGTTGGTACTAAACTCAATTCCGGTACAAATATGGTTGCTCCGTCTTTTTTGTAATATGGAATAGCTCCTATAACAAAATCATTCCATGTTGCTTTTGCTCCTTCAACACATACAGACAATTCCTTCATTTTTCCTGTAAGCATTGCATTTCCACCTCTTACAACAACCTCATTTGTTGAATTTAAATTCACAAGATTTGTTTCACCCGAAACCCCGTCTCCAACAAGAATTATACCATTACCTGCATAATTTTTGATTGTCACTCCTGCAGTTCTGATTAGTATATTTCCTTCTGAAAACTCTGTGTATTCACCAGGCTCATTAATATATATCTTAATCAAGTTATCCATTAAAACTGCAAATTCAGCTCTTGTAATGAATTGGTCATGAGGCTTTAATTTTCCCTCATATCCGTTCCAATATCCATTGCCTACAACAAGTGCTGTATACTTTCTTGCCCATTGTGCAATTGATGATGCATCACTATATGTATCTAAAACAGTATCATCAACTATATCAAGATTCTTTTGATCATACGGGTCACGATAAGGAAGACAGAATATTCTTGAAATAACTGTGAAACACTCTTCATATGTAATATTTGCTTCAGGATTCAGTTTTCCGTCATCTGTCCCGCTGAAAGCTCCCATTTGAACAGCTTTTGCAAACTCAGAGTAATACCACTTATCAGCTGACATGTCAGGATATGCAGAAATATCAGCCTCTTTTGTAGCACCAAAAGCTCTTACCATTATTGCAGCCATTTCTGAGCGCAATATATTTTTATCAGGTTTGACTGTACCATCATCATATCCGCCAATCAATCCGTTTTCGACAGCTCTTTGGATTGCACCTGTTGTCCAGTCATCAGGCATATCTGTAAATTCCTGTGCAAATACTGCACTTTGCAGCATCAACACGCCTGCAAGCACTGCAGAGCATAAAACACCTAAAATCTTTTTCATAATCTTATTCCTTTCCAACTAATCTACTTGTTCATTTCATTATAACATATCCCGCATATTATGTCAATTATTTTCATATTAAAATTCTATTTTATCCACAATATTATCAAGTTTTTTTACAATTGAGTTTTCAGGAATAACGCCCCTTACAGATGTCAGAGGATAAATATTTGTATTCATACCGATTATTGTGCCTGGATTTAGAACACATCCACATCCAACATCTGCCTTATCTCCGAGTATTGCACCAATTTTTCTTAAACCCGTTTCGTAATCAACATCAGAATGAATTACAACATTCTTCCCATCAGCTTTCAGATTTGAACATATTGCTCCTGCACCCATATGTGCATAATTTCCCAATATTGAATCTCCAACATAATTATAATGTGGAACCTGAACATTATCCAAAAGCACACAATGCTTTAATTCAGACGAATTTCCTATAACACAGTTTTTCCCTGTTACAACATATCCTCTTAAAAATGCACCAGGTCTTACTTCACATCCATCACCGATAATTGCCGGAGCTTCAATTGTTGTATTTGGGTATATCCTAACATTTTTTCCAACTAATACACCTTCAGATATTTCTTCAAAACCATCTATACCAGTCCGTATCAGATTATTAATATGTTCCTTCAATCCATTTAAAATTTCCCAGGAATATTCATTTTCAAAAAAAAGTTCTTCTAAATACTCTGTCTTGCAATCAAACAGGTCTTTTGTTTTCACTGGTTTATTCAACAGAATGTCCTCCTGAAATAATCTTATTTATTATTCTTTTTGCATAATGTATGCATTTTTCTTTGGTCGTTGCCTCAACCATAACACGAATGACAGGCTCTGTTCCGCTTTGTCTTAGCAAAACTCTGCCATTTCCATCTATTTCTTTTTTTACAGCCTCTAATTCCTTTAAAACCTCATCATCATTCAACACAATAGCTTTATTCTTTACCCTGATGTTTTCAAGATACTGAGGATATAACTTGACAGACTCAGCCAATTCAGACAATGATGTTTTTAAATCGCACACTTCCTCCATAATCATAATTGCAGTCAGCAATCCATCGCCTGTTGTAGCGTATTTTTTTAGAATAATATGTCCCGATTGTTCTCCGCCAAGACAATAATCATTCTCCTGCATACATTCATAAACATACCTGTCACCAACTTTTGTTTCAACACACTTTATTCCTATATTCTCAAGACTTTTTATAAGTCCGCTGTTTGACATTACAGTTGCAACAATTGTATCATTATTAAGAACGCCTCTTGATTTCAGTCTTTTTCCAAGAATGTATAGCATAATATCCCCATCAATTATATTTCCATTTTCATCAACTGCTATACATCTGTCAGCATCTCCATCAAAGGCAAAGCCGATATCAAGATGTTTTTCCTTAACCAAATTACATAAATTTTCAATATGAGTTGAACCACAGTTATTATTTACATTTAATCCGTCAGGCTCTGCACCTATTACATATGTCTGTGCTCCCAATGCTCCAAAAACTGATTTAGCAATCATCCACGAAGCTCCATTTGCACAATCAAGACCAATTTTGAAATTCTTATATGAATGCGATGCCAAAGATATAAGATATCCGACATATCTGTTTCTTCCTGATACATAATCAACAATGCATCCGATTTTGTCCTTTTGGGCTAATGGCAAATCATCTCCACTTATTCCGAGAGCTTTCATATTCCCGTCAATATATGCCTCAATCATCAATGTAGTATTATCATCGAGCTTTTCTCCGTGGGAATTAATTACTTTAATACCATTATCGTAATATGGGTTGTGCGATGCAGTTATCATTATTCCGCAATCAAATTCATCCTGTCTTGTGACATAAGAAACACTTGGAGTTGTTGTAACATGCAACATATATGCATCTGCACCTGAAGCTGTAATTCCAGCTACAAGTGAATACTCAAGCATATAGCTCGAACGGCGGGTATCCTTTCCAATAACAATTTTTGGCCTGTATCCTGCTTTATTGCAGCCTGACAATTCTGATGAATAATACCAACCCAAAAATCTTCCAACCTTATATGCATGCATTGAAGTTAAAACTCTGTTTGCCTCGCCTCTGAAACCATCTGTCCCGAAATATTTATTCGTTGTTTCTCCTATTATATCCGATTTTATCGGAATTTTATCATATAATAACTCATCAGTAGTAATATTAAACAATTCACATAATTGAATAACTTTATCAATCTGAGGTAATGCCTGATTCATTTCCCATTTAGAAACTGATTGTCTGGAAACCAAAATCTTTTCTGCCAATTGTTCCTGAGATAAATTAGCGGCACTTCTTAGTTTTATTATTTTTTCCCCAATATTCATTTATATTCCACCCTTCAACACATTAATGTATTATGTACTATATCATAATATTACCATTTATCTTATATTTTATCAATCAACTTAACATTGACATTGTCGCAACCATTGGTTGCAATAAAAATAATCGGAAAGCACTCAGCAATCCGATTATTTTATTAATCAAGCTTTAGAACACTCATAAATGCTTCCTGCGGAACTTCTATATTTCCAACCTGTCGCATTCTCTTTTTTCCCTCTTTTTGTTTCTCCAACAGCTTTTTCTTTCTTGTTATATCTCCGCCATAACACTTTGCAAGTACGTCTTTTCTCAACGCCTTAACCGTTTCTCTTGCTATAATTTTGTTACCGATTGCCGCTTGAATTGGCACTTCAAAGAGTTGTCTTGGAATTGATTCCTTAAGCTTTTCTGCCATTTTTCTGCCACGATTATATGCATTATCCTTATGCACTATAAAAGAAAGCGCATCAACCATTTCACCATTTAATAACATATCAAGCTTAACTAAATCTGAACGTCGATATTCTGTCAATTCATAATCAAATGAAGCATAGCCTCTTGTTCTTGATTTCAAAGCATCAAAGAAATCATATATAATTTCATTTAGCGGCAATTCATAGAATATCTGAGCTCTTGTTTCTTCCATAAACTTCATATCAATGAATATTCCGCGTCTTTCCTGACACAATTCCATAACATTACCAACAAAATCTGTCGGCACCATTATATCAGCTTTAACCATAGGTTCTTCCATATAACTTATCTCAGTCGGTAACGGAAGATTTGTAGGATTATCAACCTCTATAACTTCACCATCTGTTTTATACACTTTGTAAATAACGCTTGGCGCAGTTGTAACAAGGTCAAGATTATATTCTCTTTCTAATCTCTCCTGAATTATTTCCATATGCAAAAGTCCCAAAAATCCGCATCTGAAACCAAACCCAAGAGCAACTGATGTTTCAGCCTCAAACATAAGAGCCGCATCATTTAATTGCAACTTTCCAAGTGCTTCCTTTAAATCATCATATTGAGCTCCGTCAGCAGGATAAATTCCGCAATAAACCATTGGATTGACCTTTTTATATCCGGGTAATGGCTCACTTGCAGGATTTTCTACAGTTGTAACAGTATCTCCGACTTGTGTATCCTGAATATTTTTAATACTTGCCGCAATATATCCTACTTCGCCCGCTGACAATTCTTTCTTAGGAATCATTCCATTTGCATGTAATGAACCAACCTCAACAACATCAAATTCTGCCCCTGTTGCCATCAATTTAATTCTGTCTCCAACACACAGTTTTCCATCTTTAACTCTTACATATACAATGACTCCCTTGTAGCTGTCATAATATGAGTCAAAAATCAATGCCTTCAAAGGAGCACTCTCATCGCCCAAAGGAGAAGGAATTTTTTCAACTATAGCTTCTAAAACATCTTCCACATTAAGCCCTGTTTTTGCAGAAACCAAAGGTGCATCCTCGGCAGGTATTCCTATTATATCTTCAATCTCAGAAATGGCACGTTCAGGTTGTGCTGACGGCAGGTCAATCTTGTTTATAACAGGCACAATTTCAAGGTCATGCTCTAACGCAAGATATGTATTTGCCAAAGTCTGAGCCTCTATTCCCTGAGATGCATCAACAATCAGTATTGCTCCCTCACACGCCGCAAGACTTCTCGAAACCTCATAATTAAAATCGACATGCCCAGGTGTATCAATCAGATTCAGTATATATTCATTCCCATCTTTTGCAGTATAATTAAGCTTGACAGCGTGAGCCTTTATAGTGATACCTCTTTCTCTCTCAAGGTCCATATTATCAAGCAACTGGTCCTCCATATCACGAAGCTCCACTTCGCCTGTGAGCTCTAAAAGTCTGTCTGCCAAAGTAGATTTTCCATGGTCAATATGTGCAATGATACAAAAATTCCTTATCTTATCTCTGTTATTTGACATCAATTTTCTCCTGTTCCCTTTATTTTATCCCAATACGCTCGTGTCATTTGCTCTGTTTTATTATTTCCATATTCATAATACTTTGTATTTTTAATCAAGTCAGGCAAATATTGTTGTTCCACGTAATGATTTTCATATTCGTGAGGATATTTATATGTAACTCCATTTCCAAAAGCTTTCGCTCCTTTATAATGTGCATCCTTTAAATGCTTTGGAATATCTCCGACATCTTTGGTTTCGATATCTGCCATAGCACTCCATATTGCTTGCGATGCAGAATTTGACTTCGGTGCAGTTGCAAGCAGAATAACTGCCTCGCCGAGAGGCAGCTGAGCTTCGGGCATTCCCAATTGCAAAGCGCAGTCAACACATGATTTCACAATAGTAATTGCACTCGGATATGCCAATCCTATATCTTCTGCTGCAATAACCATCACTCTTCTGCACACACTTTGCATATCCCCCGCAGACAACAATCTTGCAAGATAATGCACCGCTGCATCAGGATCACTCCCACGAATTGACTTTTGGAATGCGCTCAATATATCATAGTGATTATCTCCGTCACGGTCATATTTAATTGATTTTTTTTGTGTTGCCTGTTCAGCTGTATCAAGATTAACAATCAAGTTAGCCTCTATATCAGGAACTGCAGAAATCATACATATTTCAAGTGAATTTATTGCTTTTCTGACATCTCCTCCTGAAACCTGTGCAATATGAGTTAAAGCACCTTCTTCAACCACAACATTATAATTTTTATACTCTTCTTCTGAAAGCCTTTCAATACACTTATTTAGAGCTTTTTTTATTTCATCCGGTTCAATTGGTTTGAATTCAAATACAACAGAACGCGACAAAACTGCATTATAGACATAAAAATATGGATTTTCTGTTGTGCTTGCTATCAATGTTATTTTACCATTTTCCATATATTCTAATAAAGTCTGTTGTTGCTTTTTATTAAAGTGCTGAATTTCGTCAAGATACAACAGCACTCCGTTTTGCTCCATAAACCCGTCTAATGATGCAATTATATCCTTTATATCTGAAACCGATGCAGTTGTAGCATTTAATCTGTGCAGAGTTTTGCCTGTTTTTGATGCAATTATATTTGCAACAGTTGTTTTTCCGACACCGCTTGGACCATAAAATATCATATTGGGAACTTCGCCCGACTCAATAACACGCCTTAAAAGTCTGCCATTTCCCAACAAATGTTTTTGTCCGACAACATCATCAACCGATACAGGCCGCATACGGTCAGCAAGAGGCGTACTCATCAGTGGCATCCTCCCTTGCATCCTCTTATCTTTGTCAAATCTCTTTTCATTTTCTTATATTTTATTCCGTTTTCTATAAATATATCTCCGACCTGGGAATAGTCCTCGTGTTCAAAAAACTCCCATGCACTCTCAGGGACATTTGTGCTTATCAAAGCTCCGACAAGAGAAACTGCTTTATCCTCAAGCGCTCTTATCATTGTATCTCCTACATATTGCTTTCTGTCAGCTTCGGCTACAGCAATTTTATCTATGCAAAATACATAATCCCCTGTCTTATGAAGTCGTGCACAACACATAACCACATCATTTTCAAATCCATACATATGTATTGCATCTT
>JAZOTJ010000017.1:0-2408 GCA_045657585.1 Clostridia bacterium | reverse complement strand
GACCCTGTTCCGTATATTATTTTTGATTCAACAAAGAAATGCGAAAATAACAGAAAGTATTGTGAAAAATCAGCAAGGGAAACTGGTATATACATAGAAAAGGGATATGAATTAATGTCACATTTTTTAAATGATTAAGGAAGTGATTTAATGAAATTTAAGGGGTTTGCAGTTAAAATGACAGTTACGGCTGTTGTAATTATTGCACTTTTAGTATGCCTGTTCGTTTTCTTCGGAGATATTGTTGATGGGATTTTATGGCTTGTTAAATTATTTTTACCTTTCTTACTTGCGTTTTTGTTGTCGCTTGCTCTCAATCCATTAGCGGAAAAACTTCAGAAGAAATTGAAGCTTCCAAAAGGATTGACAGCAATAATAGTAATTATTCTTGTAGTTGGAATTTTAGGTACTGCAGTTGGTGGACTGATATGGAAATTAATATCAGAGGTAAGAAGTATATATAATCAGATTCCTGAAATTTATGAAAGTATGGTAGAAGGGTTTGAAAATCTGCAGAACAGCATGTCATATATATATTCATCGCTGCCTTCGGAAATACAGGTTGTATTTGATAATATCGGTGATAATTTCAAGAATAGTTTTGCGAAAATTCTTCAGGATAACTATAAGCCTGTTATGTATGGCGCAGGAAATATTGCAAAGAAACTACCGAGTATATTCATTGGAATCATTGTGTTTATACTGTCACTATTCTTTATAATGTCTGATGAAGAGAAAGTGAAGAATGTGGTAAAAAAATGTTTTCCAAAGGCATTTTTAGAGAAGACATCAAATGTTGGCAAACAGTTAAAAATATACCTTGGCGGATATATTAAAGCTCAGCTTACTATAATGTCAATAGCCTTTGTTGTGATTTTTGTTGGATTATCAATCCTGAAGGCTAAATACGCAATGCTGATTGCTCTTGGTATTGCGGCTCTTGATGCACTGCCATTATTCGGAAGCGGTATTGTTTTAATTCCATGGTCAATAATCAGCTTTTTGTCAAGGGATTTTAAAATGGGTGTAGGTCTTCTGATAATATACCTTGCAATTGTTTTGACAAGACAGATGCTTGAATCAAAAATAGTGAGTCACAATCTTGGCACAAATCCACTTTTGACACTTATGTCTATGTATATCGGATATAAGATTTTCTCAATCGGCGGTATGATATTGGGACCGATTATATTGGTGCTTGTGATAAGCTTTCATAAAGCAGGAGCGCTTGAGGGTCCCGAAAGGGTGGCTAAGAACTTGATAAAGAAAACAAAAGATGAAATTATTAAAATATACAGATTTATATTAAAGTGAGGAATGGAAATGGATAAAAAGTTTTACATTACAACTGCGATAGCATATACTTCAAGAAAACCTCATATTGGAAATACCTATGAGATTATACTAACAGATGCTATTGCAAGATTTAAAAGATATATCGGTGATGATGTATTCTTTTTGACAGGAACTGATGAGCACGGTCAGAAAATTCAAGAGATTGCAGAGGCTGCAGGTGTAACACCAAAGGCATATGTTGATGAAATTGCAGGTCAGATTAAGGATATAGCAGATATGTTAAATATCAGTTATGATAAGTTCATAAGAACTACTGATGATTATCACGAAAATGCAGTTTCAGCAATTTTTAAAAAGCTATATGACCAGGGAGATATCTATAAGTCAGAGTATGAAGGTCTATATTGTACTCCTTGCGAATCGTTCTGGACAGAAACTCAATTGGTTGACGGAAAATGTCCTGATTGCGGAAGAGAAGTAAAAAAGACAAAGGAAGAGGCATATTTCTTCAAAATGAGCAAATATCAGGACAGATTGATGAAGCACATTGAAGAAAATCCTGATTTCATTCAACCTGAATCAAGAAAAAAAGAAATGGTAAATAATTTCATAAAGCCGGGATTACAGGATTTATGTGTTTCAAGAACAAGCTTTTCGTGGGGTATTCCTGTTGAGTTTGATAAAAACCATGTTATCTATGTGTGGATTGATGCACTTTCAAACTATATAACAGCTCTTGGCTATCATCCTGATAAAAAGGGTGAGTTATACAATAAGTACTGGCCTGCAGATGTTCATATTATCGGAAAAGATATATTGAGATTCCATACGATTTACTGGCCAATTATGCTTATGGCTTTGGGTGAGCCATTACCAAAACAGGTGTTTGGTCATCCGTGGATGCTTTTCGGTGAAGAAAAGATGTCAAAATCAAGAGGAAATGTTATATATGCAGAAGATCTTGTAAGACATTTTGGTGTTGATGCAGTAAGATATTATTCTCTCCACGAAATGCCGTTTGCACAAGACGGAAATATCACATATGATACATTTATCGCAAGATATAATTCAGATTTGGCAAATACTTTGGGTAACCTTGTAAACAGAACTGT
>JAZOTJ010000016.1:0-7203 GCA_045657585.1 Clostridia bacterium | reverse complement strand
GGCATTGCCCTTGAAGGTATGACAACTGTTATAATTATCCTGATATTTATAGGAAGTATCATCATGATAAGTCTTGGTATTATCGGATATTATGTTGCTCGTATTTATGATGAAATTAAAGGGAGACCGAAATATATTGTTTCTTCATCTTGCAGGAGTAAAGTAGAGAAATAAACATAGTTTTAAGGAGGTGCAAAATGGAAAGAAATGTACTTGTTGACAGACTGAAAGGATATGCCTGTTTTTTAGTTCTGTTCGGTCATGTTATTATGGGAATAAGACTTGCAGGTATAGATATTCCTGAATTTTTTTGGGGAATGGAAAAGTTTATATGGTCTTTCCATGTTGCACTTTTTCTGTTTTTGAGTGGTGTTGTGTATAGAGTTACCGGAGAATGGAAAAGTAAGAAAACCAAATCAGGTTTTATTCTCTATAAGCTTTATACTCTTGGTATTCCGTACATAGCTTTTTCAGTTGTCTACATATTGATAAACAGTTTAGTTGGAGAATCAAATACTGATTTTTCAGTTTCAAATATTTTTTATATATGGAAAACCCCTGTTGCTCAATATTGGTATCTTTATGCACTATTCTTTCTGTTTTGTATTTGGACATTTCTTTCGGGAATAATAAAGAATTGGCATATTACGCTTATTGTTGTTCTAATAGGTTATTTAGCTCCGCTTTTTGGCATTCCGCTTGGAAGCTTAGATGTAGTGTTCTATTCAGCACTCGCTTTCGGAGTTGGTACATTTGTGAATTTTAAAAATCTCACAAAGCTTCCCAATCGCACAAAATGGTTAATCGTGTCAATGCATATAGCAGTAGGCGTTGTGCTTATTTTATTAGACAAAATAGAAGCCCCGTTCATAAAAGAATTAATGATACTGTTCGGGATATATTCGAGTATTATGTTTATTTCTATCATTCAGAATATGAAACTTATTTCCCATCTTCTTGATTTTGTAAGCAAGTATTCTTTTCAAATTTATTTGCTACACACTATATTTACTGCAGGAATAAGAATCATATTGCTTCGTGTGAATATAGCACAGTGGTGGATTCATGTGATATTGGGTACTGTTTGTGGATTGGTATTTTCGGTATTAGCGGCAGTAATTGCAAAAAAAGTAAAGTTTTTGAATTTCTTTTTCTTTCCCGCAAAAGCTTATACATCTAATAATATTGATTTTAAAAGGTAAGCCTGGTTTTATTGTTGCGTAAAAACTTTATTTGATCTCTCTGAGATAACAAAAATATTGTTTCAGAGGGTTTTACTATATTAAAATATGATAAGCATTAACCAAAGAAAAGGTCTTTGAAAAAACCTTCGTAGACTCTCCAAAACTTCTGTGGTATGTTTGTGTCGCCAAAAAGGTGAATACAAATTTAGGAGATGACGGATTATGAAGAAAAAGTATTATGTACGGCAATGGTAGTTACTATACTGCTGAAACAAACACCATCGGCGGCACAATGGAATAGAATAAAATGCAAGAGGATAGGCAAACAGCCTATCCTCTTGCATTTTGCTTAAGCATACTTTTTATGCTTAACCTCATTTTAATCCTTAAAAAACTTACTTCCTTTTCTGTTTTACTTACAAAATATTTGACGCACCACTGACATTTAACGAAGCGGATATCAAGCTCAAGCATTCTCCTTTAATCAACAACAGCTTTATTGATGAGATTACGCTCGAAGTCATTAATACGATATACACAAGCAAAAAAAGAGTAAAAGACACATTAAAAAGTTCTATAGCATCTCTGCTCGGCGATACCGAACAGCCAAAGATAAGTGCAAATACAGAGAAGCTTACTCATATGAGTGAGAGAGTATGTGGAGCCATATACCAAAATACCAACAGCGATATATCACCGGAGGAACTCGACAGAATATGTCCGGAGGTAAAGATGGAATCCCAAATACTGTTGCAATAAAAGTGCTTGCACAAATTCAGGATATAATAGAAAATGATGAGTATTCAGATTTTGAAATTATTGTGGAAGAAATAGTTTGTGTATTTGAAAAATATAAAATTGATTCTGAAAACTGCCATGATTTTTAAGAATCTCCAAAAAATTTAATAAATTTTTTTCTATCATATATTACCTTTTATTTGCATATTATCTAAAGGGTGATATAAATGAAAAAGCTAAAAAAATATACTATTGCAGGAATAATATTTGCTTCTATTTTAGGAACTCTGTTCCATTTTGTTTATGAATGGACAAATAACAATCCGATAGTTGGACTTTTTGTGCCTGTTAATGAATCAACCTGGGAGCATATGAAGCTAATCTTCTTCCCTATGCTTCTATATTCAGCTTATACTAACAAAAGATTATCCTCAGAATATCATTGTGTATATTCTGCATCAGCATTTGCAATACTTTTTGGTACATTCTTAATACCAGTATTGTTTTATACATACTCAGGCATTTTAGGATATAACATTGCAATAATTGACATTTTGACCTTTTATATAAGCGTTATTATTGCTTTTTATACCTATTACAGACTGACCCAATCCTGCATGGCTCAAAAATACAGTTCTATTCTGAATTTTTTGTTGTTTTTGCTCGGAGCTTCATTTCTTTTCTTTACGATATACCCGCCAAACATAGGAATATTTATTTCTCCAATATAAAAACGGATGCCAAATCAGCATCCGTTTAATTTATTATTTTTTCTTGTCCTTTTTAGGCTTTTTCTTCTTATCCTCACTCATTGCAAATGTAACTGTTTCATCCAGTGCTTCAGCATCATATGAAACATCCTTGCCTACTAATTGCTCGGAATTATTAACAGCGTCCTTATATTCTCTGTCACTATAAACATCCGAATATCCGTATCCATAACCGTAACCATACCCATAACCATAGTTACCGTAGCCATAGCCAAACAGGTTCTTGACAGATCTCTTTCCACCATAAGCATATCCGAATTTTTTATAAGTTCCATATCGGCTGCTTATATTTCCAACATCATTTAAGATATATCCTAAAATTTTTGCTTCAGCAAACTCAAGACTTGTTCTTGCTTTTTCCATTGTTTCGTGAATTGTATAGTTCTGTCTTACAACCACGATAACACCATCAACATATTTTGACATAGCAGTAGCATCTGATACAATTGTAACAGGTGGTGTGTCAATAAATATATAATCATATCTGTCTGACAGGGTTTCAAGAATTTCGCCCATTTTAGGGGCTGCAAGCAACTCAACAGGGTTTGGAGGAATTTGTCCTGCAGTGATACAGTCAATACCGTGTTTTTCACAATGCTTTATTGCTTTTTCCACATCAATCAATCCGCACAAAACATCTGACAGGCCATCCTGTCTTTCAATTCCTAAATGTCTGTAAATTCTTGGTTTTCTCAAATCGGCACTGATAAGCAATACCTTTGAACCTGTTTGTGCAAATGCAATTGATAAGTTCAAGCAAGTTGTTGTCTTACCCTCGCCAGGACTTGCACTTGTTACTATTATTTTCTTACATTTTCTGTCTATATTACTTAATGTGAAAATAATGTTAGTTCTAAGAGCCTTATAAGCCTCGTTTATAATAAATCCAGACTCATTGGACAAAAGAGTTTCTGCTCTTTCTATAGCAACACGCTGAGCCTCAGTATTTCTGAAGTTAGCCTTTGCCTCATTGAATTTTCCAATCCATGCCTTAACTTTTCCTGCCATTAGCTTCTCCCCCTTTTCTCATCCCTATATCCGTATGAAGAATATCCGGAGGCATATGTATTTCCACGAGCTGAAAGTGAAGGAATTTCACCCAAAAGCGGCTCTTTATATCTCTGGCTTATTTCGTCACCATTCTTAATTCTTGTATCAAACAACTCAAGAATAATGATTATCAATGAACCAAGCAGGATACCAATAAATACACCTATAAATGTATTGTTTCTTATGTTAGGCGAAATTGGTGTTCTTGTTTCGCTCGCATCATCCAAAACCTTTACAGAACCTGCCTCAACAACTCTGATTAATTCATCAGGCGCATATTTAACAATACTCTTTGTTATCTTATAAACATCTTCAGCATTGTTTCCCTTAACTGTTATTGACAAAATTTCTGTCTCATTAAGAGATTCCATCTTTATCATATTCTTTATCTGATTAACAGTATATTTACCATCCATATCAGTTACAACAGATTCCAAAAATGTTCTTGCTTTCAGGATTTCTGCATAAGTCATAACAAGCTGTCTTGATGATGACAGTGTTGCACTTGAAACATCTTCACTCTTCTGTTGCTTATTTGAATTAACATACAAAGATGCAGTAGAGCTGTATACAGGCAAGATAAACACCTCAGAATATATAAAAGCAAAAACACCTACCAACACTGCACTCAATAAAATTGCTGTCCATTTTCTTAATAATATATCAATAATTGATATCAAATTAAGCTGTTCGTTCAATTTAATCACTCCTATATCTTTTTTTGCACATATCAATCTATATCATATCATAGTTTATGATAAAATGCAACAGTTTTTTTCACTTTTAGAAAAAAATATGTCGTTTATAGCCAACATTATACAAACAATGATAATAATGCTGTAATCGCAACAAATAATGCCAGCAAAATTACAAAACAATGTATCATTATCATTGATTTTATTTTCTTGTATTCCTCTGCCTGCTCCATACCTTTTATGCTCTTGTAAAGGCACAAAGCTGCTCCGCATATAATTGCAGGAAAAAAGAAAAATCCTAAAAGATAGGAATAGCTTATTTTTGAAATAAGCATCATAATCAGTATAAAGTATGCAAATCCGCTGATTAATGAGAATATTAACAAACCATATTTCGATTTAATTATTTTATCCATTTCTCCACTCCCTGTTTTTACTTCGTTTCCTATTTTACATAAATTCC
Organism: Clostridia bacterium; assembly: GCA_045657585.1. Lineage (GTDB taxonomy): Bacteria > Bacillota > Clostridia > UBA1381 > UBA1381 > RGIG1988. Next base: position 2,303 of record JAZOTJ010000016.1, on the reverse strand, counting down.
TTATGATTGTCAACAGTTTTTAATAACAATTCTATTCTTGACACTTTTGTCTTATTATGTTATATTATGGAGTGGGTAGGTATATAAATTCCATTTATTATGAAGGTAAAAATAATATGTATAATCTATTAGAAAAAATCAATTCTCCTGATGATTTGAAGAAACTCAAATGGAATGAATTGGAGGAGTTATGCTCCCAAATCAGAAAATTCTTAGTTGAAAATGTCAAAAAAACAGGCGGACACCCTGCATCAAATCTCGGTGTAGTAGAGTTAACTGTTGCATTGCATCTAGTTTATGACTCACCATCTGATAAATTCGTATGGGATGTCGGTCATCAGTCATATGTTCACAAAATTTTAACAGGCAGACGAGATAAATTTTCTACACTTCGCACCTTTGGCGGCATTTCAGGCTTTCCAAAAACCGAAGAAAGCGAATATGACAGCTTTAACACAGGGCATTCCTCAACCTCTGCTTCTGCGGCTGTCGGAATGGCGCGCGCAAGAGATTTAAATAATGAAAAATATAACATTGCCGCGATTTTTGGCGATGGTGCTATGACTGGCGGAATGATTTATGAAGCATTAAATGATATCGGTCACAGAAAATCGCCCTTGGTTTTTATTCTGAACGATAATCAGATGTCGATTTCTCAAAATGTGGGAGGACTTTCAAAATATCTTGTCAATTTAAGACAAACACACAGATATCAGTTTTCAAAAAAATTTGTTAAGGACATATTAAATAAAATTCCTCTCATCGGCAAAAAAGCAAAAAATGGTCTTTCAGCATTAAAGGATGCAATCAAATTAAGTGTTCTTCCATCAACTTTTTTCGGCGATTTGGGAATTGAATACTTAGGTCCTGTTGACGGGCACAATCTTCACGATTTGGTTAAAGTCCTTACGCTGGCAAAAAATATGAATGAGCCTGTTCTTGTTCATATACTTACAAAAAAAGGCAAAGGATATGAGCCTGCCGAAAAAAATCCAGAAAATTGGCACGGAATTTCCCCTGCATCATCAGTTAAGGATACTTCATTAAAATATGCAGATTATTCAGAGTGCGCAGGAAAAACATTAGTTTCACTTGCCCGTGAAAATAAGAATTTTGTGGCAATAACAGCCGCAATGCCATCAGGCGTCGGACTTTTAGACTTTATGAAGGAGTATCCTGACAGATTTTTTGATGTTGGAATAGCAGAACAGCATGCAGTGACCTTTTCTGCAGGGCTTGCAATATCGGGAGTGACTCCTGTTTTCGCGGTTTATTCCTCTTTTTTGCAGCGTTCCTATGACCAGATTCTTCACGATGTATGTCTGCAAAACCTTCATGTTGTTTTCCTTCTTGACAGAGCAGGAGTGGTCGGAGCAGATGGCGAAACACATCACGGATTATATGACATATCTTTCCTTTCCGATATGCCTTATATGACAATCCTGTCCCCATCCTCATTTGAAGAATTGGAACAGATGTTAGATTATGCAATAAACAAGCATACCGGACCTGTTGCAATAAGATATCCTCGCGGTAATTGTTCAGCAGATGTTTCTTCGGAATTTGAAATAAACAAAATAAATATCTATGGAGATAACACTGACAATTTGATTATCACAACAGGAAGAATGTTATCTACTGCTTTAAAGTCACAGGATATTTTAAAAAATGAAAATATTAATGTGTCTGTAATAGAGTTACCGACCATTATTCCTGTATCTGCAGAATTATCAGATGCGCTCAAAAAAGCAAAAACAGTCATGACGCTTGAGGACCATAGTATAAGCGGAGGACTTGGCTCAATTATTTCAACTGTTATTGCAAAAAATAATTTTAATGTATTATTTGAAGCTTGTGCATTTCCTGATAAACCGATTATTCATGGTACCGTAGCACAGCTTGACAATTATTATAATCTCAGTGAAAAACAGATTGCCGAAAGATTTAAAAATCTTAAAGGAGGGCAATAAATGGCAGAAAAACAAAGACTTGATGTCTATATGGCAGAACAGGGTATGGCAGAGAGCCGCGAAAGAGCGAGAGCTCTTATAATGGCAGGACAGGTCTATATCGACAATCAGAAATGCGACAAAGCAGGAATGATGATTAATCCTAATACAACAAAGCCCGAAATTAGGGGAGAAACTCTAAAATATGTAAGCCGTGGCGGATTGAAGCTTGAAAAGGCAATGAAAGAATTTCCAATTACGCTTACCGATAAGGTAACAATGGATATTGGAGCTTCAACAGGCGGATTTACCGATTGTATGCTTTTAAATGGTGCTAAAAAAGTATTCAGTATA
>JAZOTJ010000015.1:0-3974 GCA_045657585.1 Clostridia bacterium | reverse complement strand
GCAGACAAGGTTATGGCATTGGATGAAGAGATGCAAAAATTGTCTGATGCAGAGTTAAAGGCTAAAACCAAGGAATTCAAAGAAAGAATTGCAAATGGCGAAACTTTGGATGACCTTTTGCCTGAAGCTTTTGCAGTTATGAGAGAGGCAAGCTGGAGAGTGCTTGGAATGAAGCATTTCTATGTTCAGGTTGTGGGAGGAATTGTTCTCCATCAGGGAAGAATTGCAGAAATGAAAACAGGTGAAGGAAAAACATTGGTGTCAACTCTTCCTGCATACTTAAATGCTTTGACAGGTAAAGGTGTACATATCGTTACAGTTAACGATTACCTTGCAAAGCGTGACAGTGAGTGGATGGGAAAGGTTTACAGATTTTTAGGCCTTTCAGTCGGCCTTATCATTCACGATTTGAATAATGACCAGAGAAGAGAGGCGTATAACGCTGATATTACCTATGGAACAAATAACGAGCTTGGCTTTGATTATTTAAGAGATAATATGGTAACTTATAAGGAAGAAATGGTCCAAAGAGGTCATAACTATGCCGTTGTCGATGAAGTTGACTCAATTTTAATTGACGAGGCAAGAACTCCTTTGATTATTTCAGGTATGGGCGATGCTGCAACCGACCTTTATAAAGTTGCAGACCAGTTTGTAAAAACTCTTAAAAAGCTTGTTGTAACAGAGCACGATGACAAACAGCTTGATGAAAATGTTACCGCCGACTATATAGTAGATGAAAAAGCAAAATCAGCAGCTTTGACAGACAAAGGTATTGAAAAGGCAGAAAGATTTTTTAACATCGAAAATCTTTCTGACCCTAATAATATGAAAATTCAACACCATGTAAATCAGGCTCTTCACGCAAATGGAATTATGCATCGTGACCAGCAGTATGTCGTAAAAGACTCAGAGGTTATGATTGTCGATGAATTTACAGGCAGAATTATGCCAGGAAGAAGATATTCAGACGGATTGCATCAGGCAATCGAAGCAAAAGAAGGCGTTACAGTTGAAAAAGAGTCAAAAACTCTTGCAACAATCACTTTCCAGAACTTCTTCCGCTTATATACTAAGTTATCAGGTATGACAGGTACAGCTCTTACCGAAGAGGCAGAATTCCAGCAGATTTACAACCTTGATGTTGTTGAAATTCCTACAAACAGACCAATAGCAAGAATTGACGCTCCCGATTCAGTTTATAAAACTGAAAACGGAAAATATCTTGCAGTTATTGAACAAATCAAAAAATGCCACGAAAAAGGTCAGCCTGTTCTGGTTGGTACAGTTAATGTTGACAAGTCAGAAAAACTGTCGGCTATGCTTAAGCGCACAGGAATAAAGCACGAAGTGCTAAATGCAAAATTCCACGCAAGAGAGGCTGAAATTGTTGCACAGGCAGGTAAAAAAGGTGCTGTCACAATTGCAACAAACATGGCAGGCAGAGGTACTGACATTATCCTTGGCGGAAATGCTGAGTTTATGGCAAAAAATGAACTATTAAAGCTTGGTATGAGCGATGAGCTGATTGCCGAGGCAACAGGCTTTGCTGATACTGACAACGAAGAAATACTTGAGGCAAGAAAGCAATACACCGATTTCTTAAACAAATTCAAGGAAGAATTAAAACAGGAACAGGAAGATGTTATTGCAGCAGGCGGTCTTTATATCATAGGCACAGAGCGTCACGAATCAAGACGAATTGACAATCAGCTCCGTGGCCGTGCAGGCCGTCAGGGCGACCCTGGTTGCTCAAAGTTCTTCCTTTCATTGGAAGACGATTTGATGAGAATTTTTGGTTCAGACAGAGTAAAACGTCTTGTTGAAACTCTCGGACTTGAGGAAACTGAGGCAATTGAAGCTAAAATGCTCACAAACTCAATTGAAACTGCACAAAAAAATCTTGAGGGCAGAAACTTTGAATCAAGAAAACACGTTTTGCAGTATGACCAGGTTATGAACACCCAGAGAAAGATTATCTATAAGCAAAGACAATCAGTTCTTGACGGAGAAGATGTTAACGATACCATTAAGTCAATGATTTCTGCAATAATTGACTCTGCTCTTGACGATTATATCGGAATAACAGATATTCCTGAAGAATGGAATTTAAGAGCCTTGACTGAATTTGCAAACACAAACTTAAATGCAAAAGGCGAGTTTGTTATAAAAGATGATGAGCTTGATGACATCACAAAGGACGAAATGAGAGAGCGTCTTTTGGCTGTTGCAAACAAGCGCTATGCAGAACAGGAACAGATATTCGGCGAAAATATGCGTGAGCTTGAAAGAGTAATTCTTTTAAGAGTTGTTGACACTCTCTGGATGGACCACCTTGATGAGATGGAACACGTTAAGAGAGAAATAGGCTTAAGGGCATATGGTCAGCACGACCCTGTTGTTGAATACAGAAATGTGGGCAGTGACTTATACGAGGGAATGCTGGAGTCAATCAAGCGCGATACTGTAAGATATATATTAACTGTTCAGCCAAAACCGCAGACAGAATTAAAGCGCGAACAGGTTGCAAAGCCTCTTGATACAGGCAGTGACGGAACTTTGACAAGACAGCCTGTAAGGGCAAAAAAAGAGCCTGGCAGAAATGACCCTTGCTCATGCGGCAGTGGAAAGAAATATAAGCATTGCTGTGGCAGATAGGATAGGAGAATTTGAATGTTAGAATATGATGAATTTAGACTGCAACTGCAAGGTCTTGAAAAAAATATTACTGAATTAAGCGACTCACTTGACATTGCAGGTGCACTTTCTGAGATAGAAAAACTTGAGGCACAAAGCTCTGAGGCAGGTTTCTGGGATGATATGGAAAATTCCCAAAAGGTCTTACAAAAAACAAAACAGTTAAAAGACAAGGTGGAAAGATATGAAACCTTGAAAACAGGCTGGGAAGATGCGCTTGTCTTAATTGACCTCGCCAATGAGGAAAATGACGAAAGTATGCTCCCCGAGGTCAAAAAGACTGTCGAAGAAATTATTGCTGATCTTGATAAAATGACTTTGGAAACACTTTTATCAGGTCCTTATGACAAAAACAATGCAATCATCACACTGCATGCAGGTGCAGGCGGAACAGAGGCTCAGGACTGGTGCGAAATGCTCCTTAGAATGTATCAGATGTATGCGCAGAAAAATGGCTACTCTGTTTCAACTCTTGACTTACTCCCTGGCGATGATGCAGGGGTAAAGAGTGCGACAATAAGCATTTCAGGTCTTAATGCATACGGATACTTAAAAGCAGAAAAAGGCGTTCATCGCTTAGTAAGAATTTCGCCTTTTGATGCTGCAGGCAGAAGACATACATCCTTTGCCTCAATCGAGGTTATGCCTGAAATTGACGATGATGTTGAAATCAACATAAGAACAGAAGATTTGAAGGTTGACACTTATCGCGCAAGCGGTGCGGGCGGTCAGCACGTCAACAAAACTGACTCTGCAATAAGAATCACTCACATTCCTACAGGTATCGTTGTTTCCTGTCAGACTCAGCGTTCTCAGCATCAAAACAGGGATTATGCTATGAAAATGCTAAAATCCAAGCTTGCTGAAATTGCCGAGCAACAACAGAAGGAAAAAATCGAAGACATCAAGGGTGTTCAGAAGGAAATTGCGTGGGGTTCTCAGATTCGCTCATATGTATTCCACCCATATAACCTTGTAAAAGACCATCGCACAAACTTTGAAATGGGTAATATCGGTGCAGTTATGGATGGAGATTTGAATGGATTTATCAATGCATATCTGCAGGCATCCAGCCTTGGTAAGCTGTAATAACAAAGCAAAAAGGCTGTAAAATAATTTTTACAGCCTTTTCTTAATTATCTGTTATTGTTCTGCTGATTGTTCTTTTGATTTTGCTGGTTGTTCTGTTGGTTGTTCTGTTGGTTGTTCTGCTGGTTGGTCTGCTGAGTATTTTGCAGGTTGTTCTGCTGATTGTTGTTCATATTAATCACTTCCTC
>JAZOTJ010000014.1:0-6491 GCA_045657585.1 Clostridia bacterium | reverse complement strand
AAAATTGGTGTGGACAAGCCAGAGATTTATGTGACTGCCGACTCAGTTTTTGGGATAGACTATGACAAGGACATAGAAACAAATAAAGAAAAATATCAGATAGTCAGTGTCAGAAATAACAAGGCACTCTGCGATGATTTTTGTGAAATAATTGCAAAAATATGTGACGAGATATACGAAAAAAATGGGATAAGCACTGTGTTTGTGCCATTTCAAAAGAAAAATGATATAGAGATTTGCGAAAAAATTATAAATCTTATGAAAGCTCCGTCTGAGATTTTTAATGCGGATTGCGAATTTTCAGAGCTTATGTCTTTAATGAAAAATGCAAAGCTTTGTATCGGAATGAGATTGCATAGTCTTATATATTCGGTTATTTCAACTGTGCCTTGTGTTGGGTTGGTATATGACCAGAAGGTTAAGGCATTTATGGACTATATCGGACAAAGCAGATATCTTGATGCAAAAGATTTAGAATACAATGACCTTTTTAAAATGGTTGATGATGCCTTGAAAAATGCGGACAAAATCAAATGCGAGATATCCCAAAAGGCAATAGAATTAAAGGAATTATCCGAAGAAAATGCAAGAATAGCAATCAGTCTTTTAAAAGACTGATTTGATACATAGAAAGGGTAAGTATGTCAAACAAAATGTTAAGGACAGCAGGATTTATGACTGTCGCAACACTGATGGCAAAGGTATGCGGAATGGTTAGGGATATGCTGATTGCAGCATATTTTTCAACAGGCTATGTGGGAGATGCATATATGACCGCAACCAAATTGCCGACAATGCTTTTTGATTTGGTTATAGGCGGAGTTATAACTGCGTCTTTTATTCCTGTGTTCACAACTGTAAAAGGAAGAGACGGAAGCGAAAAAGCCTTTGGATATGCAAACAGATTTGTCGGAATGGTTATGTCAATAACTATTCTGATTGCAATTTTGGGAATAACCTTTTCGGACAATCTGATTTCTTTGCTGGCACCTGAATTTAATGCCCAGACTGCAGGGCTTGCAAGTGAATTATCCAAAATAATGTTTCCTATGATAATTTTCACGGGACTTGCATTTTCATTTGTGGGGATTTTGCAGTCACACGGGGAATTTAACATTCCTGCTATAATGAGCCTTGTATCAAATTTGGCAGTGATTGCATATTTTCCGCTGTTCGGAAAGAAATTCGGAGTGCACGGATTATCTGTTGCAATGCTCGTTGCATGGAGTTTGCAGGTAGTAATTCAAATTCCTGCTCTGAAAAAGACAGGCTATAAATTCAGACCGTCACTTAAATTATTTGATAAAGATATTAAAGCAACACTTTTATTGGCAGGTCCGCTGTTGATAAGCACCTGGGTACAGCCTTTATATTCAATTGTAAACACGAGAATAGCATCAGGAATTGCAGGCGGAGTCACAACGCTTGAATATGCAAACAGGCTATACACTGTTATGGTCGGAGTATTCTCATTTGTGGTCACAAACCTCGTTTTTCCGAAGCTTTCAAAGAGTAATTCAGAGAATAACAAGGAAGAGGCAACAAAGCTTTTGACAAGTTCAATAAAGGCGATTGTTATAGTAATTCTGCCGATTATGACAGGATTTATTCTGCTTTCAAGACCTATAACAGGCGTGATTTATGAGCACGGAAACTTTACCGCGCAAGATGCACACAACACTGCAATGGCACTTTCATGCTATTCAGTCGGAATGTTTGGATTTTCAATAAATGAGATAATGTCAAAAGCATTTTTCTCACAGAAAAATTCAAAAACACCTATGTATAATGCGATAATAAGTATGGTAGTCAATATAATTTTAGCATATTCTTTGTCAGGAAGATTTGGAATAAACGGACTTGCCCTGGCAACTGCAGGCGGTTCAACAACTAATGCAATTCTAAATTATGTTTGTATGCGAAAAAGATGTCAGAAGATATTTGAGAAATCAGATATAATAAGTATATTGAAAACATTTATCAGTACAGTGATTATGGGAATTGTTGTTGCAATTACCTATAATTTTATAAAAAATATTATAAGTCCGAACACAATTGGCTGGCTTATTTGCAGTGCAGTATCAGCGGTTGTGGGAGTTGTAGTGTATGCAATCAGCACTCTTTTACTTGGTGTTGATGAGGTAAAGATGATAATTAATGAAAGGTTGTAAATATGAAAAACAGCTTGATAGTAAGATTTTTTGAATTTATAATAGAAAAGTTTCTGATAATTTATAATAATTCCACATTGGAAAGAGTTATAAGTTCAGTTTGTGATTTTTTTGCAAAAAAAGCTAAGGGCAGTGTTTTTTGCAATTTCATGACGGATAGCTCGAGGTCAGGAGCTTTCTGGAAAAACAGTCTTGTGTTTAAAGTTATATCTTCAAATGTCAGATTTGTACTCACATTGGGAAATAAATTCAAATCATCGCTAAAAGACAGTAAAATAGTCTCCTTTCTGGATAATGTTTTGAATGTTTCCATCAGGGATTATTCAAAACTAATGGCAAGTGTTATTCTGGGTTCTTTGGTGGGAATGGCTGTAAACCAAGATTTTGACAAGGTTAATACTATTTTGGTCATATTTTTAGCATTAATTTCTATAATAATGGCATTTATTCCTGGCTCGATAAAATCTGTTGGTTCATCAAGTGTAATAATCAGAATTTTCGGCGGACTTTTTAACAGATATCTGGTTGATACCGAGCAAAAACCGATACATAAGCTTAAGAATTTAAAGACAGTTATGGCTGTTTTGTTTGTTGTCGGAATTGTTGGCGGTATGATTTCCTTTGTAAATTTTGTTGTTGCAATTGTTGCAGTTGTGGGCATTCTTCTGATACTAAACAACACAAAAACAGGAATTTTCTTAACAGTGATTTTTGCGCCGATTATGCCGACAATGGTTTGTGCGGGCGCAGTTCTTTTGACTGCTGTATCATACTATCTTGGATTACTGCTCGGTCGTGAAAAAAGTTATAAGCTGTCACAATGCGGAGCTTTCATAGTAGGATTTTTAGCTATTGCATTCTTTTCTTCGGTTACGAGTTTTAATATTTCAAAAAGTGTGCAGTCATTTGCCTTGTATTTCGTTTTTGCTCTTTCATATTTTCTTATTGTTAATAACATTAAAACAAAAAATCAATGGTACAACCTTGTTGTTGTTTATGTTTTAGCAGGACTTTTGGTTGGACTTTACGGAGTTTATCAGAACTATTTTGTGACAGTTACCGACACAAGCTGGATTGATGAGGATATGTTCACAAATATAAAGACAAGAGTGTATTCAACCTTTGACAATCCGAATGTTTTAGGACAATATCTTGTTATGGTAATGCCTGTTGCATTTGCGATGATATGGGGTGAAAAGGGAGCAATTAAAAAGTTATTTTATCTTTTGGTTACTGCTGTTTTAGGAGCCTGTCTGATATTTACCTGGTCAAGAGCAGCGTGGATTGGGATAATGCTTGCTATCGGGTTCTATATGGTTATGAAGGACAGACGCTGGTCGTCTTTATTAGTGGTAGCTCTTCTGATTATGCCGTTTGTTCTGCCTGAGAGTCTTATTTCAAGGCTTGCAAGCATAGGAAATATGAAGGATTCATCAACTGCATACCGATTTTCTGTCTGGCTCTCGTCTTTGAGAATGGCAAAGGATTATTGGATTTCGGGAATAGGACTTGGTGCAGGAGCGTTTGAAAGAGTGTATCAGAAATATGCATTAAATGGTGCGGGATTTGCTCTGCATGCTCACAATTTCTATATTCAGCTTGTGGTTGAAATGGGAGTTCTGGGGATTTCCCTTTTTGTGATGATAATAATTTCAGCATACAAAAAAATAATTTCTATCAGAGAGAAAAAATCAGTAAATAATAATATTGCTCTTGCAATGGGCGGAGCACTGTTGGGGTATATGTTCCAGGGTGTTGCAGAAAATCTCTGGTATAACTACAGAATGATTTTGTTGTTCTTTATATATCTTGGAATTTTGGAAAGTGGCGCAAACCTTGCAGGAAGTAAATCTGTCGGAGTAATCTGTGCAGACGGAATAAAGGAATGAGGTGGTAATGTGATAAAGCTTATACATGTAATCACCGATACAAATATTGGCGGAGCGGGGGTATGGGTGCTTAATTTTCTAAAAGCCTTTGACAGAAAAAAATATGATGTCGGTGTGGCGTTGCCTGCTGATTCTCTTTTGACTCCGAGAATTAAAGAAATGGGTATAAATGTATATGAAATTTCTAATATTGCGGATAAGTCTTTCTCAAAAGAGGGAATAAGTGAGTTTTTAAAGGTGTTTAGAGCAATAAAGCCTGACATTGTGCACTGCCATGCGAGCCTGTCGGCACGAATTGCCTCAAAATTGCTTGGCATAAAGACGGTAAACACACGTCATTGTCTGGAAGAAAAAAAGAGTGGCATTAAAAAAGCTTTATACAGCTTTATAAATAACAGTCTGAGTGATATTGTAATCGGAGTTTCCAAAGCGACTTGTGATAATTTGCTGGAGTGCGGAACGAAAAAGAAAAAAGTGAAACTCATATATAATGGAGTTGAGCCACTGCGGGAGTTCTCAGAAGAAGAAAAAAGAGAGATAAAAAAAGAGTTTGGAATAGATGAAGATGACATTGTTGTCGGAATTGTTGCAAGACTGGAAAAAGAAAAAAATCACGAGCTGTTCTTAAAATCAGGGAAAATCCTTCTTGATAAATATGATAATGTCACATTGTTAATTGCTGGCGAAGGTACGAAAAGAAAAGAACTTGAAAATATGGCTTTGGAGCTCGGAATTTTACAAAAAACAGTTTTTTGCGGATACCAGAAAGATGTTTCAAGGATAATGAATATAATTGACATAAACTGTCTGACATCAGAAAAAGAGGCGCTTAGTCTTTCGCTTATTGAGGGAATGACATTGAAAAAAGCTTCAGTTTCAACCAGGTCAGGTGGTCCGTGTGAGGTTATAGAAGATGGTGTCACAGGACTGCTTGCAGATAATGATGAAGAAGATTTTAGCGGAAAAGCTACCTATTATATATGCAATTCTTCCGAAAGAGAAAAAGCAGGTCAAAAGGGAAGAGAAAGAAGTGCTGAAATTTTCTCGACAGAAAAAATGATAAGTGAACTTGATAAGGTTTATATGGAATTATTAAAAGGAGATAAAGCTGATGAAAATGATTGATGAAAAAGGAAGACTTTTTGGCGTTCTTAATATAATTGATTTGTGTATTATATTATTTGCGGCACTCGTTGCAGCAGTTGTAATAATGTTTTTATCAAATAACTCAACAATAACAAATGCAACACAAAACCACAGAATAACAATTGAAGTGCAGGCGGTCGAGAAGGATTTGTGTAATGTAATGCAGCCTGACAGGAAAGTTTATGACAGAGTTCAGAACAAGGAACTGGGAACATTGGTTGATGTCAGAATTGAGCCAACAGTCGAATATAACATATCAAGAGAAACGGGCGAGCATGTAAAATCAAATGTTCCGGATATGTATAATGTGAAGCTGGATATTGATGCAAGCAGCAGTGAGGATTTATATGTCGGAAAGATGATGAGCGTTGAAACAAAGGACTTCACAGCCGCAGGCTATATAATCAAAAAGGAGTCAGAGGAGTAAGAATATGAAAATAATAGATGAAAAAGGCAGACTTTTCAAAAAAATAAATATTATAGACCTTGTTATTGTAATTGCCGTCATAGCCCTTCTAACAGCGACAGTTGTGAAATTCAAAACAAGTGACACATACCTTAGCAAAGGAAGAACACTTGAGTATACAATGCTTGTTGAAAATGTAAGGCAGCCGACAGTCGATGCAATTAATCAGGCAGATTATCTTGTTGATTATGAAAGCAAAAAGGAAATTGGGAGCATAACTGATGTTAAGGTTATGGGAGCAAGTGAATTAGAGCTTATGAATGACGGAAAATATAAGGAAGTAAAATTCAAGGATAAATATGATGTCATGCTCACAGTTGCAGTAACAGGTACAGAAACTGAGGACAACTTCTATACCTCATCTGGAAAGAAAATAGTTGTCGGCGATGAAATAAAGATTAACAACGGATATGTCGGAACAACTGCGATAGTAAAAAGCGTAAAGTCGATAGAGGGACAATGAAAAATTTGTTTGAATATTCTTTTGATAATAAAAGATATCACACCTGGAACTATCATCTGACGAGTAAATTTGGCGAAAAGGTATTTAAAGTAAGCCTGAATGCAGGCTTTACCTGTCCGAATATAGACGGAACAAAGGGGTATGGCGGATGTATATACTGTTCTGAAGCGGGCAGCGGCGATTTTGCGGGAAAACCCGATGAGAGTGTCTTGGAACAGTTTGAAAAGGTAAAGGAAAAAATGCACCAAAAATGGAGCAAGGCAAAATACATTCCATATTTTCAGGCGCACACAAACACCTATGCACCGGTGGAAACTCTGAAAGAGAAGTTCGAGCCTGTATTGGCACAGGACGGA
>JAZOTJ010000013.1:0-14628 GCA_045657585.1 Clostridia bacterium | reverse complement strand
TCAACTCTGCCATACTGTCCGCTTGCTTTTTCCAATGCTTCGTTAGCGTCCATACCCTTAGCTATCATTTCCATCATCTTTCCAAGATGAACGAATTTATAACCGATAATCTGGTCATTATCATCAACTGCAATCTTTGTTATGTAGCCTTCAGCAAGTTCCAGGTATCTTGGACCTTTTTTAAGAGTTGCATATGTTGTACCAACCTGTGATCTTAGTCCCTTACCCAAGTCCTCAAGACCTGCACCGATTGGAAGACCGTCTTCTGAGAATGCAGTCTGTGTTCTTCCGTAAACAATCTGCAAGAACAACTCTCTCATAGCTGTGTTAATAGCGTCACAAACAAGGTCTGTGTTAAGAGCTTCCAAAAGTGTCTTTCCAACAAGGATTTCAGCAGCCATAGCAGCAGAGTGTGTCATACCTGAACAACCAACTGTTTCTACCAAAGCTTCCTGAATAATTCCCTCTTTAACATTTAGAGTAAGCTTACATGTACCCTGTTGAGGTGCACACCAGCCAATTCCGTGAGTAAGACCTGAAATGTCTTTTATTTCTTTTGCCTGAGTCCATTTTCCTTCCTGTGGAATTGGAGCAGGACCATGATATGCGCCTTTAGCCAAAGGACACATAGCTTCAACTTCGCTTGAATATTTCATTTTTTTTACTCCTTTCAGTATTTGAATTTTAATATTAAACCACTTTTACCATTATATCATATTTTCAGATTTTTGCAATATTTATTGAAAATTTTTTGTTATTTTTTCGACATTTATAAAAAGAAAAAAGGTCTGCGACTTTTTCGCAGACCAATTTAAGGGGTTAAATGTATTTTGTGAGGTTATTAGTATTATTGTCTGTTTTTTGATATTTATACATCAATAATAAAAAATTTTAATTTAATTCTTTAACCTCTGTTGCAACAATCCTAAATTCATTCATTTTTTCATTAATATACTTTTCAAAATATTCATCAAGCTCTTCATCCATGAGTCCGCTTTCTTCTGCCAACTCGTTATAGATAACCTCTGCGCAATATGTTGACTTACAAAGCATATCGATAAACTCATCAGAAATATTATTATCCTTTAAAAACTGCTCATATCCGACATCAGAATATTCTCCAACAATATTTGCCTTAATTTCTTTAATCTTTAATTCATCATCCTGTGACAGTGTTTTTCCAAATTTTTCATGTATTTCAATATATGCAATATTTACTACTGCACTCTCTAACGCTCTGTCCTTTGCAACTTCAATAGCTTTTCTTCCGTCAATTTTATTGTTTTCCCAATCCTCGTCATTTGAGAGCTCTGTCCCCTGAAGCTGTTGTTTGACATTATTAAGATAAAACTCAAACTCTGACATTTTAACAGGCACATCGCCGACATATGCAATAATCTCATCCTTTTTATCGGCACATCCTGATAATGCTAAAACAATCAATAGTATAACAGATAATATAGTTTTCTTCATAGGGCATTGCTCCTTTCCAAAAAGTATCTTATCTATATTATAAACTATTTTTCTTCGTTCTTCAACCTAATAATAGCGTGTAATACAAATTTAATATTATCAAAGAGTTTTTCACTCTCAGTATTACGATATATTATTGTAGGTTCTTTTGAGGTTGAAAGCGTGATTTTTTGAGGAAATTCGCTGATTAATGCAATTGCAATCTCTGGCGTTATTTTGCCGTCTGCAAATTTTAGCTTGACAGTAGTCTGCTTTGCATCTATATCCACAATCCCCGTACTGTTTGCAATAGCCTTAACAAGTGCAATCTGCATCAGGTTCATAACCTGTTTCGGAGGCTCGCCATACCTGTCTATGATTTCATCAGTTATTTCAACCACATCATTATCATCCTGAATTGCTGCAATTTTCTTATAAACATCAATTCTCTGATTATGACTTTTTATATAGCTCTCAGGGATAAATGCATCAACATTGAAGTCAACTGATGTGACAAGTTCTTCTTCTCTTTTGTTATTACAAACTATATCAATACTCTCCTTTAGTATTTTGCAATACATATCATATCCCACATCGTCCATATGCCCGTGTTGTTGCGAACCCAAAAGACTTCCTGCACCTCTTATCTCAAGATCGCGCATCGCAATTTTAAAACCTGAGCCGAATTCAGTGAATTCCTTTATTGCCTGCAATCGTTTCTGTGCAACATCAGATAAGACCATATCAGAATGATAGGTTAAATAAGCATACGCACTCCTGTTTGAACGTCCTACTCTTCCCCTCAACTGATAAAGTTGTGCAAGCCCCATTTTGTCTGCATTATCAATAATCATTGTATTGGCATTCGGAATATCAAGACCCGTTTCAATTATGGTGGTACAAACCAGAATATCAGTTTTGCCATTTACCATATCATACATTATATCTTCAAGTTCTTCTTCTTTCATCTGACCATGCCCCACAGCAACATTTGCATCAGGCAGACTTTTTGCAAGTTTGCTTGCAACATAATAAATATCATTAACTCTGTTATGAAGATAAAACACCTGTCCGCCACGGGACAACTCTCTTTTGATTGCATCAAGAATAACTGTCTCATTATATTCCATTACATACGTCTGAACAGGGTATCTGTTTTCAGGCGGAGTTTCCAGAACACTCATATCACGAATATTTATCATTGACATATGAAGTGTTCTTGGAATCGGAGTTGCGGTCATTGACAACACATCAACATTTTTCTTTAATTCCTTTAATTTTTCCTTTGCCTTAACTCCGAATCTCTGTTCCTCGTCAATAATCAAAAGACCTAAATCCTTGAATTCAACGTCCTTTTGTAACAGCTTATGTGTTCCAATAACAATATCAATTGTACCATTTTTCAAATCTCTTAAAATCTTTTTTTGTTGTGTCGGAGTTCTGAATCTTGAAAGCATTTCAACTTTAATCGCAAAGTCTTCCATTCTCTTTTTAAAGGTGTCATAATGCTGCATCGCAAGAACAGTTGTAGGACAAAGATATGCTACCTGTTTGGAATTTACCGCAGCTTTAAAGGCTGCACGGATTGCAACCTCTGTTTTTCCATATCCGACATCTCCGCAAAGGAGTCTGTCCATAGGCTTTTCGCTTTCCATATCTGTCTTTACTTCTTCAATACTTCTTAACTGGTCGTCTGTTTCCTCAAATGCAAAGGTATCCTCAAAATCTCTTTGCCACGGACCATCTGCAGGATGGCTAAAACCTTTTGTCTGCATACGCTCGGCATAAAGTGCCACTAACTGCTTTGCTATATCCTCAGTTGACTTTCTGACCTTTTGTTTTGTCTTATTCCATTCCGAGCTGTTAAGTTTATTGAGCTTTAATTCCTTATCAGTGTTTCCAATATATTTATAAAGCATATCCATCTGGTCAACAGGGATATAAAGACAGTCTGTTCCACGATATTGAATTTTTAAATAATCCTTACCGACACCATTTACTGTCATTCTCTTCATTCCGTCATATCTTCCGATACCGTGAGCCTGATGAACAACATAATCACCTATACTTATCTCATTATACGATTTTAGTCTTTTTGTGTTTTCAAGCTTTCTTCTTTTCTTTTTCTCATCAGTATTGAAGATTTCCTGTTCAGAAATTATGACAAACTTTAAATCAGGGTATTCAAAGCCTTTTTTGAGTTCTCCGCACATAACTGAGATCTTACCTTTTTTAAATTCCCTTATATCATTTAAAAACTCGGCTTTTATTCCCCTGTCATTTAAAATCCCGCTGATATTCTCGCCTCTGCCACGGTTTGAGGCTAAAATGATAACTGTTGCATCTTCCTTTTGCCATTTCTCCAAATCATCAAAAAGATAATCAATTTTTCCATGCAGACTTACAGTCGCACGGCTGTTAAAATCAAAAATCGACTTATACTTATAGCTTATTGATGAATGGTTAAGCGAATTAACTGAAATATGCCTCATTTCCCCTGCTTTTTTGCAGAAATCATCAAAAGAAAGCATCAATTCGGTCCCGTTTAATGCATATATTCCGTTTTCTGCCAAATCAGAAATTTTTTCTGAAAGCTCCCAGAAAATTGTCTTGGCTCTCTCAGACAATCGTTTAGGCTCGTTTATAAAGACCATTTTTGAATTATCAAAATAGTCTAAAAGCGTATATATTCCGTCATAAACCAATGATGCATATTTATCAATAGCCAGAAATTCTCTGCCCGACAAAATAGCTTCGCTATCCTCAGCTATGTTTTCACATATTGCTGAAAAGTCGCCTTTTTTTCTTTTGAGTGACTTTATTATCTCATTCAATTTATTAGAAATTTCTATTCTTTTTAGCTTATCAAAAATTGTTTCGTGACAAGGCAATACCAACACCTCATCAACTGAATTCATTGTTCTTTGTGATACATAATCAAACACTCTTACAGAGTCAACCTCATCATCAAAAAACTCTATTCTGTATGGAAAATCCTCTGATGGTGAGAATATGTCAATTATTCCGCCTCTTACAGAGAATTGTCCGCAACCCTCAACTATTTCGCCTCTTGTATACCCCATCTTAACAAATTTTTCGCACAATTTGTCAATATCATATACCTCTTGTGGTTTTATTGTGAGCGTATTTTCCTTTAAAACTTCAGGGGGGATTGTATATCCTAAACAAGCCTCCAATGAGGTTATAACAATACTGTCTTCCTTTATGGAATTAAGTGTTCTTATTCTCTTGTGCTCCTTAAAATGTCCGAGAGCGTCTAAGTTGTAATACACATATTCTCTTGCAGGAAAGTACAATGCCTTATCTGTAAAGAATTTCAAATCATTAAAAAGACTCTTTGCCTCGTCCTCAGAATACATAACAACAAGCGCTCCCTCTTTTCCACAGGTAGATGTGATGAAATGAGAAAGCGCAGACTCAACAATCCCCGCTACAGAGACAGGGGGATTGTTCAATGCATTTTTAAATTGTATAAATTCGTTATTTTCAGATAGAATGTCAAAAAAAATCATGTTTTTGTGTTATGCTTATTCATTGCATATCCTATATCATTTTCTATTATGTCAATCACTGCCTCAGAAGCCTTAATAATTGCAGTTTCCAAAACAGGAATTTCGTCCTTGGTAAATCTTCCGATAACAAAATCAACCATATCCATATTTTCATTTGCAGCAGAGCCTATTCCAATTCTTATTCTTGGAAATTCCTCAGTTTTTAATCGGTTGATTATTGATTTCAGGCCATTGTGTCCGCCCGCTCCGCCTCGTTGTCTGATTCTTATTCTGCCTCTTTCCAATGCTGTATCATCAGAGATTACAATAACATTTTGTGCAGGAATTTTAAAGAAATTGCAAAATTCCACAATGCTGTCGCCTGACAAATTCATATAAGTCTGGGGTTTTAAGAGTATGACCTTTTCGCCACCAATATTGGTTTCGCCATAAATTCCCTTAAATTTGAGTTTGTTTACATTTACTCTATGTTTAACTGCAATATAGTCTATTGTTTCAAATCCAATATTATGCCTTGTCATTTTATATTCATTTCCGGGATTTCCCAATCCAACAATCAAATACATCTTAATTCCCCTTCTTTAGTAATTCCAAATCTTTTTTAATCTGTTCTGTCAGCTCCCCGGGTGAATTGAATTTTATTTCTTCTCTTATTTTTTTATTAAATATAACCTGTGCCTCTGCACCATATATATCACCGCTAAACCCTGGAATATGCACCTCAAGAGTTCGTTTATCTGCATCAAAAGTAGGATTTTTCCCTATGTTTATGAGAGCTTTATAACTCTCGTTATCTATAACTATCTCTCCCGTATACACTCCGTCAGACGGCAAAAGCTTATCATCTTCATATCCGAGATTTGCAGTCGGAATACCCATTTTTGTTCCATTTTGCTTGCCCTTTTCTATACTTCCGAACACACTGTATGGTCTTTTTAAATATCTTTTGACCTCATCGGTTTTTCCAAGCCTTACCAAATTGCAAATAAGTGAGCTTGAAACAGGCTCGTTCATAACATCTATTCTCTCAATAATTCCAATGTGTATGCCTGCTTTTTCTCCAAATTCCATAAGAGTCCTGCTGTTTCCTGATGCCTTATATCCAAAAGTATAGTCATAACCCGCAAAAAGTGCTGATGCTTTCATTTCTCTTGTAAGAAATGAGATAAATTCCTCATCTCTCATCTGCATCGTAACCTCATCAAATGGCTTTATGAAAACAAAATCAATCCCCATCTGTTCAATTATTTTAATTTTTTCGGATAATGGTGTCAAAAGCTTTACTTTCCTGTTCTCCAGAACTGTTTTTGTGTGGTTTTCAAAAAGCAATACACCGCTTAATATATTATTTTTTTCTGCATACACCCTGCATTTTTCTATTATTTCACTATGCGCAATATGAATACCATCAAAATTTCCGAGTGCCAAAGCACATGGCTTCAGTTCTTCAAAATCTCTTATGATTTTCATATCGTTCACCTCAATCTAATTCCAGAAAGCTTTTAAAAGCGTAAGCCTCTCATCAATACATTGAGAAAGGCACAAGAAGTTTTTATTCTTATCATACACTCTGTAGACCTGATTTTCCAAAAGTCCGTTAACTCTTACTCTAACACCATTTTTTATAAAATCCCTGTATCTGTCATTGACTAAAATCTCAGGATAGTCCACAAAAACTCTGTCAGTTGGAATTAACACATCTTCAAATTTATTCTCTTTAACAAGCTTTTCAATTTCCTCAGTTGTATATGCATCATCAATCGAAAATCTGCCGCTTTTCGTTCTTCTTAGCTTATTCATATACGCTCCGCAACCCAATTTCATTCCAATATCATCACATAGCGTTCTTATATAAGTACCCTTCGAGCAGATAACTTCAATTGTCACAGTTTCCTTTTGAGTATCAATATCCAGAATCTTTATATCGTGGATTGTGATTTTGCGTTTTTCTCTTTCGATGCTGATTCCCTGTCTTGCGAGCTCATAGAGCTTTTTTCCGTCCTTTTTTATAGCAGAAAACATAGGTGGAATTTGTTCAATTTCACCTATGAAGCTCTCTATTGTTTTTTTAATTGTTTCCTCATCACACAAAACAGGTTGCTCTGTTAAAATTTCTCCCTCTGCATCAAGTGTGTCGGTAGTCATTCCGAGCGCAAGTTCTGCCACATATCCCTTATCCTCACAGGTCAAAAGTTCACACGCCTTAGTGGCATTTCCGATGCAAACAGGCAAAACTCCTGTTGCCTCAGGGTCCAGAGTTCCCGTGTGTCCAACTTTTTTTATGCCTGTTAGTCTTCGGATAAAACCTACCATATCGTGAGAGGTTTTTGAGCATGGTTTATCAATTATAATTATACCATTCATTAATTCAACTGCTCTTTTATGATACTTTCAACCTTAGCCAGTGCATCATCAATTTTTGATGCATCTTTTCCGCCGCCCTGAGCCATATCAGGCTTTCCACCGCCTGAACCGCCTGCTACTGCAGTGATTTCCTTGATAACCTTTCCTGCATGAACACCCTTTGCCAAAGCGTCCTTTGCTACCATTGCAACAAATGTAATTTTATCATCTGCCAATGATGCAAACACGATAACTGCATTCTGATTTTTTGATTTAATGTCATCAGCCATAGTCTTTAGTGCATCAGGAGCTTGTCCGTCAAGCCTTGCACAAATAAGGTCGACATCACCGATTTTTACAACATTATTCATAACATCTCCTGCCTGAGATGCTGCCATTTTTGCTTTTATTGCTTCTAATTCCTTTTGTGAATTCTTAAGCTCTTCCATAACTGCTTCAGACTTTTTCAAAAGGTCGTGTTCTGTTGTCTTTAGTGTCTTTGCAACAGTTGCGATTTCAGCATCTCTTGAGATGATATATTCATAAACGCCCATACCTGTAACTGCTTCAATTCTTCTGACACCTGCTGCAACTCCGCCTTCTGAAAGAATTTTAATCATTCCTGCTTCGGCAGTATTTGTAAGATGACAGCCGCCGCAGAATTCTACTGAATAATCTCCCATCGAAACAACTCTTACAACATCGCCGTATTTTTCGCCGAACTGTGCAGTTGCACCAAGCTTTTTAGCCTCGTCAATCGGTAATTCCTGTATATTTACAGGCATACCTTCCAATATAGCACAATTAACCTTTTTCTCAACCTCTAAAAGCTGTTCCTTAGTCATTGCCTCAAAGTGTGAGAAGTCAAAACGAAGTCTGTCAGGAGTTACCAATGAACCCGCCTGTGCAACATGAGTTCCTAAAGTTTCTTTTAAAGCCTTGTGCAAAAGATGAGTTGCAGAGTGGTTTCTCTCAATTGCGCGTCTTCTTGTTTTGCACACCTTTAATGTAACTGTATCATCAACACTCACTTCACCGCTGACTGCCTCAACATGATGATAATACAATCCATTTCCGTCTTTGGTTGTATTTGTAACCTTCAATTCGCAGCCATTGTTTATAATACTTCCTGTATCACCGACTTGTCCACCCATCTCAGCATAGAACGGAGTTTTGTCAACAACGATTATTCCGCTTTGTCCATTTTTAATTGTGTTTGCTTTTTCTCCCTCTGCAACAATGCCGAGCACCTTTGCATCAAGTGTCAAATCTGTGTATCCCTTAAATTCAGTAGCCTTTTGGACATCAAATTCAAAATTGTCAGCGCCATCCCATGATGAGCCCTCTTTTCTTGATGCTCTTGCAGTATCCTTTTGCTCCTGCATACACTTATTGAACCCGTCAACATCAACATCCAGTCCGTTTTCACCTGCAATTTCAACAGTCAAATCAAGTGGGAATCCGTAGGTATCGTGAAGCTTGAATGCCTCATTGCCTGTCAATTCCTTTTTACCTGCTTTCTTAGCATCTTCAATATATCCGTTCAACACTACAAGTCCGTTATCTATTGTAGCATCAAATCTTTCTTCTTCAATCTTGATAATCTTCTTGATATATTCTCTCTTTTCTGCAAGTTCAGGATATCCTGACTTTGACTCATCAATTACAGTATCAGCAACTTCAAACAGGAACTGTCTGTCAATATTTAATAGTTTTCCATGTCTTGCAGCTCTTCTTAAAAGTCTTCTTAAAACATAGCCTCTTCCCTCGTTTGATGGAATAACGCCATCAGAAACCATCATAACTGTAGAACGGATATGGTCAGTTATAACTCTCAAAGAGACGTCTGTCTTTTCATTGTCTTTATAGTTCACGCCTGCAATTTTTGAGATGTGTGCCATAACATTTTTAACTGTGTCAACCTCAAAAAGATTTGCAACTCCCTGATTGACTGCTGCAAGTCTTTCAAGTCCCATACCTGTATCAATGTTAGGGTTTGCAAGACGGTTATAGTTTCCGTCCTCATCCTTGTCAAACTGAGTGAACACAAGGTTCCACACTTCCATAAATCTGTCACAGTCACAACCGATTTTACAATCAGGTCCGCAGGCAAGATGTGCTCCTCTGTCAACGTGAATTTCTGAACAAGGACCGCAAGGACCTGTTCCATGCTCCCAGAAGTTGTCTTCTTTACCCATCTTAACAACTCTTTCGGGATTTACTCCGACTTCATTTACCCAGATATCTCTTGCCTCGTCATCTTCTTCATAAACTGTTATCCACAAATCATCAGGATTAAAGCCCATAACCTCAGTCAAAAATTCCCATGCCCAGTTAATTGCTTCTCTTTTAAAATAATCTCCGAATGAGAAGTTTCCGAGCATTTCAAAATATGTTCCGTGACGGGCAGTTTTACCAACTCTTTCAATGTCAGGAGTTCTGATACACTTCTGACAGGTTGTAACTCTTCTTTTTGGAGGAATTTCCGCACCTGTAAACCATTTTTTCATCGGCGCCATCCCTGAATTTATCAAAAGCAGGCTCGCATCATTCTGAGGTACAAGCGGAAAGCTACCCAATCTCAGACAGCCCTTGCTTTCAAAAAAGCTTAAAAATTTCTCTCTTATTTCATTTAATCCCATTTTTTCCATAAGTATGCTCCTTAAATATTCATTTATATGCATTTTTCTTTCCAATGCATACCAAGCCAACTTACATTATATATAATTACAGTAAAAAAGTCAATATTTTTTCCCTATTTTATTCCTCTTCAAAATTGACATATAACTATATTTGTGATAAAATTGTTATGATATAATATGGGAGGGAGATTGATATGTTTTTTAAGCTGTTAGTTTCTTTTCTCATAGGAATACTTTCCCTAAATTTTCTTAGTTGTTGGGATATATGCTCAACAGTTATATGTGCTGTTATTGCAAACATAGTTCTCTTTAAGAAAAACCACACAAAAAGAACTGTTCTTTTTCTTTTTATAGCACTTGGTGCGTTTCTTGCATTTTATGCCCAGAGCTACGAAGCAAATGGCCTCTACCCTGTTGATGATAAGTTTGCCGAGGTCACAGGCTATGTTTATGACATACCCAAATATGAAAATGGCAGATATACATATATAATAAAAACTGACGGAGCAAAATATAGGGACAAAACTTATATTACAAGTGAATTCATCAGACTCAACACAGACAAAAAATTAAGCTATGCACAGAACTTGAGTGTCCGCGGATTTGTTGAGAGAATTGATGAACGCATGAATTACAGCGACTTTGACTATTCGGCGTATCTTAAAAGTAATAACATATTTTATAAAATTTCTGACTATGAAATAGCTACTGACAAATCGACAAGAGTTCTTTTTTCTCCAAGGCATCTTTCAAATATTTATAAGAACAGGGTAATCAAGCTTACCGAAAAGTTTGGTGGCGACCAGGGTGCAATCTTAAAAGCAGTCTTAACAGGAATTAAAACAGATTTTTCAGACCACTTTGAAGATGTGCTCATCAAAACAAACACAATGAGAATGTTATATCCTGCATATCTTCATGTTATGCTAATCATTACTCTTGTAAGCACTGTGTTTATGATTTTCGGAAGAAAAACAAGAGATTATATTTCAATTGTCCTGATACTTTTATATGCATCAGCATTTACTGCAGGAATTTCAGGAGTAAAAACTGCTCTTGCAATTGCAGTATCAATTATTGCTGTAAGAAAATATGGATATTTACACTATCCCGATGTTTTATCACTTGTACTCCTTGTGTTGTTAGCTTTTAATCCGCTTTTGGTACACAACACAGGTTTTGTCATATCAGCAGTTATGAGCTGGGTTTTCTTTATGTTAAAACCTGTTGTATATGGCTGGTTAAAGCCCATAAAATCCGGCATGTTAAGGAATATTTTGACAATTTACATAATATCGTCTTTCGGAATTCTTCCGCTTGGGGCATATTTCTTTGGCACAGTTTCAGTATATAACGGATTTTTAAATTTGTTATTTTTCCCATTAGTGGCTTTAATACTTATAGCTTTTCCGATATTGTGTCTTGAATTTTTGTTGTATCAGAGAGCTTTTATTGCGGGGTATATAATATCAGGAGCAATATTCTTTATGCATAACATTCCTTATGCTATAGATAAGCTTCCATTCTCACATATCAGCTTTGAAAGACCAAGTATAATTATGGTCATAATATCATATATGCTTGTGATTTTAATAAAGGACTTTGCAACAGGACATAAGAAGCGTTTGAGAACACAACTGGTTCTTGCAATAGTCATCGGCGGATTTGTTTCATCTTTAACAGTTTCCTTTATCTCTCATGACTCAATGAGTATTAACTTTGTCAATGTCGGACAGGGTGACGGAACTTACATAAAATTGCCTCACGGAGAAAATATCATAATAGACGGCGGAGGCGGAGAAGATTATTCAGACTATGATGCAGGAGAAAAGCTGTTTTTACCTTATCTGAAAACAGAAGGTGCCCACAGAATTGATATGGCAATTCTATCTCATTATCACAAGGACCACTGTCTAGGTACTATTGCAGCACTGAAAAATCTTGATGTTGGTGCAATCTTAATGCCTGATTTTATGGAAGAAAATGAGTATCGGGTTGAAATTGAGTCTATTGCAAAAGAAAAGGATATAGAAATAATATATCCTCGCGACAATGACATAATAACATTTGAATCCGGTGCAAAAATTGATATAATATCTGCAGGAAACAATTACTCAGAAAATGACACTTCCCTGGTATTCACACTGACCTGTAATGATTTTAAGGTGTTATTCACAGGAGATGCGACAGAATACACAGAAAGAAAACACTTAAATGATTTTTGCGATGTTGATTTATTAAAAGTTGCACATCATGGTTCCAATACGTCAACTTCAAAGAAATTTTTAGAAAAGACTTCTCCAAAATATGCAGTTATAAGCGTTGGAGAAGATAACTCATATCTTTTACCTAATGATGATGTCATAAAGCGTCTTGATAAATCAGGCGCTCATATTATGAGAACTGATAAACTAGGAGACATAAGATTTAAAATAAATAAATTTGGAGGGGTGTCATACAGCTCATACTACCCCGAAAAACAGGATTGGAGGTAGGATAATGGCAAAGCAATCCGATGTCACTGAGCTTAAAAAGAAGCTGAACTCGGGTGAAATAGGCGGAGTGTATCTTTTTTACGGAGATGAGGTTTATATAAAGGACAGCTTTATAAAAAAGATGCTTGATATGGTTGACGATGGCGGAATGGCTGATTTCAATAAAATTATATTTGATGGTGAAAAGACAGATATCAGCGAAATTGATGACGCTGTTGAAAGCTTTCCTGTGATGTGTGAAAAAAAGATTATTCTGATCAAGGACAGCAAAGTTTTCAGTAAAGCTAAAGACGAAATCAAACAATATTGGCAAAAACGTCTTGACAACCTCCCTGATTATGTTATTATTATCTTTGATGAAAAGTCAATTGACAAACGAAATGCAGTGTATAAAAAGCTTACTTCAATCGGTACTGCAGTTGAGTTTGAAATTATGAACGATAATGACACTGTCACATGGGTTGAGAGGCAGGTTTTAAATAACAAGAAGAAAATTTCAAAGGATGTTGCGCAGTATTTTGTAAGCGTATGCGATGCAGGGCTTTCAAACATAAAAAATGAGCTTGACAAGCTTTTATGCTATTGTGAAACTCAGATAGGAAAAAGCGATGTGGACAAGATTGTTTCAAAGGCAGTCGGTGTAAGAGTCTTTGAGCTTACAGACCACATTATGTCAAAAAATCCTGACAAAGCAATAAAAATCCTTTATGACTTAAAAACCATAAAGGAACCAGCAATAAGACTTATGTTTATTCTTTCCTCCACCTTTGATAAAATGTTATATAGTTCATTGGCACTTGCAGAAGGAAAAAGCTATTCTGAAATTGCCCCAAAAATCAAAACCACTCCGTATATCGCTCAGAAATATGCAAATTCAGCCCGGAGTTTTGGAGAAAATTATCTTATGGACAGAATAATAGCTGCCGCAAACATGGACCTGGATATCAAAAATGGTCTTATCAGCGACTGGGAAGCACTGGAATTATATGTTATAGACAGCTGTGAAAAAATAAAATAAAAAGAAAGAGGTATGAAAAAATGAAAAAACTATTATTGGCACTAATCGGAGCATCAATACTCCTGTTTGGAGGATTGAGCGTAAGCGCAGAACACACAACCATTCTTATAAATGGTGAAGAGTTAAAGGTTGATGTTGAGCCTGTAAACATTGACGGAAGAATTTTAATTCCACTCCGCAGTGTTGGCGAGGCACTACAATGTGAGGTTTTATGGAACGATGCAAACAAAGCTGTTTCAATGTCTGACGGAAATAATTTTTATCTTTTGTGGATTAACCGTGACACACTGTTCAGTTTTACAGGTCTTACTATGTCAAAGGGTTATGTGAGTGATGTTGCACCACAGCTTATTAATGAAAAAACAATGATTCCGATAAGATGTATTGCAGAATTAATGGGAGCAACTGTTGACTGGATAGGCGAAACAAAAACTGTTACAATTGACTATACTCCAAATCCTACCGAGTATGCCAAGGATCTCTCAGAGGTTGGCTCATACATAATTGATATTTTAGGTCAGGCAGGGTATGAAGTGTATAAAGATTATTTCACTGACAGAAAACTTGCTATAAAAGCAGAAATCGAACTCGAAGGCGGAAAGAAAATCAAACTCGACTTGTTCCCATATATTGCACCAAAAACTGTTGAAAACTTTATTAACCTTGCAAATGGAAAACTTTATGATGATACAATATTCCACAGAGTTATAAAGGACTTTGTTGTCCAGGGCGGAGGTTGTGATGAAAATGGTGTCTTCTATATCGGCCTTCCTGAAATTGAGGGTGAATTTATATCAAATAACTTTATGAATTTCCTTCAGCACAAAAGAGGCGTAATTTCAATGGCAAGAACAGATGAGCCTAACTCAGCAACAAGCCAGTTCTTTATTGTTCATAAAGACTCTTTGTATCTTGATGGTCAGTACGCTGCTTTCGGAGAAGTTACAGAAGGCATGGAATATATTGACGAAATTACCGAAACAGAAACTGATGAAAACGATAAGCCTTTGAAAAACTGTGTTATTAAGGCAATCAGAATTCTGGAAAATAACTAATCATAACTATATACCAAACAACAAATAGAATGGAGCAAAAATAATGAGTATAAAAATTGGAATTATGGGTTATGGAAATCTTGGCAGAGG
>JAZOTJ010000012.1:0-2335 GCA_045657585.1 Clostridia bacterium | reverse complement strand
GAATTAGATTCAATTTTACACGGTCCTACAGCTTTGGCAGTTTCAGAAGATGCAGTTGCTCCTGCAAAGGTATTGGCTGATTTTGCAAAGGATAATGAGACTTTGGAAATCAAATCTGGTTTCATGGACGGAAAGGTTTTGTCATTGGACGAAATCAAAACTCTTGCAAAGACTCCAAGCAAGGAAACTCTTATTGCAAAGATTATGGGCAGCTTGAATTCCCCTATTTCGGGACTTGCAAGATTGCTTAGCACAATTGCAGAGGGTGGCGTTGAAATCGCTGACCTAGTTGCAAAGAAGCAGGCTGAAGCAGCTCCGGCTGAAGAAGCAAAAGAAGAAGCTCCTGCAGCAGAAGTTGCAGAAGAGGCTCCAAAGGCAGAAGAAGCTCCGGTTGAGGAAGCTCCTGCTCAGGAAGAAGCACCTGCAGAAGCACCTGCAGATGCAGAATAATTAACTAATGACAAGAAATTGTCGGATAAATTAAATTTTAGGAGGTCAATTAAAATGGCAGATATTCAGAAGATTCTTGATGATATCAAGGAATTAAAATTATTAGAGGTTGCTGAGCTTGTTAAGCTTATGGAAGAAGAATTTGGTGTTTCAGCTGCTGCTCCAGTTATGGTTGCAGGTGCTGTTGCTGCTGAAGGTGGCGCAGGTGCTGCTGAACAGTCAGAATTTGAAGTTATCCTTGCAGATGCAGGTGCTTCAAAGCTTGGCGTAATCAAGGTTGTAAGAGAGCTTACAGGTCTTGGCTTGAAGGAAGCAAAAGAACTAGTTGACGGTGCTCCAAAGTCATTGAAGACAGGTGTAGCTAAGGAAGAAGCTGAAGCAATGAAGGCTAAGCTTGAAGAAGCTGGCGCAAAGGTTGAATTGAAATAATTTAACTCATTCATAGCTTAAGAAACGGAGAATTATATATGATTTGTGACCTATCCGCAATATTAAAGGTTAACGGTGGAAGTATATCGATTAAGGATGTATGCAAACTGTCTGACACTGAGTTTTTGGGAGAAGACTTGTCTTTTCCTGAGGGGCTTTTTGTTGACGGAAAAATCACCAATAATACCAAATCTCTGCATTTTACAGCTAAGGTAACCGGCAAATTGCAGGCACATTGTGCACGTTGCAGAATGACGGTTTTTGAAGATGTCGAATTTGATATTTCCGAAATTCTCGTAAGAGATGAGGATGCAAATTCAACAGATGAAGACATAATAGTATTTTCAGGTCACGAGGTTGATATAGGAGATATTGTGATTGATAATTTCTTTTTAAATGCCTCAGGAAAATATCTATGCAAAGAGGATTGCAAAGGACTTTGTCCTAAATGCGGTCAGGACTTAAATATTAAAGAATGTGATTGCGGCGATGATGAAATTGACCCGAGATGGGAAGGATTAGCTCAAATCATTAAAAATTCCGAAACCGAATAGGAGGTGCGATTGAGATGGCAGTACCTAAGGGTAAAGTATCGAGATCAAGAAGAGATAAAAGACGTGCTAACTGGAAATTGGCTGTTCCTGGAATAGTTGAATGTCCACAGTGTCACGAATTTAAGATGCCTCATAGAGTTTGTAAGGCTTGCGGTTATTATAATGGCAAGGAAGTTGTGAAGGTATCTAAAGATTAATTTAAAAAGGCGGCTTTTTTAAAGCCGCCTTTATATTTATCTAAGAGGTTATAAATGAAAAAAATTGGAATAATTGATATTGGTACGAACACGATAAGGTGTGTTTGTTATGATATCTCAAATAACATTAAACCATTTGATGAAATTGTTTTCACATCAGATATATTAGCATATACAAAAGATAAGAAGATGACAGCTGATGGCATATTATGGCTTGATGAGGTTATAAAAAAGGCTATTGATTTCTTTAATGAAAAACAAATTGCAGATGTTTATGCCTTTGCAACATCTGCAATGAGAGATGTTCAGAACTTTAACGAAGTATATGATTATATCGGAAAAAGAGTTAAAATTGAGCTTTTGAGCGAAGAAGATGAGGCAGGGTGCGATTTTTATGCATTAAAATCAGTGCTTGGAGAAAATTCTTTTGGAGTTGGAATTGACTTAGGCGGCGGAAGTATGCAGTTGGTTTCATTTTCTGATGGAAAATTAAACTTTTCAAAATCATTTGCTATTGGTGTTAAAAGACTATATAATAAATTTGGAAAATATGAGTCGGAGAGGGAAACTTCGATTTTAGAATATATAAAAGATGTTGTGGGTGAAATACCAAAAAGTGATTGTCTTTATGTTATGGGCGGAACAGGTAAAAGAATAAGAAGAATACTTGGAAAAGGAGAATTTTCTGTTTCCGAACTTGACAAT
>JAZOTJ010000011.1:0-34406 GCA_045657585.1 Clostridia bacterium | reverse complement strand
TGCAGACTGCAGAAGTGCATTAGTAAAAATAAAAGAATGGGGACATAAAACTCTGACAATTACAAACACCCCCAACTCAACTCTTTCAAGAGAATCCGACTATACACTTTTATTATATGCAGGTCAGGAAATTGCAGTTGCATCAACCAAGGCATATATTGCACAAATAACTGTTCTTTTAATTTTGTCAGCAAAAATATATAATTTAATTAATATAGATATAGAAAAAGAATTATTAAGGGTAAGTGATGCAATAGAAAAGATATTTAAAAACAAAGACCTGTTTTTAGATATTGCAAATAGTTTAATAAAATCAAAAAATTGTTTTTATATAGGACGCTCAATTGACTACTACACCTGTCTTGAAGCTTCACTCAAGCTCAAGGAAATTTCATATATACACACAGACGGAATGGCAGCAGGAGAGTTAAAGCACGGCTCTATTGCACTGATTGAAAATGACACACCAGTCATTGCAATCATAACACAGGAAAATGTCAATTCTTTAATAAGAAGTAACATTAATGAGGTTAAGGCACGAGGTGCAAAGGTTATAACTATATGTAGAGATTCCTTAAAAACCTCTGACGATAGTATCATCATAAAAGATGTCCATTCATTCCTTGTTCCAATACTATGCATTATTCCTTGCCAATATATAGCCTATTACACCGCTCTTTTAAAAAATTGTGACATTGATAAACCGCGAAATCTTGCTAAGTCTGTGACAGTGGAATAAAAAAACGGAACAAGCGTAACTTGTTCCGACGTGGAGGAGAGGATGAGATTCGAACTCACGGAGGCTTGCACCTCACAACATTTCCAATGTTGCGCCTTCGACCACTCGGCCACCTCTCCATTTAAACAACTATTACATTGTAACACAACAATCTATTTTTGTCAATATAAAAAAGATATGGGCTTTTACCCATATCTTTTATTTTGCGCTTGCCTCACAATAAATACATCTGTAAACTCCCTTTTCTCTGTTAGAAAGTTTAAAAATATGTGATAATTCCTGTTCTGTTGATGTTATACATCTTGGATTTTTACACTTTATAACATCCTTTATCTCTATAGGCAGTTCAAGATGTTTTCTGTCATAAATCTTTGAATCTTTGATAAAGTTTACTGTTATACCCGGGTCCAAATATCCCAGAACATCAAGGTTTATGTCAATATGCTCATTGATTTTTAAAATGTCCTTTTTACCCATTTTGGTGCTGTCACAGTTTCTTATTATTGCAACCTGACAATCAAGCTCGTCAAGACCTAATGCGTGATAGATTTCCATAGCATTTCCTGCTTTTATGTGGTCTAACACAATTCCGTCCTTAATTGGATTTACAAGCATTTATTTCACCCCCAGAAGTTTCATAATCAAAGCCATTCTGATAAACTTTCCATTTAACACCTGTTTAAAATAACAAGCTCTTGGGTCATTATCGATCTCAACAGAAATCTCATTAACTCTTGGCAATGGATGAAGTATAGCCAAATCAGATTTAGCATTCTCAAGCTTATGGATATTTAGAATATAGCTGTCCTTTAATCTTATATAATCTGCTTCATTGAAAAATCTTTCTCTCTGCACTCTTGTCATATATAAAATATCAAGTTCAGGCATTGCCTCTTCGAGACTTCTTGTTTCAACATATTCTATGTTGTTTTTCTCTAAAATTTCTTCCTTTATATAATCAGGAATAACAAGCTCATTTGGTGATATTAAAATAATTTTTATATTCTTATAAGCCGACAAAGCACTGATAAGTGAATGAACTGTTCTTCCGAACTTCAAATCTCCGCAAAAGCCGATACAAAAATTATCAAGTCTTCCCTTTTCTCTCTTGATTGTCAAAAGGTCGGTCAATGTCTGAGTCGGATGATTATGTCCTCCGTCACCTGCATTTATGACAGGAATTGATGCATTTTGTGCGGCAACCAATGGTGCTCCCTCTTTAGGATGGCGCATTGCGATGATGTCTGCATAACAGCTCACTGTTCTCGCAGTATCAGAAACACTCTCACCTTTAGCTGCAGAGCTTGAATTGGACTCTGAAAATCCTAAGACATTTCCGCCAAGCTCATACATTGCCGCTTCAAAGCTAAGTCTTGTTCTTGTTGATGGTTCAAAAAACAATGTCGCAAGCTTTTTTCCTTCGCATTTCTTTGAATATTTCAAAGGATTTTCAATTATATCATTTGCAGTATCAATAAGCTCATCAATTTCTGCAAGTGATAAATCCTTTATATCTATAAGACTTCTCATATTCATCTTCCTTTTTATTTTAATGTTATCCAGCTCTCATCTGATGGATTATTTCGAAATGCTATCAATCTTTGAACATCTTCTTCTTTAATATATCCTTCATTTGCTGCAACCTGTGCGATTGTGTCAAAGTTTGTAAGACTGATATTTTTAACATTTGCGGCTGCAAGACGGTCAAGTCCCTTTTGCATACCATAAGTAAAGATTGAAACGATACCCAAAACTTCAGCGCCTGCTTCTCTTAGCGCATCAACAACTTCAATAACACTTCCGCCTGTTGAAATCAAGTCTTCAACAACTACAACCTTTTGTCCCTTTTCTAACTTTCCTTCAATCTGATTTTGTCTGCCGTGGTCTTTGCTTCCTGAACGGACATATCCCATAGGCATATCTAAAATATGTGCAGTGATAGCCGCATGAGCGATACCTGCAGTACTTGTTCCCATCAATACTTCACAATCAGGATAGTTTTCCTTTATAACCTTTGCAAGTGAGTTTTCAACATCGTTTCTTACTTTTGGTGCTGTCAATGTGAGTCTGTTATCACAATAAACAGGGCTCTTAATTCCGCTTGCCCAAGTGAATGGTTCTTCAGGTCTGAAAAACACAGCCCCTATTGATAATAAATCTTTTGCAATTAATTCTTTCATTTTAATATCCTCCATTATCCAATAAATTCACTAACACATCTTCTGTATGCTGCCACAGGGTCAGCTGCCTCTGTTATCGGTCTTCCGACAACAATATAGTCAGAACCGATTTCCTTAGCTTTCTCAGGAGTTGTGACTCTTACCTGGTCACCAACATCACCATCTGCAAATCTGACACCAGGTGTAACTGTCAAAAACTCTTTTCCGCAAACCTCTTTAACCTTACCTGCCTCGAGCGGAGAGCAAACAACTCCGTCAAGACCTGCTATTTTAGCATTATTTGCATAATGCATTACCACCTTATCAAGTTCCTCATCAATCAACAAATCTCTTTTCATAACCTCTGGGCTTGTTGATGTCAGTTGAGTCACTGCTATTAAAAGCGGTCTTGTTCCGTCTTCTCTTGTAAGTCCCTTAATTGCAGCCTCCATCATCGGAATTGTGCCTGATGCGTGAAGATTACACATATCAACATCAAGACCTGATAAAACTTTCATAGCTTTCATAACAGTGTTAGGAATATCATGAAGTTTTAAGTCAAGAAAAATTTTATGTCCCCTTTTCTTAATTTCCTTTACAATATCAGGACCTGCTCCGTAAAACAACTCCATTCCGATTTTCACATAAGGCTTTTCTTCTTTAAATAAATCAAGAAATTTTAGAGTTTCCTCTTTGTTGCTGAAATCACAAGCAATAATTACATCCTTACCCATTGTGTGCTCCTCCTATTATATCTTTTAAATTATTAATTTTATACTTTTCCATAACCCTTGGCAAGTCATCTATAATATTTTTACAAGCATATGGCTCAACCAAGTTTGCAGCACCTATCTGAACTCCTGTTGCACCAGCTAACATCATTTCAATAACATCCTCGGCAGTTGTAACTCCACCCATTCCGATGATTGGAATTTTTACAGCATCATAGACCTGATAAACCATTCTGAGTGCCACAGGAAATATTGCACTTCCAGAAAAGCCGCCCATTTTGTTTGCTATAACAGGCTTTTTAGTTCTTAAATCAATTCTCATTCCTAGCATTGTGTTTATCATACTTATTCCGTCAGCACCTGCATCTTCGCAAGCCTTGGCTATAGATACGATATCAGTTACATTCGGACTTAGTTTTATGTATACAGGCTTTTTTGTTACTGCTTTAACTGCTTTTGTGACCTCTGCTGCTGATTCTGCACTTGTACCGAAAGCCATTCCGCCATTATGAACATTTGGACAGCTGATATTAACTTCTAAAATACCAACCTGTTCTTCCTTATCAAGCTTTTCACAACAATATACATATTCATCTATTGCAAAACCACTTACATTTGCTATAACAGGCTTATTAAAAACTTTTTTAAGCTTAGGCAATTCCTCAGCAATTACTGCCTCAACACCGGGATTTTGCAAGCCTACCGAGTTAATCATTCCTTGCGGACATTCTGCAATTCTCGGTGTCGGGTTTCCAAATCTTGCATCTTTTGTTGTTCCTTTAAAAGAAAATGTGCCTAAAATATTTATATCGTAAAGTTCTGCAAATTCATATCCAAATCCAAATGTTCCGCTTGCAGGGATAATCGGATTATCAAGCTCAATACCGCTTAAATTTACTTTAGTGTTTACCATATTATCTCCTCCTTTACAAGTACAGGACCATCTTTGCAGATTCTCTTATTTCCATACTTTGTCTTGCAGCTGCAACCCATACAAGCACCAAATCCGCATCCCATTCTTTCCTCAAAGCTAAGTTGTCCTGATGTTATGGTATTATGGTATATAGCTTTTAGCATAGGTTCAGGACCGCAAGTATAAAAATAAGTATAATCAAGTGTTTTAATTGCATCGGTAACAAAACCTTTAACTCCAACACTTCCATCAACAGTTGTGACAATCACATCTGCGCCAATTTTTTCAAATTCTTCTTTATAAAAAATCTCTTCTTCTGAGTTAAAGCCAAGTATTGCTACAGGCTTTTTTCCTGCTTTTATAAGCTCCTTCGCGAGATTATACATTGGAGGAACTCCTGCACCGCCACCAATAACAATAGGCTTATCTCCACTTTTGGAAATATCAAATCCATTTCCAAGACCTGTTAATATATCAAGCTTGTCCCCTTTTTGCATTTTTGCCATCAGCTCGGTACCTTTGCCTACAACTTTATAAATTATTGTTATCCTATTATCATCATAATCACAAACAGATATTGGTCTTCTTAAATAAAACCCGTCTAATTTTATATTCAAAAACTGTCCTGGTGCATTAAATGCTTTTGTGTCCCCTATTAAAACCATTTCATATGTGTTCTTTGCTATACACACGTTCTTTTCTATAACATAGATATCCTGTTTAAGCATTCCTTATTATCCTTTCGCTAAAATTATCGTATACCACATTTCCATTACACATAGTCATCAGTGTTTTTCCATACACCTTCATATTCTCAAATGGTGTTGCTTTTCCTTTTGATAAAAAATCATCTGTATTTATTGTGTATTCACTCGCTAAATCAAAGACAGCAAAAGATGCTTTCTCCCCACTCTTTATCTCATTTTCAATTCCAAAGCGTTTTGAGGGATTAACACTCATAATCTCAATCAACTTTTCCAATGATAATATACCTGTCTTCACAAAATGTGTATACATAACTGAAAAAGCAGTTTCAATACCCACAACTCCCATAAGACTGTCTTTCAGACCTTTAGATTTTTCCTCTGCACTGTGCGGTGCGTGGTCAGTCGCAATCATATCAACAGTTCCATCAATTATGCCATCAATTAAAGCCTGTCTATCCTCTTTTGAACGGATTGGAGGATTCATTTTAAATCTTCCCTCTTCCTTTAAATCCATATCCGAGAACACCAGATAATGAGGACCTGTTTCACAAGTTATATCGACTCCGTCTTTTTTGGCTTGTCTTATTGCCTCCACGCTCTCCTTTGCGCTAACATGGCAAACATGATATTTACAACCTGTTTCTTTTGCAAGTTTTATGTCCCTGATTATCGGTCCATACTCACTTTCCGAACATATTCCCTTATGGTTATGTGTTTTTGCATATTCTCCATCGTGAATATAGCCACCATTCAAAAGTGAGTTGTCCTCACAATGAGCAACAATTATTTTATCATTTTCTTTTGAAAATTCCATTGCCTTTTTCATCAACTCAGGATTCTGAACACCTCTTCCGTCATCCGAAAATCCCTTGACTTTATCGCTCATTCCTTCTAAATCAGCCAAAGCCTCGCCCTTTTGTCCGACAGTAATTGCCCCGTACGGATAAACATTAATGCACGCGTCTTTTTCTATTATATCGGTCTGCATTTTCAAATTATCGGCATTATCAGGCACAGGATTTAAGTTAGGCATAGAGAATACATTTGTATATCCTCCTCTTGCAGAGGCTTTTGTTCCTGTTTTAATTGTTTCCTTATACGAAAAACCCGGCTCTCTCAAATGCACATGAACATCAGTGAGTCCGGGGACAATTATACAATCAGAAAAATCGACAAATACAGAATTTTCTCCTGCTTTATCTATATCAAATTCAACATTTCCGTCTATCACAGCTATATCCCTCTTTGAAAAAGTGCCATCTGTATAGCAAGTAGCATTTTTTAATATCAAGTCCATTCTTTCCCCTCCGCAAATCACGATATAACTCATAAATATCCATAAAATATCATATCACAATTTTGAAATAAAGTCAATAAAAAACACCCAATTTCTTGGGTGCTTTTATACTTAAATCTGCTTGCCTGTCAAATCATATTCCGAAGCATCTAAAATCTCGACATTAACAATGTCACCAAATTCTATCTCATCATTTGCCGCAAAATAAACTGTGCAATCAACATCTATGCTGTCAGCGCGACTTCTGCCATAGAAAAGATAACTTTCTTCTTCATATCCTTCAACCAGAACCTCAAGAGTTTTTCCGATTTTTTCCTTGTTTATCTCAAGAGAAATACCCTGTTGCAGGCTCATAAGCTTGTCAAGTCTTTCTTGTTTTATTTCTTCATCTATCTGGTCATCAAACAATGCGGCTGCTGTATCTTCTTCAGGAGAGTATGCAAATACTCCCATTCTGTCAAATTTTATTTCTTTTACAAAGTCATATAGTTCTTCAAATTCTTCATCTGTCTCCCCGGGGAATCCAACAATAATTGAAGTCCTTATCGTTACATCAGGCATTTTTTCTCTTATATATGAAATTTTTTCTTCAATCTCTTCTCTGTTTGTCCGCCTTGCCATTCTTCTTAAAATTCTGTTATTTATATGTTGAATAGGCATATCAATATAATTACAGATTTTTTTATTCTCTGCCATAACATCAATAAGCTCTTTTTCTATTGCCTCGGTATAGTAGTAGTGAACTCTTATCCACTCTATCCCATCAATCTCACATAGTTTTTTCAACAAATCTGAAAGCTCATATTTTCCATACAAATCCTTACCATATCTTGTTGTATCCTGAGCTATTAAAATGAGCTCCTTAACTCCGTTTTCAGCTAACTGCTGAGCTTCCCTGATTATATCCTCCTTCTTTCTGCTCCTGAACTTTCCTCTGATCAGAGGAATTGCGCAATAGGTGCAATTATTATCACAACCATCAGCTATTTTTAAATATGCAGTATATTCCGGTGTTGACAAAATTCTAGGCAAATCATCATCAGGTGTATAATCCATATTCCCAAACAATGCTGTTTTTTCACCTTTCTGACAAGCCTCTATGACCTCACATATTTTGTGATAATCTCCTGTTCCGACAATTGCATCAACTTCTGGTAATTCCTTTAAAAGTTCCTCATTATACCTTTCTGCAAGGCAACCAGATGCAATCAAAATTTTGCATTTTCCATTTTTATATTCTGCCATTTCCAAAATTGCATCAATCGACTCTTGTTTTGCACTTTCGATAAATCCACAGGTATTGACCACAATCACATCTGCATCCTCTGGCTCAGAAACAATATTATGACCATACTTACTCACTATTCCGAGCATTGTTTCTGCATCTGTCTGATTTTTGGCACAACCCAATGACACCATTCCTATGTTCATACTTATCCTCACTTATTTTTAACTGTTTTTTTCACTAATTCATAAAGTTTTTCCAATGCTTCAGGACAAGCAACCTTTTTTAAATTTTCAGACATTTTGTCCTGTGTTATTTTATCATTTGCAAGAGAATTTATTGCATCATAAAGACTATCTTCATTTAATTCACTCTCAATTAAAACTCTGCACGCACCAACCTTTTCCAAAGCTCTTGCATTCTGCTCCTGATGGTTTCTTACAACATTAGGCGATGGAATTAAAATTGACGGTTTATTTAAAACTGCAATTTCACTTACCGTTATTGCACCTGAACGTGACACTACAACATCTGCCGCTGCCATAGCAAGATGCATATTATCTATATATGGAACAATCTTAATGTTATCTGACAACTGAACGTCTTTTATCTGTCCCTTTATTTCATCAAAGTTTCTTTCTCCTGTACCAAATAACAGTTGAATTTTATTGTCTTTTGATAATCTTTCAAGGATTTTGACAACATTTTCATTAATTTTCTGAGCACCTAAGCTTCCGCCAAAAATTAACACAAAAGGCTTATCTGATAATCCAAGCTCTTTTCTTGCCTCTTCCTTTTTTGCATTTAAAATCTGAGTTCTTACAGGATTTCCAGTCAAAACGCACTTTTCTTTATTTTTAATATAATCAAGAGTTTGGCTAAAGCTTACTGCAACATAATCAACATAATTAATTGAGCCTTTGACAGTTAAACCTGGGTATACATTTTGTTCGTGTATAATTGCTCCGACTCCCATTTTATGCGCAGCCATTGCAACGGGACCACTAACATAACCACCTGTCAAAACAACCGCATCAGGCTTAAATTCCTTAATTATTTGTTTGCATCTTTTCTTTGATTCCGACAATTTTTTCAAAACACTAAAATTCTTCAAAAGATTTCTTCTGTCAAATCCACAAATATCAATGTATTCTATATTATAG
This sequence comes from Clostridia bacterium, assembly GCA_045657585.1. Taxonomy (GTDB): domain Bacteria; phylum Bacillota; class Clostridia; order UBA1381; family UBA1381; genus RGIG1988. The sequence goes on along the minus strand of JAZOTJ010000011.1, from coordinate 25,472 downwards.
CCTGCCTTTGGAACAAGCTTTGTTTCAAGTCCTCTTTTTGTTCCGATAAAAAGAGCCTCAAAATCATCTTCTCTTTCCTTGATATAATCAGCTATTGATATTGCAGGGTTTATATGTCCCCCTGTTCCGCCACCGGCAAATAAAACTCTCATTTTATGCTCCTCTTTCAATTTTTGTTTCGTGTTCTGTACCTCGATATATTAAGTACAATTCCCATCTCTATCAATAACACTATTATAGCTGTTCCGCCATAGCTGAAAAATGGCAAGGTAATACCTGTATTCGGAATAATTGTTGCAACAACACAAATATTAAATAGTGTCTGTATTGTAATATGTGCCATTATTCCAATAACTGTCAGAGACGAAAAAACATCAGGCGCGTGAATTGCAATCATAAGCCCTCTTATAATCAGTGTACAAAACAAGGCTATAACTAAAATTGCTCCTAAAAGCCCTAATTCCTCACACACAACAGCAAAAATAAAATCATTATATGGTTCAGGTAAAAAAGAAGTTTTTTGAATACTCTGCCCAAGTCCCTGACCGAAGAGTCCGCCCGATGCAATCGAATATAGTCCCTGAACTGCCTGATATCCTGTTCCCTGTTTATCTAAAAATGGATTCAGTGCAACCATAATTCTTTTACTTCTGACAGGGTCATTCATAACATACCAGACTCCTGCCGGCACTATCGCAACTGCTGCTGTCAGAAAATATCTCAGCTTAACTCCGCCCGCAAGCATAACAACCGCGGCAATTCCGCAAATAACAATTGCACCACTTAAATGTGTTTCCAAAAGCATTAAAACAGCCGTAATACCAATCCACACACAAATTCTTAAAATTCCCTTTAAGGTTTTTGGATTATATGATTTCTCCTGAATAATTTTTGCAATGAACATTGCAATAACAGGCTTCATAAATTCTGAAGGCTGTAATTCAAATCCGGGGAATCTTAACCATCTTCGTGAACCATTATGCATAACACCTACGCCCGGAACCAGAACAAGTGCCAATAAAATAAGGCAAGCTAACATTGCAATTCCTGCATATTTTTCATATTTCTTATAATCAACTCTTGATGCCACAATCATTGCAACAAAACCCAATACAGAAAATAGCAATTGCTTTTTAAAGAAGTGAAACGAATCATTTGCAATTCTAAGCGCTCTTGGCGATGATGCACTCAATATCATAACCAATCCCACGCATACTATTACAATTACAAGTGTCAAAAAAGTAAAATCCACTTCCCCCAGTTTACTTTTCTTTGGCTTTATCTGAGATTTTGTTGTATATGAATTTGTTTTTTTTCTGTTTTTTTGCGAATTATTGTTTACCATAATTAAACCTCAATTCAAATATTAATATGTGGTATTAAAGCCACAAATGCAATTATACACAAAAGCAGTGTAACTGTCGAAAAGACTGCAACAATTTTCTTCTCATTCCACCCACACATTTCAAAATGATGATGAATAGGCGACATTTTAAAAATTCTCTTTCCTGTAAGCTTGAAAGATGCAACCTGTAAAATTACTGAAAGTGTTTCAAAAAGATATACAAAGCCTGCAATAACAAGTATTAGTGGCATTTCCATTCCCACCGCGATAACCGATATTGCACCGCCCAAAAATAACGAGCCTGTATCCCCCATAAACACTTTTGCCGGATATTTATTGAAGAACAAAAATCCGACACATCCTCCCAAAATCGCAAGTGAAAAATATGCCGCAGACTCAGAAATAAAGTGTCCTGCCAACGCAAAAAACAGTGAAACAACAATAGTGATGCTCGTAGCAAGTCCATCAAGCCCATCTGTCAAATTAACTGCATTTACAGTTCCCAATATTACAAATAATATAAAGACAATGTATAAAATCCAGGGTAGAGTGACAGTTACTGATGTGAAAGGAATAATAATCTGAGTATCTAAATTCCCTGTCATATTTAATGCAACAACATATCCAATTGCTAAAATTGCCTGCAATGAGAATTTTTGCAATGCAGTAAGTCCAAGATTTCTCTTCTTGACAACCTTAACATAGTCATCAATAAATCCGATTGCACCAAAGCCTAATGCAGTTACAAGCATTATCAATAACTTCTCATCAAACTTTACCAAAACAGCAACTATACAGCTGACCAAAACAGCTAAAATAAACATTAGTCCGCCCATTGTCGGAGTTCCGCTCTTTTTCTGATGCCAGGAGGGTCCTTCTTCTAAAATCTGCTGACCAAATTTTAATTTTCTGAGCCATGGTATGAAAACAGGCCCTGTCACAAGCGTTATTGCTAAAGCCATTAAAAATATAATCACATATCCAATATCAAAATTATTTATCAGATTACCAAGCATTTTTATGCTCCCTTTCATTTGTTATTTAATTTCGTTTACTACATCCTCAAAACGCATTCCTCTTGATGCCTTTATCAATATACTGTCATTTTCCTTTATAAAGTTCTTTACCTCTTTTACAAGCTCATCTGTCTTACCAAAGCTCACAACATCCAAAAGACCTGCATCCTTTGCACCATCGGCAATATATTTTGCATTATCTCCTGCAGTAATTAACAAGTCTATTCCATTATTTACTACTTCTGTGCCCAGTTCATAGTGAGCATCCCTTGCATAATTCCCCATCTCAAGTATATCGCCTAAAATTGCAACCTTTCGTGTTGCCTGGGTTTTTAAAACCTTTAGTGCCGCCTTAACCGAATCAGGAGAAGAATTATAGCAATCATTAATAAGTGTAAGACTTCCTGCTTTTTCAATCGACATTCTCATAGCTGTCAGAGAAAAATTTTCAATTCCGCTTATAATCTGATTAGGGCCGATATTATACCACACCCCGCAGGCTATTGCCGCCAAAGCATTATAAACATTATGAACCCCGGGCACTTTTATATGAATACGATAATCACGATTGTATATACTCGTTGTAAACTTTGTTCCCTCAAGGCCAAGATTTTCTATATCTCTTGCCTGATATTCACATTCTGTATCAATTCCATATCCCCAGACATTAAATCCTTTAAATTCCAATGCTTTCTTAAGATACTTATCATCAGCATTGACAACCAGCAGATTATCCTCGTTGAATTTTTCGCATATCTCAGTTTTTGCTTTGAAAATTCCCTCCTGTGAGCCAAGATTTTCAATATGAGACATTCCTATATTGGTTATAATTGCAACATCAGGTCTTGCAATATTTGAAAGGTACCTGATTTCTCCAAATGCAGACATACCCATCTCCAGAACTGCCGCTTCATGACTGCTATTAAGTCTGAAAACTGTTAAAGGCAATCCTAATTCATTATTGAAATTACCTTCTGTTTTCAGGGTATTATATTGCATATTCATAACCGCATAAAGCATATCCTTTGTGGTAGTTTTTCCGACACTTCCTGTCACTGCAACAGTTTTAATATTCAGTTTTTTCTTATAATATTTTGCAAGCTTACCAAGTGCCAGTGATGTATCTTCCACAATAATTATTGGTTTATCACAATCTATTCTCTTTTCACACAAAGCCGCAACAGCACCATTTTCAAAGGCTTTTATAACATAGTCGTGACCATCTGAATTTTCGCCCTTTAATGCCACAAACAGAGTGTCCTCTGATATTTTTCTTGAGTCTATGGAAACACTTTTAATCAAAACATTCTTGTCTTCACATATAAGTTCTCCACCTGTTGCCAAAACGATTTCATTAATAGTTAATTTCTCCACTTGTCTTAGTCCTTTCATCTTTTTCTGTCCAATATTTTATAGCATCTCTTTCATCAAAATGAATTTTCTTATTTTTCTCAATTATATAATCCTCATGGCCTTTTCCTGCCAACAAAACAATATCTCCATTTCGGGCATTTTTTATTGCATAGCCAATTGCATCAAATCTGTTTGGAATAACAATATAATTATCTGTTACTCCCAATATACCTTTTTCAATATCCTTTAAAATCTTAACAGGGTTTTCATATCTGGGATTATCAGATGTTATTATAGTATAATCAGACAATTCTCCAGAAATTTTTCCCATATCATAGCGCTTACTCTCATCACGATTGCCTCCGCAACCAAACAATGTGATAACCCTGCCCTCACACATTTTTTTCATGGCTTTTATGATATTTTCAAGACTGTCGGGCGAATGAGCATAGTCAATAACTACGCTGAATTCCCCATCAACGTCTATCTTTTCCGCCCTTCCGCAGACTCCCTTTGTTTGCGATAGTGCATCGCATATAACTCGGGGACTTATCCCCTGACTGAATGCTGCTGCAAAGGCACAAAGCGCATTATAAACTGTAAATTCTCCTAATATATTAACATTTAATCTGTATTCATTATTAACAAGAAATCTTACTCCGTCAGCGTGATAAACGATGTCTGATGCACAAAAATCTGCATCTTTTATTCCGACAGATACTGATTTGTATTTGTATTTTTCATAAAGCCTTTTACCATACTCATTATCAATGTTTACAACACATTTTTCTGATTCGTCAAAAAGCTTTGCCTTAGCCATAAAATAATTTTCCATATTCTTATGAAAATCCATATGGTCTTTTGATAGATTAGTAAAAATTCCGATATCAAATTTCATTCCCAAAACTCTGTCAAGACAAAGTGCATGGGACGAAACCTCCATAACTGCACTGTCAGCTCCAAGTTCATACATACTCTTCAGAATACTCCATAATTCAGGAGCTTCAGGAGTCGTTGAGGTTGTAAAACTGTTATCTGTCAGGATGTTATCGAGATAACATCCATTTGTCCCGATTAATGCAGTTTTTCTATCTGCTTTTTTTAATATATCTCTTAGAAGATGTGTGACTGTGGTTTTGCCATTTGTGCCTGTCACACCAATCATACACATTTTCCCATCGCCAAACGAATATATTTTCTTTGCATACTCTGCCATTTTCTTTCTTGGCTCATGACACAATATAACAGGTATTTTAGCATCAACAATCCTGTCGGCAATAATTGCAACAGCACCTCTTGCCTCTGCTTCCTTTACATATCTGTACCCACTGTCATTTTCTCCGCATAAACAAACAAATATATATCCATCTTTTATCCTTCGTGAATCACAGGTTATACCTTTTATCAGGCAATCAGGACTTCTCCATTTCTCACCAAATAATTCACGGGCTAAAATAAATATCACACCTTTCAAAGATTAATCTGAAGAAGCGTGTCTGAACTCAACTCTGATTACAGTCGCAGGCTGAACTTTTTTGCCAGCCTCAATACTCTGTTTGACCGCATATGCACCCTTTGCAGAATTTAATCCTGCTCCCACAGCCTCAAAATTCAGACCATAGTCCTCCAGCTGCTGTCTTGCAGCACTGACACTCATTCCCGAAACATCAGGAACTGTCATTAGTTTTTCTTCATCAATTTCCTGTGTGTATATTATAACTGTGGAACCTTTTATTATAGATGCTCCTGGCTTTGGCAACTGGTCAACAACAGTATTCTGTTCTCCATTTCCTGAAACTCTTACTTTGAACCCTGCATTTTGAATTGTCTTTTTTGCATCCTCAACAGACATAGTTCTTACCTCAGGAACTGAATTTGAATCTGCAACAGCCTCCTGTTCAGTATATTGTCTTTCTATTCCCATATGCTCCAGAGTATCTTCAATAACATCAGCAACAACAGGAGCACAGATTGTTCCTCCGTATCTGACTGCACACTGCGGTTCATCCATCATAATAAGACAAATAATCTGAGGGTCATCAGCAGGTGCAAAACCAACAAATGATGCAATTCGCTTATTATTGTTTCTTCCTTTTTCCGATGTTCCTGTCTTACCGCCTATTCTATATCCTTTAATGTAAGCATTCTTTCCTGAACCTGTCGGACTTGATACAACGCTTTCAAGAATCTCTCTCATAAGCTCAGATGTTTTTTCTGATATAACCTTGTTTCTTATCTCAGGCTGATAGCTTTTTATTATTCCATTTTCATCTCTGATTTCCTTGACAATCTGAGGTTTCATCAGATTTCCGCCATTTATTACTGCACTGATAGCGCAGATATGCTGAATTGGAGTGATTGAAAATCCCTGACCGAAAGCACTTGTTGCAATATCTGTTTCAGAAAGTTTATCTTTTTGATAATATATACTTCCCGACTCACCATTTAAGTCAATACCAGTCTTTTCAGTATATCCGAATGCCTTGAAATACTCCATAAATTTTTTCGAGCCAACTTTTAGTCCAAGTTCCATAAACACAGGGTTACAGGAATTCTGAACTCCCTGGACAAAATTCTGACTTCCGTGACCTTCGACCTTATGACACTTGATTTTTCTATCGCCTATCTGCTTATATCCTGAGCAATAAAATGATGAATTTTCGCTTACAGCGTTTTCCTCCAACGCCATTGCTGCTGTTATTATTTTAAATGTTGAACCCGGCTCATATGTATCAGAAATCGCCTTGTTTCTCCACATTTTCTGCATTATAAGATTGGTTGCCTGAAGACTTATCTCCTTATTGTCCGAATTATATCCTGACAACTTTTCATTCTCATCAAGACTGATTGCCATATTGACAAACTTTGAAATATCATTATATGCATTGACATCAAAATCGGGCTTTGTTGCCATTGCAAGAATTTCTCCTGTCTTAGGATTCATAACAATTCCTGCAGCTCCCTCTTTTAATGAATATTCACTCACTGCCTCCTCAAGACTTTTCTCTAAAAAATGCTGGATTGTTTCATCAATTGTTAAAACAACATCTGCACCCTTTTGAGCATCTGTCATTTCCTCATACTGATAATCAATAAAAGTACCTGATGCTGAACGTGTGCTTATTATACTTCCTGGCTCTCCCGCCAAAACATCATCAAACATCAACTCAATTCCCATTCTTCCGTCATTGTCATAGCCTGTAAATCCAAGAATATGAGGAGCAATGCCGTATGAATAATATCTTTTTGAGTCGCTTTCAAAAGTTATTCCTTTAAAATATTTACTTGTTTCAGGATTTTTCTTTGAGTCCTTCAATTCATTTATTGCTGAAGTTTCCTCAACACTTAATCTCTTTTTCAAAAGCTGATACTGTGTAGTTGTTTTTGTGAGTCTTTCATACAGATAATCATACTCCATACCAATGATAGGCACAAGTCTTGTCGCAACAATTTCCGCAGCTTTATCTTTCTCAATTTGTTTTGGATTGCATATCAAAGTATTAACAGAAGCACTCTCTGCCAGTGCTTTTCCATTTCTGTCATAAATCGTTCCCCGCATCGCATTAACCTGAGAGGCTTGAGTCTGCTGGTCAATAACAGCTTTTGTATATTCCTCACACTTGAAAATCTGCAAATAACCTATTCTTGTCAGAGTCAAAGCCAGAAGAATTACCATTATTCCTATTGTATAAAGACCTCTGCGTTTTAATTTTCCAAGATTTATATGCATTGTTTTTCCTTTCCGTAAAACAAATTACTCATAATATTTTGAAAAGCCAAAGACATTTCTTCAGAATTTTTTCATTTCTGATGTCTTTGGCTCTATACCATTTTTTCTTCACAAGGCAAAATGCTCTATATATACATATTATTTCTGCCCAATTGTGAATATTCCGATAAGATTTCTTTTTAGATTTTTTGTTGCATTACCAACCCTGCTTTTTACCCCTTCAACCTCACCGGCTGTAATTTCAGTAACATCATCACGTTCAATACTCACATATTCAATCTGATATTGTTCGGGTCTTTGCATATTGAGCTTTGTTGTTGCAATTTCTTCAACTGTTGCAAGGTCAACACTCTGCTCAAGCTCAAATATTCTCTGACTTGTATATGTTTCAAGTGCAGTCAGTTCTTTTTGCAAGGATTTTATATTCTGTTTTGTTTCATAAAGCTCAACATTTTTAGAAATCATATAATATGCTGCCATTGACAACACCAATGCACAAACTATCGGTGTGAAATTTTTCTTTTTAGTTTTTTTAGCTGTAGCTACTGCACGCTTTTGTGATTTTTCTTCAAAAGAATAATCTTCCTCATACTTGTACGCAAGATTTGAGTACCCCATTTTTACACACCCTTTTTTCGTATATTTTATATTTTTTCTGCAACTCGTAGTTTAGCGCTTTTTGAGCGCGGATTTTCATTTTCTTCTTCAGTAGTCGGCAATATTGGTTTTTTTGAAATAATTTTGACAATGGGCTGCCTGTTACAGACACATACAGGGAAGTTTTTAGGGCATACACAGCCCATCGCCAATTCTGTAAAAGCTTTTTTTATAATACGGTCCTCTAATGAATGGAATGTTATCACCGATATTCTTCCGCCCGGCTTTAATACCTCTGAGATATCAGAGATTGTATTTTTTAAAATACCAAGCTCATTATTGACCTCTATTCTGATAGCCTGAAATATTCTTTTTGCGGGATGTGAGCCTTCCACTCTCACCTTCATAGGAATTGCTGCTTTGATTATTTCAACCAATTCCAATGTCGTTTCAACAGGCTTCTTTTCTCTTTTGTTAACTATAAATTCAGCGACTCTCGCTGACCATTTTTCCTCGCCATATTCATAAAAAATCTTTGTCAGCGCATCCTTACTATAGTTATTAACAACCTCATATGCACTGAGTTCATCATTGGAATTCATTCTCATATCAAGTCTCGCATCATGCATATAGGAAAATCCTCTTTCGGCATTATCAAGTTGGTATGATGACACTCCCAAGTCCAAAACCACGCCATCTATTTTATCTATGTTGTGTTCTGATAATATATTTTTTATATTCGAGAAATTGTCATTAACAAGAGTTATGTTGTTTTCATAATCCTTTAATCTTCCTCGCGCGGCTCCTATCGCCTCTATATCACGGTCAATTCCTATAAGACGAATATTTTTGCCTCTTTCCAGAATTCCCCTGCTGTGACCACCGCCGCCGAGCGTTCCGTCAACATAGATGCCGCCATCTTTAATATCTAATGAATTTAAGGTTTCTTCATACAAAACCGATATGTGTTTGAATTCCATATCTCACCTCAGATAAGAACCTGATATTTCTGAATACCTTCGATAATAATATCAGCGTCGTCTTCCTCTTCTGACATCTTATTCCACAAATCTGCATCCCAGATTTCCAACTTACTGTTAGCACCAACTAAAACAATATCCTTTTCAAGTCCTGATTCTTCAATAAGCTTTGCGCTCAATGGGATTCTTCCCTGCTTATCAAGTTCACAAACCAATGCCTTTGAGAAAAGCTTTCTGATAAACTTTGCAGCATTGACGTCAATTCCTGACGGAAGCTGGTGAACTTTTTGAGAAATCTGTTCCCATTCCTCTTCAGTGTACAAATTCAAACATTTTTCCAAAGGAGCTTTTGTGATATAAACAGTGCCTGACAGCTTTTCTCTTATTTTTGCAGGCAAAATAAATCTGCCGCGCTCATCCAGCTGACGAGCATATTCGCCAACGAAAAAAACCATACAAACACTCCTTCCACATTTATTCCAAGAGCATCATTTTTTAACCCATTCTCTCCATTTCGCTCCCTTTTACTCCATATTATACACCACCCATTTCAATAATGCAATAGTTTTTTAAAAAATTTTTAAAAATTTTTAAGTTTTTTTTACAAATATTTCTGTAGTATTTTCAGGAAACAAAAAAAGTCCTCAAACCAAAAGTTTGAGGACTTTTATCAAATTAATTAATCATTATTTTTCTTCATAAACGATGGAACATTCAAATTGTCCATTCCAGGCTTTACTGTTCTCGAAAACACATCGTTATCATTTGAAACAGGTGGCTCAAATGCAGGGAATCTTCTTTCTGCAGTTGGAGCAGTAGCCACTGTAGACTTTTGCAACAAATCAGGCTTTTGTGTTCTCTTCTGAGATGCATTTAATCCTGTTGCAATAAGAGTTACCTTAATTTCATCTTTCAGGCTTTCATCAACAGCTGTACCAACGATAATTGTTGCATCCTGTGAAACCATTTCACGAACAATGCTTGACACTTCGCCCATATCAACAAGTGAGAACTCTGTTCCGCCTGTGATATTAAGCAACACATTTTCAGCACCTGCAATACTTGTTTCCAATAATGGACTCTCGATAGCAGCTCTTACTGCATCCTGAGCAGCATTTTCGCCCTTACCGAGACCGATACCCATGTGTGCGATACCTGAGTCCTTCATAATTGTGCTGACATCAGCGAAGTCACAGCTAATGATACCATTCTGTGCAATAACTTCAATAATGCCCTCAACACCCTGTCTTAAAACTTCGTCAGCAAGTTTGAATGAATCCTTTATTGTTATCTTCTTATCTGCTGTCTTCAAAAGCAAATCATTAGGAATTGTTACAATCGCATCAACATTTGCACTCAATTCTTCAATACCGATTTCAGCATTTTTCATTCTCTGAGGACCTTCAAAGAAGAATGGCTTTGTTACAACTGCAACAGTCAATATTCCCATATCCTTTGCGATTTTCGCAATAACAGGAGCAGCACCTGTACCTGTTCCGCCGCCCATACCAGCAGTAACGAATACCATTTCAGTGTCCTGCATAATTCCTTTAATAGTTTCCTCTGTTTCTTCTGCAGCCTTTTTGCCTATTTCAGGCTTTGCACCTGCGCCCAAGCCCTGAGTCAATCTTGTACCTATCTGAATGGCTGTAGGAGCTTTAACAGTCTTTAATTGCTGAAGGTCGGTATTAATTGCAATAAACTCTGCATTAGTAACACCTGCTTCAATCATTCTGTCCACAGCGTTGTTTCCGCCACCGCCGACACCAATAACCTTTATTCTTGCACCGTCCACCGGTTGCTCAAATTCGGTTCCAAGCTCTATATTGCTCATTTGTATATTCCTCCTTGACTTATTCCTAAAACTCATAATTGCAAGTCAATATGTATTATTTGTGCCAAAACTCACAACTATATACTATTCCTTTTAACATTGTACTATATTTTTTCGATTTATTCAATAGTATTTTAAAAAAATTTATAATTTTTTTTGCTAAAGCAAACAATTTATCGCATTATGGCGTATAAATTGCCTTGCCCGAAATCGAAATATCAATTGTGCCTCTTGAATTTTCCGTCAGCTTTGATGACGAAACAGCTTTTTTGAACATTCCGACTTTTTTTGAGAAATCAATAGCGCTTCCGCATATGACATCAAGTCTGTTCTCGTATGTAAATGTGATATTATTCAAATCCTCAAAGCTGATTGTTCCGATTTTTGAAATAATATCCTCATCAATCAGTCGTTCAAATACTTCCGACACCGTTACAAGCTTTTCTGCATCATCAGTTGTTATAACTGCACCCTCAGTCGATGATGTCACAACCACTCCGAGAATTTGTGCTACATTCTCCTGCGGTGCATCTGTTATTTCAAGCACCTTGAAATTCTTATCCAAAAAGATATAGCTTTCATTATTCTGAACATATCCGACAGGGATACATTCAATGACCTCCACATTAATACTTACAGGAAATATTTTCTTTCTTATACCAACATTGTCAACATATGGTATTGTTTTTATATTTTTTTCAATTATTTTAGTATTGAGTCTAAATAAATTTTCCTCCTCAACACTCCCTATTATCTGCTTAATCTGGGCAGTTTCTATTTTCGCATTTCCCGTTATGTTAATATGCTTTATGTTAAACAACGGAGTGAAAAATACTATGATACAAAACAGAATAATTCCCAGAGTGCTGAAAAATATAATTCTTCGTCTCTTCATCATTTTTTTTCTCTGTTTCTGACGCTTTGAATGTCTTATTCTTATATTTTCAGCATTTCTTTCCATTTCTTTTGTATCCATTTTATCACTCCTTTCTTTGTATATTGGCTCCTAATGAAGAAAGATATTTCTCCATACACTCATAGCCTCTGTCTATATATTTAATATCCTCAACTGTTGTTACCCCGTCAGCCGCAAGTGCCGCAATAACGAGTGCTGCTCCGCCTCTTAATTCCTTTGCTCTGACTGTTGCACCGCCTAAATTATCAACGCCCTGAACAACTGCTATTCTTCCATCCACCTTTATGTCTGCACCCATTCTGATAAGCTCTTCAACATGCTGAAAACGGTTTTCAAAAATATTTTCAACAAAAACACTCGTTCCGTCTGCTATTGAAGATAAAGCCATAAACGGAGATTGGATATCTGTAGGAAAGCCGGGATAGGGCATTGTCACAATTCTTTTTACTGCCTTCAATTTATCTACAGGAGATGAAAGAATAATTCTTGATTTCTCGGTGTATACTTTGCAGCCCATTTCCTTTAATACCGCAATCATAGCATTCATATGATTAGGGTTTACATGCTTTAGTATAACCGAGCCCCTTGTCGCAGCAGCACAAGACAAATAAGTTGCCGCCACAATTCTGTCAGGAATTATCTGATGTTCAACTCCATAGAGCTTTTTAACTCCCTCAATTCTTATTACATTACTACCGCTTCCCGAGATTTTTGCACCCATTCTGTTTAGAAACATTTCCAAATCAACTATCTCCGGCTCTCTTGCCGCATTTGTAACTGTCGTTATACCATCTGCCATACACGCCGCAAGCATAATGTTCTCCGTTGCACCAACGCTTGGAAAATCAAGATGAATATTGTCTCCCTTTAATTTATCCGCTTTGCAGTTTATGTACCCGTGCGACTCAGTAATTTCAACACCTAACTGCCTCAGAGCTTTTAAGTGCAAATCAATAGGTCTGTTACCTATTTCACATCCTCCTGGCATTGAAACAACAGCTTCCCTGCATCGTGAGATAATTGCTCCCAAAAAAATAATTGACGAGCGCATCTCGCGCATAAGCGTATCAGGAATTGTGCATCCGTCTATATTCTCAGAATCAACAAACAGTGTTTTACCTCTTTTTTCAACTTTGCAACCAAGATTTTTTAATACTTCTATTGTTATTTTAACATCTCTTAAGTCGGGGCAATTATAAATAATGTTCTTTCCGCCATTCAAAACGGTAGCTGCAAGTATTGGCAAAACTGCATTTTTTGCACCCTGAACCTCAATCTCTCCTTCAATTTTATTTCCGCCCTTTATCACAAAGCTGTTCATATGAAACACTCCTTTCCTTTTCATATCAGACTATTACATAATATGAAAAGCGAAAAAAAGCGTTCCAATACTATTATAGTATAACAAATAAAATCAAGAAAATCAATAGCAAAATCAAAAAAGGAGCTTTAAAAGCTCCTTTTGATTAATACTCTGCATTTCCAACTGTTCTTGGATATGGGATTACATCTCTGATGTTTGAAACACCTGTTAAATACATAATAATTCTTTCAAATCCAAGACCATAACCGGCATGCTTTGTTCCGCCGTATTTTCTTAAATTGAGATACCAGCTGTAATCTTCTTCCTTTAAATCCAGTTCTTTCATTCTTCCCAAAAGAACATCGAGTCTTTCCTCTCTCTGGCTTCCGCCGATAATCTCGCCAACTCCTGGCACTAACAAATCCATTGCTGCAACTGTTTTATTATCATCGTTCAATCTCATATAGAAAGCTTTGATATCCTTCGGATAATCAATTACAAAAACAGGTTTGTTATATATCTTTTCTGTTAAATATCTTTCGTGTTCTGTCTGCAAATCACAACCCCATTCAACTGGATATGAGAAATTCTCTCCGCTCTTTTTCAAAAGTTCAACAGCCTCTGTGTAAGTAACCTTTTCATAATCACTTGCAGCCAATTTTTCAAGTCTTTCCAAAAGTCCCTTGTCAACAAAGCTGTTGAAGAACTCAAGTTCCTGTCTGCAGTTTTCTAAAACATGATTGATAATATACTTAATCATATCCCATGCCAGTTGCATATCATCATTCAAGTCAGCAAATGCTATTTCAGGCTCAATCATCCAGAATTCTGCCGCATGACGTGCAGTATTTGAATTTTCCGAACGGAATGTTGGTCCAAAGGTATAGATGTTCCCAAATGCCATTGCATAGGTTTCGCCCTCTAACTGACCTGATACTGTAAGATTTGTGCTTTTTCCGAAAAAGTCCTGTGTATAATCAACACTTCCGTCCTCATTCTTTGGTAGATTGTCCAAATCAAGAGTTGTTACTCTGAACATTTCTCCTGCACCCTCACAGTCAGAGCCTGTGATAATTGGAGTATGAACGTATACAAAGCCTCTTTCATTAAAGAACTTATGAATTGCAAATGCAACCTCACTTCTCACTCTGAATACTGCTGAGAAAAGATTTGTTCTTGGTCTTAAATAAGCCTGTTCTCTTAAAAATTCAACAGAATGTCTTTTTGGCTGAATTGGGAAATCAGGAGTTGAAGTTCCCTCAACTCTTATTGACTTTGCTTTGATTTCAAATGGCTGTTTCATCTCAGGAGTCAATGCAACAACACCCTCAACCACAACTGCAGCACCTACATTTTGCTTTGCTATTTCATCATAATTATCAATTATTTCCCTTTCAAAAACAACCTGAACTGTTTTAAAACAGCTGCCGTCATTTAAATCAATAAATCCGAATGCCTTGGAGTCACGGATATTTCTAATCCATCCGCCAAGAATTACGCTTTTATCTTTATATGCATCAATATTTTCATAAATGCTTCTTACCGCATCTCTTTTCATCAGAAGTTCCTCCCAAATTATATAAAATTAACCATTTATTAATTGTATCAAATTCTTGAAGCTAAGTCAATGATTTCAGCCATTATTTTTATAATATGATATTATTCTTTCCATCATTTCAAAACAAGCCGAGTGCCTGACTTCATCTCTTGACCCGCTATGTAATGACTTATAGGTTTTAATGTTTCCATCAATTGCCAATGCAGACCAAACGGTTCCGACAGGTTTTTCATCAGATCCGCCATCAGGACCTGCAATTCCTGAAAAAACAACACATACATCGCTTTTTGACACTTCATACAATCCGCTTACCATTTCATAAACTGTCTCTTCACTAACTGCGCCATACTTTTCTAATGTTTCTTTTTTTACACCTAAAATTTTTATCTTTGCCTCATTCGCATAGGTCACATAGCTCTCATCCAAAACTGCAGAGCTACCCGGAATATCTGTAATAAGCTTTGCAAAAAGTCCGCCTGTGCAGCTTTCTGCCGAGGCAATTTTTTTACCCTTTTGGGTTAACAATAAAACAAGTTCTTTTGCTAAATTCATATCTGTTACCTGTTATTCCTGTCCTTAAATGCCCGGTCCATATCCCTTTTAGCATCTCTTTTGGCAATATCCTCTCTTTTATCATACAGCTTTTTACCCTTTACAAGCGCAAGTGTAACCTTAACAAGTGAACCCTTTAAATATACTTTCAGAGGAATCAGTGAAAAGCCCTGTTGCTGTACCTGACCGATAAGCTTTCTTATTTCATTCTTGTGCAACAATAACTTTCTCTCTCTTAGTGGGTCTCGATTAAAAATATTTCCCTGCTCATAAGGACTTATATTCATTCCCTTTATGAAAACCTCCTGTTTATCTATGGAAGCATATGCATCAGTTAAATTAACCTTTCCTGCTCTCACAGATTTTACCTCTGTTCCGTAGAGTTCAATTCCTGCTTCAATTTCTTCTATTATAAAGTAATCGTGCCGTGCTTTTTTGTTCTGCGAAATCAACTTGATATTATCTGCCATCGCACTTTCTCCTTTGGTTTTCTTTGTTTAATCATACCAAATCAAATAATTTTTGTCAAGCAAATCAAACGAAATGCAACGTATTTATATACTATATAATGATACCCACTTTTTAGCTTTTTAAAATTTATTTAATTTTTTAAAAAAAGACTTGCATTTTATTTTTTTATACTATATAATATAACAAAAAACAGAACATATGTTCGGATCGTGAGAGGTATTTTAAAATGGACGAAGAAAAAAGAATTGTAAATGAAGAGAAAAAGAGAGCTCTTGACTCTGTCTTTGAGGTTATAGAAAAACAATATGGTAAAGGAAGCATAATGAAGCTTGGTGACACCGCTTCAGTTGATGTTGATGTTATTCCTACAGGTTCACTGACACTTGATATGGCTTTGGGTGTTGGAGGTATTCCAAAAGGAAGAGTTATTGAAATTTACGGTCCTGAATCTTCAGGTAAAACAACTGTTGCTCTGCACATTGTTGCAGAAGCTCAGAAAAGAGGAGGAGAGGCAGCTTTCGTTGACGCGGAGCACGCTCTTGACCCAATGTATGCTCAGAAATTAGGCGTTGATATAGATAATTTAATAGTTGCTCAGCCCGACACAGGCGAACAGGGACTTGAAATTGCTGAAGCACTCGTTCGCAGCGGCGCTCTTGATGTCATTGTAATAGACTCAGTTGCAGCCTTAGTTCCAAAGGCAGAAATTGAGGGCGAAATGGGCGATTCTCATGTCGGCTTGCTTGCAAGACTTATGTCACAGGCTTTGAGAAAGCTAACAGGTATAACAAGCAAAACAGGCACAACTGTTATTTTCATTAACCAGCTAAGAGAAAAAGTCGGTGTCGTTTATGGAAATCCCGAAACAACACCTGGCGGAAGAGCATTAAAATACTTTGCATCTGTAAGACTTGATGTAAGAAAGCTTGAGGCCATCAAAAACGGTGCAGAGGTTATAGGTAACAAAACAAGAGTTAAGGTTGTTAAAAACAAGGTCGCTCCTCCATTTAAAGAGGCTGAATTCGATATTCTTTACGGACAGGGTATCTCCAAAGAAGGAAATATCTTAGATGTCGCAGTAAACCTTGATATAATTCAAAAAAGTGGCGCCTGGTTCTCATTTGAGGGTGAGAGATTGGGTCAGGGCAGAGATAATGTCAGAAAATATATGCAGGATAATCCTGATTTTGCAAAAGACATCGAAGAAATGGTAAGACAAAGAATTCTTGATAGGTCTTTAAAATAATATTTACTGAAAATTTGGCAAAAAAAACGCGTATAATTTATTTATTTATAGGGTATCTTTACTAAAAAATTATATTTTAATCTTATAAACTGAAAAAAACTATTGACGAGTTGAGTTTTTTTTGATATTCTTATAACATATTTATTATGAAGTAGTGTCCGAAAAATTCTTGAGAGCGGACAAATCAGTGCATTTTAGTTTGCAAGCATATAGATTAACTTTTTTTACAGGGGGATATCATCTATGTTTTCTAAAGAGGTTGTTGTTCAAAACCAGGTTGGGCTTCATGCAAGACCTGCAACATTTTTTATTCAGAAGGCCAACGAATTCAAATCAACCATCTGGGTTGAAAAGGAAGAACGCAAGGTTAATGCCAAAAGTCTTTTAGGTGTTTTATCATTGGGTATCACAAAGGGCACACCTATTATCATTATGGCTGATGGCAGTGATGAGGAAGATGCTGTTATAAGCTTGGTTGACTTGATTGCCTCAAATTTCACTGAGTAATTTTTTAAAAAAATATAAAGTAACTCTGCATATTTGTGTAGAGTTACTTTTTTAGCAATAGAGGTTATGTTATGTTTGATTTTGAAAGCGAACTTGAAAATCTCCCAGAACAACCGGGTGTATATATTATGCATGACAAGGATAACAAGGTAATATATGTCGGCAAAGCGAAAATTCTTAAAAATCGCATAAGGCAATACTTTCAGAAAAACGCCTCACATTCGGCGAAAGTGCGTGCAATGGTATCAAAAATTGCATCCTTTGAATACATTGTAACCGATTCAGAGGTTGAGGCTCTTGTATTGGAATGCACTCTTATAAAAAAATACAGTCCCAGATACAATATATTATTAAAGGACGACAAACAATATCCGTATATAAAGGTTACAATAAACGAGGAATGGCCGAGAATATTCAAAACAAGGACCCTCAAAAATGATGGTGCAAAATACTTTGGTCCATATATGGGTGTTTCCACAATTAAAAACACTTTAGATATCATTCAGAGTATTTTTAATCCTCCAACCTGCAACAAACAGTTTCCGCGTGATATCGGAAAAGGCAGGCCATGCCTTAATTATCACATAAAGAACTGTTTTGCTCCCTGTTTGGGAAATATATCCAACAAAGAATATCGTCAGATCTTTTTTGATATATGTGCATTTTTGGATGGCGACCACAAAAAACTTATAAATGAACTTACCGGGCAAATGAATGATGCAAGTAAAAATCTGCAATTTGAAAAGGCATCACTTTTAAGAGATAAAATTAAATCAATCAGGGCAATTGACGAAAAGCAGAAAGTCATAAACTCAGATAAACAAAACGATGTAGATGTTATTGCAATTGCAAAAGACGAGCTTCACGCATTTGTTGAGATATTTTTTATTCGTTCGGGCAAGCTCTCAGGCAGAGAAAACTTTCGTATTAATGATTGCCATGAAGTTTCTTGTTCAGAAATCATTAATGACTTTATAAAGCAATTTTACCAACATACTGCTTTTTTACCAAATGAAATAATTGTTGAATACCCTGTAACAGAAGGCGAGCTTATTTCAAAATGGCTCTCTGAAAAAAAAGGCAGAAAAGTCACTCTTACCCATCCTATTCGTGGCGAAAAGGTGCGATTAATTGAAATGGCAAAGAAGAATGCAAATATTGCAATTGAAAACTATAAAATTAACAAAAAAAGATTTGAAGACAAGAAAAAAATTGCAAACGATTTTTCAAAAATTCTCGGGCTTGACACTCCCGTGATACGAATTGAGGCATATGATATTTCAAATATTTCAGGAGCAGACAATGTATGCTCAATGGTCGTTTTTGAAAATGGCGTACCTGCAAAATCAAAGTATCGGAAATTCAAAATCAAATCCTTTGAGGGAGCCGATGATTATCGTTCCATGCAGGAGGTCATATACAGAAGATTAAACGAAGCAAGAGAAGAAAAAGAAAAAATCGAACGCGGAGAAATATCGCAAAACAGTGCGAAATTTCTTCCATTACCCGATGTTATTTTTGTTGATGGGGGAAAAGGACATATTTCATCTGTAGAAAAAATACTCGAAATGACTGAAACTAAAATTCCTGTTTTTGGAATGGTCAAGGATGACAAGCACAGAACCCGTGCCCTTATTTCGTCAAATGGCGAAATCGGATTAAATCCAGCCGATTCATTCTTCCATTTTGTCACAAGAATACAAGACGAAGTTCATCGTACTGCAATCGGATATCACAGAACTCTGCATAAAAAAATTTACTCTGAACTTGACAATATCAAAGGTATCGGCGAAACACGAAGAAATGCACTATTATCACATTTTAAATCAATTGAAAATATTAAAAAAGCTACACTCTCTGAGCTTTCAGATGTCAAAGGAATGGACAAAAAAAGTGCAGAAAGTGTGTATGACTATTTCAGAAAATAAGGAGATAAATATGCTAAAAACATTTAAAATATCAGCAATTATGCTAATATTTTCATTATTGATATCGGGATGTTCCTCAGACAGTCTGTCCGATGATGACGACTTGATTGTTGCTACACAGCCAGATAACATCCTGAATTTAGGCATTGACAGTCTTGACACTCTCAATCCTGTCTTATCAAAATCAACATCAGTAAATGAATGCATGCAACTTGTGTTTGAACCGCTGTTTACTTTTGATGACGCATTCAATCCTATATGTGTTCTTGCTGAAAGTTGTGTTTCAACAGGAGATGCATATTCATATATTTTAAAAATTAAACAAGGAATTTTGTGGCACGATAATACCGAACTCACAGCATCTGATGTATTGCATACAATTAATCTCATACGATACAATAACAGCTATTATACCAAGTTGCTTTCCCCTTTATCAGGAGCATCATATGTTGATAAATACACATTGAAACTCAGCGTTTCAAGACCCGTGCCAAACATCACTGCACTTTTATCCTTCCCCGTCGTCAAGAACAATGCAACTGTTGATGTAGTAGATTACATTCCGATAGGAACGGGGCCATATAAATATGATGACAAGATATCCTCAGATAAAATTCAATTGATACCAAATGAAAACTGGAGAGGAAATCTTGCATCTATTGATAAAATTCACATTAATATTGTTAAAGACGAACAGGCGTTAATAAATGCATATAATGCAAACTCAGTAAATGTTTTAAGTTCAAATGTAATGGACCTTAGAAAAAACACACCGCGAGGCGAAAATAATATATCTGACTACACCTCAAATAATATGGTATTTTTAGGAATTAACAATACTAAAAATATCTTTTTGGGCAGCAACACAAGACAGGCTCTTTCCTATCTGATTGACAGAAGTGACATTGTAACCACAGAAATCTTTTCAAGAGGTGTCAGTGCAAAAATTCCTGTTAATCCCTCAGCCTGGTATTGCCCGAAAAACATCGACAACGAATTTGACCCTGAATACATCAGAGAATTATTGGCACTTGATAAGTGGGTGTATGACGAAAATAATGGATTTTATCGTGGTGAAGATGAAAAGGAATTTTTAAGTATTGATATTATGGTAAATTCAGACAATGATGAACGACTCCGTGTAGCTAAAAATGTTGCAAAAGCTTTTACTGATTTTGGTATTACCGCCTCAATCACTCAGCTTTCCTTTGAGGACTATCAGACAAAAATTCAGGATAAAACCTATTCAATGTTTGTGGGAGAAATTAAAATTCCATATAATATGGATATGTATTCTCTGCTGGTCTCTCAGGATAACTATTTTGGATATTATTCACAGGAAATGAATAGTATAATAAATCGATTGGGAATATCTCAGTCAGATTATGAGATTAAATCAGCATTCTCTGATTTTTCATTGAGATTCTTAAATGATGTGCCATTTATCCCTCTTTTCTTCAGAAAAGAAAGCGTCATTTTCGCTAAAAATATATCAGGCATAACCACTCCGACTATGTTTACCTCGTACCGAACTCCTGAAAACTGGTATATCTCCCGTGCAAAATCTCTTAACACAGAAATTTCAGAATAACAAAACACCCCAAAGACTTAATGCCTTTGGGGTGTTTAATCTATTCAACAATTTTATATCCGATGTCAATAACATCTCCTGCTCCCATTATAAATACCAAATCATTTTCTTTGACATTTTCCTTCAAATAGTCACACACATCAGAGAATTCTTCAATATATATGGAATCTTTTCCTCTTTCAGAGATTTCCTCTGCAAGCGTTGATGCTCTTGTCACTCCGTCAAATGGTTCTCTTGCTGCATAAATGTGAGTAAAAATAAGTTTATCACAATCATCAAATGAAACCAGAAAATCATTCCACAATTTTTTTGTTCTTGTATAGGTATGTGGCTGAAAAACACACCACATCTTATTATATTCAAAACCTTTAGCAGCTTTTAGAGTTGCAACAATTTCAGTCGGATGATGTGCATAATCCGCAATAATTGTTGCACCATTTAATTCTCCAAGCTTTTCAAAACGTCTGTGAGTTCCTTTGAAAGTCTCAATTCCCTTTGAAATTGCATCAATTTCAAGTCCCAACACTTCGCAAGTTGCAATAACTGCAAGAGCATTCATAACATTGTGAATTCC
Source organism: Clostridia bacterium (assembly GCA_045657585.1). Classification (GTDB taxonomy): domain Bacteria; phylum Bacillota; class Clostridia; order UBA1381; family UBA1381; genus RGIG1988. The sequence continues at coordinate 3,971 of JAZOTJ010000011.1, read as the reverse complement.
CGGGACATACAATTTGATATGAGATATCTTATTTCCATTATGAATTACATCAAATTCAGGATATCCATTTTTAAATACAACATTTTCGTATCTGTATTCACAATCCTCTGAACCGCCATAGTAAATAATTTGGCACTTCTTTTCCTTTAGTGCAAGTCTGACATCCTCATCATCGCCATTTGCAATAACATATCCGCTGTCCCCGACAAGCTCCGCAAATTCTCCAAAGCTCTTCCTGATATGCTCAATATCTGTGAAGAAATCAAGATGGTCCTCTTCAATATTTGTTATTATTGCAACACTGGGGAAAAACTTTAAAAAACTGTTTGTATATTCACATGCCTCTGTAACAAAATATTCCGACTTGCCTGTTCGTATATTTCCGTCAATAATATCGAGTTCACCGCCAATGCTTATTGTCGGGTCGGTATCGGCATACATAAGCGCATGAGTTAACATTCCTGTTGTAGTTGTGTTTCCATGAGTTCCTGAAACACCAACTGCTTTTTTATAAAGCTTCATAATTGCTCCAAGACACTCAGCTCTGTCAATTAATCTGATATTATTCTCTTTGGCATATGCCATTTCGGGATTATCGTCATGCACTGCAGCAGTGTGAACAACCAAATCTGCACCAACTACATTTTTTGCATCATGTCCTTCATATATAATTGCACCTTTTTTTTCGAGTTTATCAGTAATCTGTGATTTTTGTCTGTCTGAGCCCGTCACCTTATAGCCCTTTTCCCTAAGCACCATACTGAGTCCGCTCATACTTATTCCGCCAATTCCGATAAAATGAATATGCGCATTACTTTTTAAGTCTGATAGTTCAAAACGAGACATATTAAATTCCCTTTCTATTATACTAATAGTTTCTATTATATCACATATTCAGCAAAAATCAATTATCAAAAAAAATTTTTTATTTTTTTATAATACAAAATTCTTTTAAAAATTCCATTTGTAGCGTTTTTAAAAAAATATATACATTTTTTGTCTATTTTTAACAATTTTATTTAATATTCTTCAAAATCTTCAGTTAAATAGTTGACAAAAAAGTTTTTTTAAGATATGATATAGTATATATGAGTGCGTGGAATGACATAATGATAACATATGCGTAAGCATACCGAGAGGTGGTGAATCTTGTGGAGATTACCGATATCAGAGTCAAAAAAATATCCATTGAAGGAAAGATGAAAGCTGTTGTATCTGTTACATTTGATAATGCTTTTGTAGTACATGATATAAAGGTTATTGAGGGACAGGACAAATTATTTACAGCAATGCCAAGCAGAAGAACACCTGATAATGAGTTTAAAGATATTGCTCATCCAATCAACAGCCAGATGCGAGAAACTCTTGAAAAGGCTATTATTGACAAATACAATGAGGTTGCTCAGGAGGAAGCTTCAGAATAATATCAAAGGATAGAAAATAATTCCTACTGAATGAATTTGGATTAATCCGAATTTATTTGGTGGGAATTTTTTTATATTAAGAATGTGTTAAATTTGTGTAACTTTGTTGAAAAGGGACACATCAGATGATATAATGATGAAAATATAATAAGGTGGGTGACATAGATGGCAAGAAAAGGCCGTATAAAGAGTAGCGAAGGACTTTATCATGTTGTTTTGCGTTCCGAGGATAAGCTATTTTTTAGAGAAAATGATTATTTGGAGTTTATTAATATATTAAAACGCTATTTTGTTGATACAGATTCAAAGCTATATGCTTATAGTCTTGAACAAAACAGGGTCCATCTTGTATTTTTCACTCCAGACGATATAAGCATCGTAATGAAACCGCTTTGCACAAGCTATGCAAGATACATAAACAGAACATATACCCGAAACGGAGCATTGTTCTATGACAGATTTATTAGTGAGCCAATAGAATACGGGGACACATTAAAACAATCTGTTATATTTGTTCATGAGCATAAAAAAGCAAAATATACAAGTAAATCAGAGTATATAAATAAAGCTGATTTATGTGATATTTCCAGGCTTAGAAAAGATATTGATGAAATCAAAAATCCATCTTTGGTGTATATATTTGTCGATGATTATGCATCAATGTCAGATAAGGAATTAAAAGAATATATTATGTCAATAGGGACACAAAACAAGAAGCCATCAGACGAAGAGCTTTTAGAATATGCAATAAAGAATTCAAACCTGTCTTTGGCAAGAGTGAAAAGAGTTTTAGGTTTAACAAAGCCTGTAAAGGTTGAAAGAGCAAAAAAGCCTGTCGAAAAAAAGGAAGAACCGAAGAAGACAAACAGACAGGAACTCAATTATTGGTTGCTTTAGGAGATGTGAATAATGAAAAAAACAGGAAAAAAACTGCCCGTAAAACAAGTTTTAAAACTTGTAAAGGCTCACTTATCAGCATCAATACTTATCTTCCTTTTTGGGATGATATTGTCAGGAGCATTGTATAGAGAAAATAAGATCCCGCTTGTGATATTCTCAATAATATCCCTGCTCACATATTTTCTGTCAATTTATTTAGAATCATATGCCATAGCAAGACAGGATAATAAAAGATACACTGTTGAAGAGCCATATATGCTAAAGGGATTTTTACTTCCTGTCGGGGTAGTAATTCTTACAATCATCTTATATACCATATATTTCTTTGTGCATAGACATGTACCTGCACCAAGTATCTGGAAATTGATTTCAGGTATAGTTTATGTTGTATGGACATATCCATTCAGCGAAATAATCGGACTTAATAATGGAGCTATGGCTTGGTATGGATATATTATAGTAATTTTTTCTCCTGTAATTTTGTCGGGATTAGGATATATAGCAGGGTTAAAGAATTTTGATATAAGTGAAAAGCTTTCAAAATTTGTATACGAGAAAAAGGAATGATAAAATGAGTAATTCTGTCTATCAGGACATAAAAAAAGCAAAAAGAATAGTTATAAAAGTCGGAACATCGACACTTACATATGACACAGGAAAAATGCACATAAAGCATATTGATGAACTTGCAAGGACACTTTCTGACTTGCATAACAGTGGAAAGGATATTGTACTGGTATCATCAGGTGCAGTAGGTGCGGCGATGGGAAAAATGGGGATATCCGAACGCCCAAAGGAAACTAATATTAAGCAGGCGCTTGCTGCAGTAGGTCAGTGCGAGCTTATGTATCTTTATGACAAACTATTTTCGGAATACCATAACACAGTTGCACAGGTACTCTTAACTAAAGATGATGTTTCAATTCCGAACAGAAAACAAAACACACAAGACACTTTCAACACACTACTTGATATGGGCATAATCCCTATTGTAAACGAAAATGACACAGTTTCAACTGAAGAGCTTGAAATTGGTGATAACGATAATTTGTCTGCATTGGTTGCAGAGCTTGTAGATGCAGATTTGTTGGTAGTTTTTTCTGATATAGATGGACTTTATGATGCTGACCCGCACAAAAATCCTGATGCGAAAATCATACCATTGGTGGATGACATTGAAAAAGTAAGTGCATCAGCAGGTGGAGCTGGCACAAAAAGAGGAACAGGCGGAATGATAACCAAATTAGAAGCCGCCAAAAGAGCCACTGACAGAGATATAAATATGATTATAACCAATGGAAACAATATCAGTGCATTGTATGATATCCTTGACGGAAATCAGCTTGGAACTCTGTTTGTAGCGAAAAAATATCAGCAATAAAAGGAGATGCCATAATGACACAAGAGCTTTTAAAAAAAGGCGAAGCGGCAAAAAATGCAGCATATAAACTTGCAGTCACTTCAACCGAAACGAAAAATGCGGCACTTTTAAAAATAGCTGATATGTTAGTCGAAAAAAGTGACGAAATAATAGAAGCTAATAAAACAGACATTGAACAGGCAATCAAAAAAGGTACACGCCCTGCTATGATTGACCGATTAACACTCACAAAGGAAAGAATAGAAGATATTGCCGAAGGAGTCAGA
>JAZOTJ010000010.1:0-6027 GCA_045657585.1 Clostridia bacterium | reverse complement strand
GATGCTTTTTTTGCAAAATCAAGCATTTCATAAAATCCCTCTTCGCCATAATCACAAACACAAATCTCATTATATTTTTGTGCATTTTCTGCATTAAGGCTTATTGATATGCAATCCACCAACCCCTCTAAAAGCGGTGTTATATCCTTTCCTGCAGCACGATTTGCATGTCCGTTAGTGTTAATTCTGATTTTTACATCAGAGTTTTTCTTTATATACTCTGCAACTTTCAAAATAACATCATATCTTAGCATTGGTTCCCCATATCCACAAAAAATAACACTATCATATGATTTATATTTTTTTTCTTCCAATGATGTTATCACTTCATCAACGCTGGGCTCATGTTCAAGCCACAAGTCAATATTATCAACCCCTGACGGAGTGAATCTTATGCAAAACTTACACTTATTCGTACATCTGTTTGTAAGATTAACATACAAATTATTCTGATACTCGTAAACAATATTCATAGCTGACATAATTATTCCCTCTCATTCTATCCCAAAACATTTCTTTGCATTTTCCGTTGTTATTTTTTCTATTTCGCTAACACTCATATTCTTTATTTCAGCCAATTTCTCGGCTACATAATGAATATATAATGAGCTGTTTCTCTTCCCCCTGTTTGGTTCAGGTGCAAGATACGGGCAATCCGTTTCAATCATTATTCTGTCAAGCGGAGCTGCCTTTGCTGCCTCAAGAGGTCTTTGTGCTTTTTTAAAGGTCAATGTTCCCCCAAATGCAACATACAATCCCAAGTCCAGCACCTCATCAAGCATTTCAGCACTTCCAGAATAACAATGAAATACACCATGCACTCCGCGATACTGATTTAAGATATCAAGACAATCTCTGTGTGCATCACGGTCGTGAATTATAATCGGCATATCAAGCTTTTGTGCTAATTCAATCTGACGCGAAAACCATTTTTGCTGTAGTTCTCTTGGCGAATTGTCATAGTAATAATCAAGCCCAATCTCGCCTATTGCCTTAACCTTCGGATGCTTTGCATAGTCTTCTAAAAGTTCAATATCCTTATCTGTCATATACTCAGCTTCGTGCGGATGCACTCCGACCGATGCATATAAAAAATCATATTTTTCTGCTAATTCCAGAATATATGGAATTTCGTCCATTGATGAACAGGCATTCATAATATATGAAACATTATTTTCCTGCATAACAGAAAGTATATCATGAACATCATCCGAAAATCGGGAATCGTTATAATGTGCGTGCGAATCAAAAAGCATTATCCTACCACCCTATCAATGAATATATTTCTCTCAAACAATCACCATTTATAAGTCTTGTTAAAAACAGGAGCAGACTATATCCGAAAAAAGCAACACCACATATAAGTGCACCCATAGAAAATCCTGTTTTTTGAGATTTTGTTATAATATAATCAGAGTACTTTCTGCGGTTTTTAAAGCTGAAGATTGCTACAATCGGAAATGCTAATCCCAATATCATGGCTACAACTGTCAGCATAGGAATTTCATTTTTTTCCATCCCCATTATCTGACACAAACTCAATAGATTATTAAATGAATGCATAATTATTGTAATAAGTGTGCTTTTTGTGTATAATCTGAAAACTCCAAACAATAGTCCGACAAAAACGAGTTGAATAACACTTCGTGCTTCAAAATGCAAAAGAGCAAACGCAAAAGAACTTGAAAACAATGCCACCATAGTCCCATATTTTTCAAAAAGCTTCATTAAAATCCCTCTGCACAACAGTTCTTCAACAACTGGTGCAACAATGCAAACTGCTATAAATGCACCAATAAACTCCATAACTGTTTGCGGTGCTATAATCTGCGAGGTTGCAGTTTCTGCTCCGAACATAATAATTAGTATAGATTGAATAGGAAGTGTTATATATGTAATAAAATATTGAGCACCTGCAGTTAAAACGAGAGCTACAGGCAAAATTTGCACAGGGAAATATCTTATTCCCAATATACTTTTAACATCGCTTTCATACTTTTTTGCATACCATATACCAATCATAATAGGTACTATAATTGTACACTCTAATATAATAGATGGAAGATATTGTCCCTCCCACGATTCTCCAATAAAGCTGATACCAAAAATGATTAAAACTGTCATCGCAATCAGCCACCAGCCAACCTGAAATCCTTTATTCACAACCTATCAAACCATCCTCACTGATCAAATAATCCATGCATATATCGTGCTCTTCAAATAAAATCAAATCAGCTATCTGAAATCTATAACAAAATCCTATCTTAAAAGCACTGACATCTTTTAAAAACCTGTCATAACAACCTTTACCAAATCCGACTCTGTACCCTTTTTTGTCAAATGCAATACCGGGTACAATTACAACATCAATTGTATTTTTGTCAATCACTTTATCAGAATTCGGTTCAAAAACAGAATACCCGCCTTTTAAAAAGCTCGTGCCATCATCTGCTATCACTGCTGTTAAGTCATTAGTTTTCATATCTGTTATCGGATAAACAATGGTTTTTTTGTCTTTCACCGCACATTCAAAAATATATGATGTATCTGTTTCATTTCCAAGCGGATAATAGAGCATAATTGTTTTTGCTTTCTTATAAATATCGCTTTCAAGAAAAAATTGTGATGCTTTTTTACTTTTTTCTTTTATTTCATCATCTGAAAGACTTTGTCTTTTTTCTTTGTTTATCCTTCGTAATTCGCACTTATTCAATACTGCATCTTACTCCTCAAATCTTCTGCTATTTCATTTCCTTTTAAGAGTCTTACTATCTCAAAGCCAAACTCTCCTGCTGCTCCTGCACCCTTGCCTGTTATAATTTTACCGTCAGTAACCACTTTATCGCAAACCACTTTAGCTCCAACTAAAAATTCTTCAAAACCCGGGAAACAAGTAGCCTTTTTATCTTTTAAAAGTCCCTTTTTACCAATAATTGACGGAGATGCACAAATCGCTGCAATATATAAATTTTCTTTATCTGCATAATCAATCAGCTTTTGTACCTTTTCGTCACTGTCCAGTCCTGTGTGTCCTGGGCCGCCAGGCAACATCAGAAGTTCCATATCTTCAGGGTTCACATCATCAATTGTAATATCTGTCTTAATGGTTATGTTGTGTGCACCCTTTACAATATCACCTGTTACGCCAACAGTAACAACATTAAGCCCTGCTCTTCTCATAATATCAATTGGCTCAATAGCCTCAATTTCTTCAAATCCGTCAACCATTAAAACATATATCATAATATTCCTCTTCTCCTGTTCTTTCTGCTCTCATATCTTTTCTTTCCCGCTTCCCATTCTGCTTTTTCATAATCCGTTTGAACAATAAGTCCGGGAACTTTTTTAGGCTTTTCATTCTCATCCAATGCAACCATAACAAAATATGCTTTGTTAATCAGCCTTCTGAGTCCGTTCATATGTTCAACATACGAACGGACACTTACCTCCATTGAAGTATTTGCAACATATGTCATCTGCCCGATTAAAACAATAACATCATTTGCATGTGCGGGCTCACGAAACTCTAATGTGTCGACCATGGCAGTTGTCACATTCATTTCACAATGGCGTCTTGCAGTGACCGCTGCTACAATGTCAACCCATTGCATAAGCTGACCGCCAAAAAGTCTTTTATATCCATTTAGATCTGATTGCGTAATTATATGCACTTGTTCTGTAATTGACTCACTAACTCTTTTATCCATAATACACCTCTTTTTAAAGCATATTATGCGCAAAATCTTTTGATATAATTACAAAATCATACTATATCAGAATAATTATAACACAATATGCTAAAAATATCAATATAAATTTATGATGGAGGTAATATGATGTTCAGAGGAAAAATAGTGGTAGTGGGTGCAGGTTTTGTTGGCTCAACAACTGCATATACCATAATGCTCGGAGGGCTTTTTTCAGAAATTGTTTTAATAGATATAAATCGTGATAAGGCTGAGGGTGATGCTTTGGATATGGCACACGGAGTATCATTAAAAAAGCCTGTAAATGTGTATGCAGGGGATTATTCAGATTGTAAGGATGCTGACATCGTAGTAATTACTGCAGGAGCAAGTCAGGCTCCCGGCGAAACAAGACTTGATTTGTTGAAGAAAAATGCAGTTATAACAAAAAACATAACAGAAAATGTTATGAAATATGCGCCAAGCGATATAATTCTATTAATGGTAACAAACCCTGTTGATATATTGACTTATATAACATACAAAGTTTCAGGATTGCCTAAAAATCAGGTACTTGGCTCAGGAACAGTCTTAGATACTGCAAGGCTTAAATATCTGATAAGCAAAAGAACAGGTATTGATGCAAGAAACTGTCATACCTATATCATTGGCGAGCATGGCGACAGTGAGGTTGCTGCTTGGAGTATCACAAATATTGGTGGTATGACAATGCATGAGTTCTGTAACTTTACAGGCAAATGTTCAATTAATGATTTAAATAAAATGCACGAAGAGGTTAAAAATTCTGCTTATGGTATAATTGAGAAAAAAGGCGCAACCTACTATGCAATTGCAGTAGCAGTGGAGAGAATTGTTGAGTGTATTGCAGGTGATGAAAACTCAATCTTAACAGTTTCAAGTATCTTTGACGGACAATATGGAATTTCAGATGTTGCATTATCAGTCCCCACAAAAGTCGGCGGACTCGGAATTGAAAGAGTTTTTGAAGTGCCATTTAGTGACGAAGAATTAGAGGGACTTAAAAATAGCGCAAACACCCTAAAAGAATCCTTTAAAAAACTTGATTTGAATATATGAAAAATGAGGTTTCCATTGGAAACCGCATTAATTTTTATATTGAATATTAATTATTCAGCAATTTCAGATACGACACCTGAACCAACTGTTCTACCACCTTCACGGATAGCGAAACGGAGACCGGGTTCGATAGCGATAGGAGTGATAAGTTCAACATCCATTGTTACGTTATCGCCAGGCATACACATTTCTGTGCCTTCTGGAAGAGAGATAACGCCTGTAACGTCAGTTGTTCTGAAATAGAACTGTGGTCTGTAGTTGTTGAAGAATGGAGTATGACGTCCGCCTTCTTCCTTTGATAGAACGTAAACTTCACCTGTGAACTTTGTGTGTGGGTGAATTGTTCCTGGCTTAGCAAGAACCTGACCTCTAACGATTTCGTTTCTTTGAACACCACGAAGAAGAGCACCTACGTTGTCACCAGCTTCAGCAAAGTCAAGAAGCTTTCTGAACATTTCAAGACCTGTAACAACAACTTTTCTCTTTTCGTCTGTAAGACCAACGATTTCAACTTCGTCGTTTACATTGATTGTACCTCTTTCAACTCTACCTGTAGCAACTGTACCACGGCCTGAGATTGAGAAGATATCTTCGATTGGCATCAAGAAAGGAAGATCTGACTTTCTTTCTGGAGTTGGGATATAAGCGTCAACTTCAGCCATTAGCTTGTGAATACATTCATATTCTGGAGCTGCTGGATCTGTTGAAGTACATTCAAGTACACCTAGAGCTGTACCAACAACGATTGGAATATCATCACCAGGGAATTCATATTCTGAAAGTAGGTCTCTGATTTCCATTTCAACTAGTTCAAGAAGTTCTGGGTCGTCAACCTGGTCAGCCTTGTTCATGAATACTACGATGTAAGGAACGCCTACCTGACGAGCAAGTAGAATGTGTTCTCTTGTCTGAGGCATTGGACCGTCAGCTGAAGAAACAACTAGGATAGCGCCGTCCATCTGAGCAGCACCTGTGATCATGTTCTTAACGTAGTCAGCGTGTCCGGGGCAGTCAACGTGAGCGTAGTGTCTGTTTTCTGTTTCGTACTCAACGTGAGCTGTAGAAATTGTGATACCTCTTTCTCTTTCTTCTGGAGCCTTATCGATCATGTCGTAAGCTTCGAACTTAGCCTTACCGCTAAGAGCTAGCACCTTTGTGATAGCAGCTGTAAGAGTTGTCTTACCGTGGTCAACGTGACCGATTGTACCAATGTTAACGTGTGGTTTGTTTCTTTCAAATTTAG
>JAZOTJ010000009.1:0-14924 GCA_045657585.1 Clostridia bacterium | reverse complement strand
TTCCGAATTTCTGTCATAAAAAACTCATAGTTTTATTTAGTAGAATATTTTCTACTGACAAGAACTCTGCACTGTTTATTTTTCAATGTACAATGAGCATCTTACGATGCGAATTGTGTATTGAAAACGACAAAACATACTCATTAAATCTTTCAGTTTGTTTTGTCCATTTTTCAATGTACAATCGCTGTCTCAGTGACAGCCTATTTATATTATCACATTCAAATCGGTTTGTCAATACTTTTTTTTATTTTTTTATAGTTTTTTTGAAAACCAACTCAAATCTGACAACTCGTTTATTCTAACACACCCATATCTCTTTGTCAACACTATTTCCTCCCTTTTTTATCTTTTTGTCCATTAAATCTAAAAAAACATTGTTTTTTTTATTTTAGTGTGTCAATTTCAACAAAAGCAGGAGGCACACCATATAAGGTGTGCCCATATTTTAGTAGTTTTCTGCCTTGACCTCAAAATATGATTGCTCATATTTACAAATCGCACATATTTTAGGAGCTTCGTCTGCAATGTGTATATGTCCACAATTTTTACAAATCCAGATAACATTTTGGTCCTTTGTAAACACCTTTTCAGTTTTTACATTATCTAAAAGCTTTCTAAATCTTTCTTCGTGTTCCTTTTCAACCTTTCCAACCAAATCAAACAATGTTGCTATTTCATTATATCCTTCTTCTCTTGCGGTTTTGGCAAATCCGGCATACATATCGGTCCACTCATAGTTTTCTCCCTCGGCAGCTGCCAAAAGGTTAAACTCCGTTGATTTTAATCCATCATTCAATACTTCAAACCAAAGTTGGGCATGAGCCCTTTCATTATTAGCAGTTTCCAAGAACAAGTCTCCGATTTGTTCATAACCATCCTTTCTTGCCTTTGCTGCAAAGAAGGTGTATTTGTTTCTTGCCTGAGATTCCCCTGCAAATGCTGCAAGCAGATTATCTCGTGTTTGAGAACCTTGTAAATCTTTCATATTAACTCACCTTTCCATAGTATAATAATAATAATTTTTCCAATTTGTATAATTTTATTCAAAAATACTATTATATTTTTCAAGCTCTACACCCTTATAATAGGTTTTTAGTATTTCTTCAAATGATTTCCCCTCCTGAGCTAGATAATTTGCACCATACTGACTCATACCTACACCATGACCATAACCCTTAACATACATTTTTACACTGTTTTCTAAAATTTCAATTTCAATATTGGTTGAGCGCAAGCCATACATAAATCTGAAATCAGTTCCTTTTACATTAACTCCTCCAACCGATACTGTTTTAATTCCTCCTACATCACTTCTTACTACATTATCTATGAATCCTTTTCCCCAATCAACTCCGTCAATTTTTTCTTCTGCAATTTTCTTAAACTCGTCAATTGAAAACTCCGCTTCAGAATTAAATTTTGGCGATTTTAAATCCCCCTCACTTTTTACGCTGACAAGATACTCCACATTTCCACCCCATACATCCTTTGCATTTTCGGTCGCTCCCGAAGAGGTTGAGTGAAAAACCGCACTTATTGGTTGAGAGTTGTATGTAATTATCATATTTTTTGTCGAATCCACTGCCTTTGATATTTTCTCCCAGTTCTTTTTTGCATCCTTTCCCCATTGTTCCATTTTCTTTTCTTCACTTGTCCAGGCTTTACAATGAGAGGAATCAGTACATATCAATGCACCTTTATGCTCTTTTGGCATCTCTGTCTTTTTGTAAACTCTGACTCGGTTGGTAAGATATGTTCTTGCAGCAACTGCCTGTGCCTTCAGGGCTTCCAACTCAAAATCTGCAGGCATTTCTGCTGCAGTTACTTCCTTTATATATTGTTCAACATCCATATCACATACCTTGTCCTCTGATTTAATATAAACTGAAATAGTTTCACTCTTGTTCACTCTTTTATAATCAGATAAACTCCTTACAATTAAAAAAGGAATTCCTGATGTTATAATAATCATCATACACACAAATAAAAAAAATTTTTTCATCATTATCCCCCTTTAGTATAGTTTGAATATATGAAAAAAAATTCAATTCTATTCCCTAATCCAATTTTTTTCATATTATATATCAGGTGGTGATAAAATGTTAAAATCTTTTGTATTATGTATTATTTCAATTTTCTTTGTTTTTGGAGTTATAAGTTTTTTATTAACAATTCCTAAAACTACATATATTATAAAAACCCTGAACGATGAGGATACTATTGAAGCAAAGTTAAGACTTGCTATGCTTGAATATAATGAAATCATTGTTGTTGATTCGGGAAGTTCCGACGATACTTTGAAAATTATCGAAAAGTTGGCTGCTGATTATGAAAACATAATTATCATAGAAAAATACCACCGCTTTTAGCGATGGTATTTTCGAACACTCAGATAACAGATACCACAAATACAATAATCAGTATAACAGGCAGAATATACGACAGATATGGTCTTAACCATCCCGAAAGTTTTATTCCCTTTCCTGCATTAACCTCTGCAAAATACTTATCCCAACCCCAACCGTATCTTGTAGTACAGAACAAGACATAGAAGAGACTTCCCAACGGCAAGAGTACGTTTGAAACTGTGAAATCCTCCAGATCCATAATTCCCTTACCTGCAATCTGTATGTCTGACCATACAGTAAATCCGAGAACACATGGAACTGAAAGAATAAATACCAATACTATATTTATTATGGATATCTTTCGTCTGCTTATATTTGTTGTTTCAATCCAGAAAGACATTATGTTTTCAAAAACAGCAATAACTGTTGAAAACGCTGCAAATATCATAAACACAAAGAACAGTGCACCAACAATCCTGCCCGCAGGCATTGAATTGAAAATACTTGAAAGTGTTGTGAACAAAAAGCTTGCCCCAACAGTAGATGCATCAGCGGTTACACCATTATTATAGGTAAAGCATGCAGGGAATATAATAAGACCTGATATTATTGCAACAGATGTATCCAGAGACAAAATAGTAAGTGCCTCACCTGTAAGACTTCTATCCTTACTTATATAGCTTCCGAAAATTGCTATCGAACCAATGCCTATACTCAAAGTGAAGAAAGCTTGTCCCATCGCAGCAGAAATAACAGTCCACAACCCATGTTCCTTCACACCATTAAGATTTGGTATTAAATAAAATTTTAATCCTTCAGCCGCATTTTCAAGAGTGCAGGCATAAATTGCAAGTCCGAACATAAGAACAAAGAGTGCAATCATCATATACTTTGTTATTTTTTCAACACCCTTCTGCAGTCCAAACGAACATACCCCAAAGCATACTGCTACAACAAAAAATACGCTAATCAGCATATTACCTGTGTTATTTAAAACCTCTGCGAACACATTTCCAAGTTCATTGGCTGAAGTGTGGTTAAGGATAGACCCGTCTGCATACTTCAGAAAATAAATAACCATCCATGCAGATATGGTCGTGTAGAACATCATAAGCAGATAATTTCCCGCAATACCCATGTATTTTAACAAATGCCATTTTTGCCCCGGTTTTTCCAACACATCAAATGACGATGCTATACTTCTTTGACTTCCTCTTCCAACCGACAATTCCATTGTCATAATAGGAAGTCCCATCAGCAATAAGAATCCTATATAAATAAGCACAAACAACGCTCCGCCATATGCACCTGTCATAATCGGAAAACGATACACATTTCCAAGTCCGATTGCACAACCGGCAGATATCAGTATAAATCCAAGTCGCGATGAAAATTTCTCTCTTTGTTTCATTATTTTTCTCCCTTATCCAATATATTTCATTTATGTTTTTATTGTAGCATATTCAAAAAATATTATCAACAAATTATTGCAAAATTTTTTTGGATATGTTATAATATTAACGATAATTGTTATCAAAAATAAAATTTTATATAGAAAAGGGGTTAATATTATGAAAAAATTTGTATGTCCTGTTTGTGGCTATGTTCATGAAGGAGAAAATCCACCTGAAGCTTGTCCTGTATGTAAGGTTCCTGGTTCAAAATTCACCGTAATGGAGGAAGGAGCTGCGCTTGCTGCTGAACATGAGTATGGTGTTTATGCAAAAACTGTAAAAAACAATCCTGATATCAGTGAGGAAGATAAAAAATATATATTTGAGCAATTGATGGCAAACTTTAACGGAGAATGTGCTGAGGTTGGTATGTATCTTTGTATGGCTCGTATCGCTCACAGAGAGGGATATCCTGAAATTGGTCTTTATTGGGAAAAAGCAGCTTATGAAGAAGCTGAACATGCAGCTAAATTTGCTGAGCTTTTAGGCGAAGATTTAGAACCTAACATGAAAGCTACAACAAAAGATAACCTTAAATGGAGAGTTGATTGTGAATATGGCGCAACAAAAGGTAAGTTTGACCTTGCATCATGCGCTAAAAAGAATGGTCTTGATGCAATCCATGATACAGTCCATGAAATGGCTCGTGACGAAGCTCGTCACGGTAAAGGCTTAGAGGGACTTTTAAAGAGATATTTTAAATAATAAGTTAAATTGCATGGGATTGTATTTACAATCCCATGCTTTATGTGTTTTTATGAGGAGAATTAAAATGGGAATTATCAACGGCAACTTTATGTTAACAAACAAAACAGGAAAAAAACTGTATCATAACTTTGCAAAAGATTTGCCAATTATTGATTATCACTGCCATTTAGTGCCTGAAATGATTGCAAATGACTACAAATTCAAAGATGCATATGATTTGTTCTTAGGCGGTGACCACTACAAATGGCGTCAGATGCGTAGCTTTGGAATAGACGAAAAGTTTATAACAGGCGATGGCGACAAATATGAGAAATGGCTTGGTTTTGCCAAAGCTATGCCATATTTAATTGGAAATCCGATTTACCACTGGACCGCATTGGAGCTTAAAAGATATTTTGATATTGATAAGCCGCTAAATGAAAAAACTGCCAGGAAAATCTGGGACATATGCAACGAAAAATTAAAAGGCGATGATTTTTCAGCAAGAGCATTGATTGAAAAATCAAATGTGGAAATAATCTGTACCACAGATGACCCACAGGATGATTTGAGACATCATCAAAAGATTAAAGCTGATAACTTTAAAACAAAGGTATTGCCTACATTCAGACCTGATAAAGCAGTTGGTATTGATAAAGAATGGTTTTTGGATTATATCAGGGGTAACGATATCACAAGCTATGACGAATTGATAACCTGGTTAAAACAAAGAATTGAATATTTCCATCAGAACGGTTGCCGTTTAGCAGACCATGGTCTTGATTATGTTCCTTTCTCAACAGGAGATGCAAGTTTTGCATTCAATAAAAAAATGAATGGCGAAGAATTAACTATTGATGAAATTGATACTTTTAAGACAGCAGTTATAACTGTATGCGCAAAGGAATATCAAAGACTAGACTGGACAATGCAGATACATATCGGTGCACTTCGTAACAACAACAAGAAAATGTTTGATTTAATCGGACCTGACACAGGTTTCGACTCAATCAACGACCTATGTGTTGCAGAAAACCTTTCATCGCTTATGAATTCGCTTGAACAGATTGATGCTCTTCCAAAAACAATTTTATACACCTTAAATCCTAAAGATAACTATGTCCTTGGAACAATGCTTGGAAACTTCCAGAGAGGACCTGTAAAGAGTAAAATTCAATTTGGCTCAGGATGGTGGTTTAACGATAATCGCGATGGTATGGTTGCTCAGTTATCTGCGCTTGCAAATCTCGGAGTTTTAGGAGCTTTTGTTGGTATGCTTACTGATTCAAGAAGCTTTGTTTCCTACCCAAGACATGAATATTTCAGAAGAATACTCTGTAACCTCATCGGTCAATGGGTAGAGGATGGAGAATATCCAAAGGATATGGAAAGTTTAGAAAAAATTATAAAAGGAATTTCATACCAGAATGCAAAAGAATATTTTGGTTTCTGATTAAATAAAATCCATAATTTTTTGGCATAAACTATTGACTTCCTAAGCCTGATATTGTATAATGCGGGCAGTAAAAAACAGTGTGTAAAACACTAACTGAAAGGAATGAAAAAAATGAAGCTTGAAGATTTAACACTTCGTGAAAAAATAGGACAAACTATGATAATGCTTTGCACCGTGGAAAAATTTATTGAAGAGTTTGGTTCTATTGAAAATTTCATTAAAAAATATCCAATAGGCGGATTTTATCCGTGCGGCGGACTTAACGAAAGCGGACTGATGATAAGAGTTCACAAAGATGAATGTGATAAGGTTATGGAAGAATGTAATAAATATTCAAAGGTTCCGCTTATTATGTCAGCAGATGGTCCTAATGATCAAAAGGGAACTGTGTCCTTTGGTTCTTTGATGCTTTTGGGAGCAGCAAATGATGAAGAACTTGCTTATGAATATGGCAAAATAACAGGAGAAAAAATTAGTTCATGCAATATTCACTGGAGCTTCTCTCCTGTTGTAGATCTTAATATGTCAGCCGCAAGTCCGGTTGTAAATACCCGTTCGCTATCAGACAATCCTGATAGAGCCATACCTCTTGCAAAGGCTATAATAAGGGGAATGCAAGATGCTGGTATAGCTGCTTGTGCAAAACACTTCCCTGGCACAGATGATAATGATAGAGTTGATCCTCATTTAGCGCCAGTCAATAACAATATTTCAAAAGAAAAATGGGATGCTACAAACGGAAAGATGTATTCAGCTTTGTTTGATGAAGATGTTATGTCAGTTATGACAGGACATCAGAATCTTGTATGTTATCAGACAGAAAAAATAAACGGTCGCTTCCCTGCAACAACAATGTCAAAAGACATTGTCAGCGGACTTTTAAAACAAAAGCTCGGATTCAAAGGTGTCGTTGTAACCGATGCACTTTGTATGGGCGGATTTGTTGGCAAAGGCGGTCTTGAAAATCAGGCGAGAAGTTTTGCTGCTGGAAACGATATGATGTTATGGCCGGATATTGAATATATGGATTTGGTAGAAGAAAAAATTCTTAGCGGAGAAATTCCGATGGAAAGACTTGATGATGCAGTAACAAGAATTCTTGCATTGAAGGAAAAGCTAGGTATTCTTGACGGAAGCTTTGAGCCAAGAACATATGACGAAGAAAAAGCAACACAAGTATCTCAGAAGATAAGCGAAAAAGGACTGACTCTTGTTCAGAATGAGCTTGGAGTTGTTCCCTGCAAGAATCTAAAGAAAGTTCTTGTGGTTTGTGTAACACCAAACGATGCCGCTTACGAAAGTATGAAGTCCTTTAAAGATATATTTGCAAAATACGGAATTGAAGCTGAAGTAAAAAGAGATATTGTGCAGGCTGAATTTGAAGCAATTCAGGACAATTATGATATGACGGTATTTGCTCTTAGTCGTACAACTCATGCTCCTATCGGTCCATTACAGTTCTGGGAAAAAAATGCTACATCTATCTGGGCATCAAATTCAGGAGACCCTCACAAGAAAATCGTGTGTTCTTTTGGTAGTCCTTACCATTATGAATATTACTGTGAAACTCCTACAACATACATAAATGCTTATTCATTTACTCCAACAGTTTATGAAGCATTTGTTAAAGCAATTATAGGCGAAATTGAATTCCAGGGAAAATCTCCCGTAGAATTAATTTAAGAATTTCAAATAAAACAAAAACACTTATAGGAAAATCCTATAAGTGTTTTTGTTTGTGGTGCGCCTGAAAGGACTTGAACCTTCACGTCGGGGACACTAGATCCTAAGTCTAGCGCGTCTGCCAATTCCGCCACAGGCGCATGTCACTATCAAATAGCAACAGATTGATTATAACAGATAAAATATGCTTTGTCAAGCATTTTATTGATTTTTATTCAAACATTCTTCACACAAAAAATCTCCCGACCTTTCGGGAGATTTAATTTTTTTAATAAAAGCAAGTCTGTAAGCCGGGTTCTGTATCAAATGGTCATCTATCTGTGACGATGCATTACTGCAACGCTCAAGCCATCAGTTGCGAACTGCCGAGCAGGCTTAATTCCGCTGTCGATGTTGCTCCGGATGGGGTTTACACGGGATTTTTGTTACCAGAAATCCCTGTGAGCTCTTACCTCACATTTCCACAATCGCCAATCAAGCTGGCATTTATTTTCTGTTGCACTATCCTTGGAGTCGCCTCCACCGGGTGTTACCCGGCATCCTGCTCTCTGGAGCCCGGACTTTCCTCACGCACTTTCGTGCCCGCGACCATCTGACTTACTTTTATGTTATATTAACATTTTTATTTTTATTTGTCAATAATCCGTTTACATTATTTTATTTTTATAATATAATATTAAAAAACAGGAGGGATGAAATGAAATTAAAAACAAAAGATTTAACCATTATCGCACTGTTTTGTGCAATTATGTGTGTAATTTCGCCTATAACAATTCCCACGGGGACAATTCCTTTTTCGCTTTCCTTATTTGCAGTTATGCTGACTGCAATTTCTTTGGGTACAAAAAAAGGGACTTTGGCAATTTTGATATATATTCTTACAGGAATTCTTGGACTTCCTGTTTTTTCAGGTTTCACGGGCGGAATTCATATTGTTTTCGGACCTACAGGTGGTTTTATTCTCTCCTATATATTTACAACAATTATTGTTTCCATTGCATCAAGACACAAAAAATTCACCCTCATAATTTCTTGTATACTGTCCCTTTTGGTCTGCTATCTTTTCGGCAGCCTGCAATATGCATTAATTACAAAAGTGAATTTTTTCGACGCACTTTATGTGTGCGTTTATCCTTTTATTGTCTTTGATATTTTAAAAGTCCTTTTTGCTGTGAATATTGGAATGAAATTAAAGACTTTAATCAGATAACTATTTTATCTCATTCAACTCAACAACACTTGTCTTTTCACAGGTGATATTTTCCTCCATAACATCTATCAAAGCTCCTACAGTATCTAACGACGTCATCATTGGAATTGAACATTCCGCTGCACATCTTCTCATTCTGAAACCATCTGAATGAGCATTGTTAGCCTTTTGAGGAATGTCAACAACCATATCAACCATTCCGCTTCGTATTATGTCAAGAACATTCGGAACACCCTCTGAAATCTTTTTACAGGTTTCAACCTCAATTCCATTTTGTGTCAAATAATTTGCAGTACCCTTCGTTGCAATAAACTTACAACCTATTTTTTGCAATCTCTTTGCCATTGGAAGGAATGTTTCCTTGTCCATTTCCTTAATAGAAACCAAAAGTCTTGCCTCACTCTTTGGAATTGGAGTTCCTGCGGCAATAAAACCCTTATACATAGCTTCCTTGAAGTTTGAACCCACTCCCAAAACTTCTCCTGTTGAACGCATTTCAGGTCCTAAGCTGACTTCAACCTGTGGAAGTTTTTCGGTTGAGAATACAGGCACTTTAATTGCAACTGTATTAGTTTCAGGCGCAATACCGGTTTCATAACCCATATCCTTCAGAGTTTCTCCAAGCATTATTCTTGTTGCTATGTCAATAACAGGTACATTTGTAACCTTTGTTATATAAGGAACTGTTCGGCTTGAACGAGGATTAACTTCTATTATATAAAGCTCATCTCTGAATTCAATAAACTGAATATTAATCATACCGATAACATTTAATTCAATTGCCACTCTGTATGTCACATCTTTAATTTTTTCAATTATATGAGGTGCAACATTCTGAGGCGGATAGATTGAAACTGAGTCACCTGAGTGAACACCTGCCCTTTCAAGATGCTCCATAATACCTGGAATTAACACATCTTTTCCGTCACATATCGCGTCAACCTCAAGCTCTCTTCCGCCAAGGTATCTGTCAATCAAAACTGGATTCTTGTGGTCTTTATGGAATGCATCTGTAAGATATCTCACAAGGTCATCTTCATTTCTTGTGATTTCCATTCCCTGTCCGCCCAAAACATATGACGGACGAACAAGCAACGGATATTCAAGTCTGTTAGCCTCTTCAATACCCTCTTTGACTGACCAGATTGCTTTTCCCTTAGGACGCTTTATATCTAATTTTTCCAATAAGTCGTCAAACTTTTCTCTGTCCTCAGCCTCATCAATATATTTAGGCTGTGTTCCCAAAATCGGAACATTCATTTTATCAAGGAAGTTTGCAAGCTTTATAGCAGTCTGACCACCGAATTGCAACACAACACCATCAGGCTTCTCCAACTCGATTATGCTATAAACATCTTCCTCTGTCAATGGTTCAAAATAGAGCTTATCTGATGTGTCAAAGTCTGTGCTGACAGTTTCAGGGTTATTGTTGATTGTAATTGTTTCAATTCCTGCTTTTTTAAGTGCATAGACACTGTGAACACTACAATAGTCAAATTCAATACCCTGACCAATTCTTATCGGACCTGAACCAATTACGATAACCTTTTTCTTGTCACTTGGAACTGCTTCATTTTCTTCATCATAAGTTGAATAATAGTATGGAGAAACTGCATCAAATTCACCTGCACAGGTATCAACCATTTTATAAACAGGCATAACATTCAATGATTTTCTCTTTTCATACAATTCATCAGCACCACAGCCAATCAACAATGCCATTCCCTTATCGGAAAATCCCATTGTCTTATATTTTTTCATTATATCATAGTCTATGTCATCAAGTGATAACTTTTTAAGACTTTCTTCTGCATCCACTATATTCTTGATTTTCTGCAAAAAGAACATATCCATTCCTGTTATTTTTGCAATTTTAGACATCATAAATCCACGTCTGATTAACTCTGCCAAATCAAAAAGTCTTTCATCATCAGGAATACAAACTCTTTTTATAAGTTCATCCAATGAACGATTTTTTGAGTTTTCTCTCTCAAGAGTAAACTGACCTATTTCAAGAGATCTCACACCTTTTAATAAAGATGCCTCAAAACTGCTTCCGATAGCCATAACTTCACCTGTTGCCATCATCTTTGTTCCGAGATTTCTCTTCGCATTAAAGAACTTATCAAATGGCCACTTCGGAATTTTTGTTACAACATAGTCAATTGTTGGCTCTGCTGATGCATAAGTTGAGCCTGTAACTGCATTTTTAATCTCATCAAGATTATAACCCAAAGCAATTTTTGCATTAACCTTGGCAATAGGATAACCTGTTGCTTTTGACGCTAATGCTGATGAACGGCTAACTCTTGGATTTATTTCTATAACTGCATAGTTAAAGCTTTCAGGGTCAAGAGCAAACTGAACATTACATCCACCCTTAATTTCAATTGAAGAAATGATATCCAAAGCAGCCTGTCTTAACATATTGTATTCCTTAGGACCTAATGTCAATGCAGGCGCAACAACTATTGAGTCACCTGTATGCACTCCGACAGGGTCCACATTTTCCATTGAGCAGACTGTAATACATTTTCCGCTTCCGTCTCTTATAACTTCAAACTCAATTTCTTTCCAACCTTTTATAGACTTTTCCAAAAGTGCCTGTCCAACACGGCTAAGATGCAATCCCTGCGACAAAATTTCAACAAGCTGAGCTTCGTCCTCTGCAATACCGCCACCTGTTCCGCCAAGAGTATATGCAGGTCTTACAATAACGGGATATCCGATTTTCTTTGCAAATTCCAATCCCTTTTCAACATCTGTTACAATCTCACTTGGTGCAATCGGCTGATTTGTTCTCTCCATCAATCTCTTGAAACTATCTCTGTCTTCGCCCTCTTTAATAGCCTCAATTGATGTTCCGATTACTCTTACATTATATTTATCCAAAATTCCTCTGTCATATAACTCACAAGTCATATTCAGACCTGTCTGACCGCCCATTCCGGCTATAACAGAGTCCGGTCTTTCTTTTTTAATTATCTCTTCAAGATATTCAATGGTTAATGGCTCAATATATGTTTTATCAGCCATACCCCTGTCTGTCATAATTGTTGCAGGATTTGAGTTTACTAATACAACCTCAACTCCCTCTTCCTTAATAGCAGCACAGGCTTGTGTTCCTGAATAGTCAAATTCTGCTGCCTGTCCGATAACGATAGGACCTGAACCGATTACAAGCACCTTTTTAATGGATTTATCTAATGGCATATTATTTCTCCTCCTTCATTTGAAAAAATGCTTTTACTTCTTTATCATCAGGCTCACCCTGCATTATAACAGCCCTCATGGTTTCTTTAGTTCTCAATTGTTTTGTAAGAGCTCTTGTGTCAATTCCTGAAATTCCGACAACGCCTCTGACCTTAAAAAAGTCATCAATAGTCATTTCCATTCGAAAATTTGACGGAAAGTCACATTTTTCCCTCACGACCATTGCAATTGGTGTTATTTTATCAGCGCCTATATCCTCGTGATTAATTCCATAATTTCCGATTAAAGGAAATGTCATTACAACAATCTTATCCTGATATTTACTGTCAGTAAGAATATCCTGATAACCTATCATTTCTGTCGAGAAGACAATTTGTCCTCCAATGTTTTTAATGTCACCGAAAAGTTCGCCCGAAAAGCGTTTTCCATTTTCCAGTATCAACTGTGCCTTCATAAAATTCACACCTTTCTTGAATTGTCAAAATATGCAAAATAGCTTATAATTATGCATAATATTGTATAATTATTTACTATTATCCACAATCGCCCATTTTTATTATTTTAACACAAATGACGATTACTGTCAATTATTTTTGTCTTTTTGGATTTCACAAATTTTTTTATTAGTATTGTACCAATTTTGTCTAATATTTATTTTTTTATCATTTTGGTTGAATTTTGGTTAAAATAAGAGTATAATTATATATAATAAAAAAACGGAGGAAATTTATGGACAACTACAAAATTACTTATGAAAGATGGCTTAACTCACCTGTCATTGATGATAACACAAGAAAAGAATTAAAAGAAATAGAACATGATGAGAAAAAAATTGAAGAATGTTTTTACAGGGAATTGGAGTTCGGAACTGCAGGAATGCGTGGTATAATAGGTGCTGGCACAAATAGAATGAACATCTATAATGTCAGACGTGCTACAATGGGCGTTGCAAAAAGGATTTGCGACCTTGGAGATGAAGCCAAAAAAGCAGGCGTTTTAATCGGCTATGACACAAGAAATTTCTCAAGAGTTTTTGCTGAAGAAACTGCTAAAGTATTAGCATACCACAACATAAAATCCTATCTTTTTGATACTCCTCATTCTGTCCCTGAGGTGTCGTTCGGAATAAGAACACTAAAATGTGCATTGGGCGTTGTTATCACTGCAAGCCACAATCCAAAGGAATATAACGGTTACAAGGTATATGGTTCTGATGGTGGTCAGCTTCCGCCTCAGGCTGCAGATGTTGTTGTTGATGCAATCAATAAATGTGACGTTTTTGATGATGTCAAATTTATTTCAATGGAAGATGCAACAAAAAATGGACTTGTTGAAATTGTTGGTCCTGAACTTAACAGAAAGTTCCTGGATGCAATTAAAACTCAACAGCTAAATCCCCAGGCAATTGAAAAGGTTTCTGACAACTTTAAACTTATATATACCCCATTTCACGGAACAGGAAGCAGACCTGTAAAAGCCATTTTAAAAGAAATCGGATTTAAGAACGTTTTGGTGGTAACAGAACAGGATACCGAAGACGGAAACTTCCCTACAGTTAAATCTCCAAATCCCGAGGACAAGGAAGGGTTTGAGCTTGCAATCAAAATGGCAAAAGAAAATGATGTTGACCTCATCATCGGCACTGACCCTGACTGCGACAGAGTTGGTATCGTCGTAAGGGATGCTAACGGCGAATATCAGACATTGACAGGCAATCAGACAGGTGCATTATTATGTGAATATATCCTTTCGCAGAAAAAAGCAAACAACACACTTGCTGGTAACTCTGTCATCATAAAAACCATTGTCACAACTGAGCTTGCAGCAGAAATTGCAAAAGCATATAATGTTGAAATAATGAATGTTTTAACAGGCTTTAAATATATTGGCGAAAAGATGACTGAATTTTCAAAAACAGGCTCACACACATATGTCTTGGGTTTTGAAGAAAGCTATGGATATCTTGTCGGCACTCATGCAAGAGATAAGGACGGTGTTGTTGCAACAATGCTTATTGCCGAAATGGCAGCTTATTACAAAACAAAAAATATGTCACTGTATGAAGCTCTTCTTGATATTTATAACAGATATGGATATTTTTACGAAAAGACTGTTTCTGTTGTTATGCCCGGTAAAGACGGAATGGAAAAAATGGCAGAGCTTATGAAAAATTTAAGAGTATCTCCTATGACAAAAATTTGTGATATGGACATTATAAAAACCACTGATTATGATACTCAGATAATTTCATATGCCGATGGCAAAAATGAAGAATTAAAAGGACTTCCAAATGCAGATGTTATAAAGTTCAATTTGTCAGACAATAAATCACAACTTATTGTCAGACCATCAGGAACAGAGCCAAAAATCAAGCTATACCTTTCATCATCACAGGAAAGTTTTGAAAAGGCAATTAAAGTTGTTGAAAATATGCTCAGTGATGTAAAAACACAATTAAAAATATAATCGGAGATAAAAACTATGAGAATGCGAAAGAAAAAACATTGCGATGAAAGACTCGAAAAGTGTTCATCGCTCTGGATTAAAAACCCTGAAGAATATATTGGAAAATGGAATGAGCTTTTCGGAAATTCCAATCCGATTCATATCGAAATCGGTTGCGGAAAAGGTCAGTTTGTCTGCAATATGGCAAAACAACATCCTGATATAAACTATATCGCAATAGATGTGGTTCCTGATGTTTTGGTTATTGCATTGGAAAAGGCAACTGCACAGGAGGTCGAAAATGTCAGATTTATTATTGCAGATGCTATGAAACTGTGTGAATATTTTGAATTTGATGAAGTAAAACAAATATATCTTAATTTTTCTGACCCTTGGAAGAAAAATAAGCAGGCAAAAAGACGCTT
>JAZOTJ010000008.1:0-17151 GCA_045657585.1 Clostridia bacterium | reverse complement strand
ATTTATATACTTTTCAATATCAAATTTTGCATAATCCGAGCCTGTCTGATGATATCTTCTCTCAAGGTTTGTCACAACACCCTCAAATTCATTATAATAACTTCCCTTGCCATAGTTTCTTGTGTAATCAAATTTGATTTTTTCTCCCTTTGAACCATACAAAATAACATTCTGTGCTTCTTTCGGAATATCCTTAAATGGTAAATTTATATCAAATCCATAATGCTTTGCAATACCAACATAATACATATGTGCCATACTGTCTTCAATTTCAGGTGCTGCCCAACCTGTGCAATAAATAGCACCCTCCAAAAGACCCAGATTTTCATCATGGATTATCAGCCTCGGGTCAACCTTTGACAACTCGCCGAGTCCGTCACATTCAGGGCACGCACCATATGGATTGTTAAATGAAAAGAGTCTTGGTGAAAGCTCCTGTAAACTTATTTCGCAATCATGGCAGGCATAGTTCCGGCTAAATGTCCTTATATCTCCGCCAATAGTTTCAATCATAACGATATCGCCCGATAATTCTAATGCAGTTTCTATTGAGTCAACAAGCCTGTGTCTTGACATATCTGCCTTTATTATAAGACGGTCAACAACTATTTCAATATTATGTTTTTTTGTTTTTTCAAGCTCTATATCCTCTGCCAAATCATATAATATACTATCAGCCTTTACTCTTACAAAGCCACTCTTCTTAGCTTTTTCAAATACTTTTTTATGTTCACCCTTCTTACCCTTTATAACAGGTGCTAAAATCTGAATTCTTGTGCCTTCCTCATATTTTAAAACTGTATCTGCCATCTGGTCAACTGTCTGACGGGATATTTCCTTACCGCATTTCGGACAATGTGCCACACCAATTCTTGCATATAACAAACGCATATAATCGTATATCTCGGTCACAGTTCCAACTGTTGAACGGGGATTTTTTGAAGTGGTTTTCTGGTCAATACTAATCGCAGGTGACAGTCCCTCAATCAAATCCACATCAGGCTTTTCCATTTGTCCCAAAAACTGTCTTGCATACGAAGAAAGTGACTCAACATAGCGTCTTTGTCCTTCTGCATAGATTGTATCAAATGCAAGTGAAGATTTTCCCGAACCCGACAAACCGGTTAACACAACAAGCTTATCTCTCGGAATATCCAAAGAGATATTTTTAAGATTATTAACTCTTGCACCCCTGATTTTAATATACTTATTCATTACTTATTCTTTCCTTTAGCTTTGCTATTCTATCTCTTAATTCTGCCGCTTTTTCAAACTCTAATTCGGACGCGGCACTAATCATTTCATCAGTAAGATTTTCAATCATTGCCTCAATATCGTCATCATCAAATCCATCTAATTCCTCTTCGACATATTCAATTGTTTCAATTGCTTTTCTGATGTCCTTGATTATTGTTTTTGGAACGATTCCATTCTTATCATTAAATTCTTTCTGTATTTTTCTTCTTCTCTCAGTTTCATTAATTGCTCTTTGCATTGATGAGGTTACAGTGTTTGCATACATTATAACCTTACCTTCTGCATTTCTTGCAGCTCTGCCAATTGTCTGGATAAGTGATGCTTCACTTCTTAAAAATCCTTCCTTATCAGCATCAAGTATCGCAACCAATGATACTTCAGGCAAATCAAGTCCCTCTCTTAGAAGATTAATTCCGACCAAAACATCAAATTCTCCAAGACGCAAATCTCTTATAATTTCAGTTCTTTCAATAGTTTTTATTTCAGAGTGCATATACCTGACTCTGATTCCTACATTTACAAGATAATCACATAAATCCTCAGCCATTTTCTTTGTAAGTGTTGTTACAAGAACTCTTGTCTTATTTTCAACTCTCTTGTTTATTTCGCTAATTAAATCATCAATCTGATTTTCAATCGGTCTTATCTCAATTTCAGGATCCAATAAGCCTGTTGGTCTTATCACCTGTTCTGCTACTTGCTCTGAATGCTCTTTTTCATATACAGCAGGTGTGGCACTTGTAAAAATTATCTGATTTAGTTTTTTCTCAAATTCATCAAACTGTAACGGTCTGTTGTCGTATGCACAAGGAAGCCTGAAACCATACCCGACTAAAGAATCTTTTCTTGCTCTGTCTCCATTATACATTCCTCTTACCTGTGACACAGTTACGTGAGATTCGTCAATTATCATAAGATAATCCTTTGGAAAATAATCCAACAGAGTATACGGAGCTGAGCCAGGTGCTCTTCCACTTATAATTCTTGAATAATTCTCAATCCCCTGACAAAAGCCAATTTCTCTTAACATTTCAATATCATATCTTGTTCTTTGCTCAATTCTCTGTGCCTCAATAAGCATATCATTGTCTTTAAAGAATTTTATTCTTTCCTCAAGCTCTTTTTCAATCTGCAAAATTGCCATTTGCATCTTTTCCCCTGTTGTAACATAGTGACTTGCAGGGGTTATGACAGTATGATTTCTGTATCCTATAACCTTTCCCGTCACAACATTGACCTCGGAAATCTTTTCTATTTCATCGCCAAAAAATTCAATTCTTATTGCATTTTCCCCATTGTTTGATGGAAAAATCTCGACCACATCGCCACGAACCCTGAATTTATTTCTGATAAAATTGACATCATTTCTCTCATATTGGATATCAACAAGCCTTCTTAATAATTCATCACGCGGCTTTTCCATCCCGACTCTCAAGGATATCATCAATTCTTCATAATCCTCAGGGTCACCCAGGCCATATATACAGGAAACACTTGATACTATCAATACATCCTTTCTTTCAAACAAAGCAAATGTTGCTGAATGTCTTAATTTATCAATTTCATCATTCACGGATGAATCTTTTTCAATATAGGTATCTGTTGAAACTATATATGCCTCAGGCTGATAATAGTCATAATAGGACACAAAAAACTCTACAGCATTCTCAGGAAAAAACTCCTTGAATTCTGCAAAAAGCTGTGCTGCAAGTGTTTTGTTGTGAGCAAGCACAATAGTAGGCTTATTAACCCTCTCAATGACATTTGCCATTGTGAAGGTTTTTCCCGATCCTGTTACACCTAAAAGCGTCTGTGCTCTCATTCCCTTTTTTATCCCATCTACAAGCTTGTCTATTGCCTGGGGTTGGTCACCCTGCGGTTTGTAGTCAGATACCAATTTAAAGTCCAAGTATTATTCCTCCAAAGTATCAATAGATATTATAAAACATTGTAACAGCCTCTGCTCTTGTCACATTGTTTTTAGGTTTTATGGTATTATCATCATACCCACTTATCAATCCCGATGCATTAAGAGTCTTGAATGCATCAACAGACCAGTCAGGAATATCTGTTTTATCCTGATATTCCAGTTCATTTTTCCTTAATTCTCCATCTAACATTCTTGAAATTATAGTAACCGCCTCTGCCCTTGTTATATATGCATTCGGTTCGAAATAAAGCTTTGAATTATTTTCTTTTCCATTTATAATTCCATTTTTATAAACTGCCTTAACCTGTCCCAAAGCCCACTCAGGAATAGCATCTTTATCCTCAAAAGCATCAAGTGATGTGCTCATATAATGTTCTTTAACATAACCCATAAAGTTTGAAACCATAACTGCAAACTCTGCTCTTGTTACATTGTCGTTTGGTTTATATAGCTTTTTCCCATTTTCAACTGAGCCATTTACAACTCCCTGTGAGTTCATATATGAAATTATGTCTTTTGCCCAATGTGAAGAAGTGTCATCAAAAATGTTTTCCGATATAATTCCATTGGACTTATACATTTCAACATCAGTGTATCCACCCGATGTCACAGTCCACACAAATATCTTATGGCAATCTTTTGAAAGGGGACAGGTAATTGTTATGTTCTTTTCATCAGTTTCTGTCACTTCACAATCTGACAAACTAACTCTTTGCCCATCAATCTTTATATATGATTTATCCTTGTCAATTGCTTCATATTCTGCAGACATATTTACATTCAATATATTATCTGACACATCTATTGTTGTTACAGGATAGAATTTCTCTGTATCAACAATGTCGGGCAAATCAATTTTATATTCTCTTTTATATGTCCCCGCTGACACTGTCAGGATTATATCTTTTTGTGCCATTGGAGATATTGTCAAAACCCCATCTTCTGAAATTTGTGCCATTTCATCAGACACACTCCATCTGAATACTTCATCTGACGACATCATTTCAATTCCATTATAAAATGCCTTGGCATATAATCTGAAACTGTCCTCAGGGTTTGCATCTATCTTAGTTAATTCCTTTTTAGTATCATAATTGTAGATTTTTATTTGGGTAGGACTCATATATGAATCAAAACTTACACTACCCTTAGCCCCATCAACATCTGCATTGACAACAATTCTACCTTCCCCCAAGGCGGTCAGTTTTCCGTCATCTGTGACACTTCCGTATTCATTTGCCCAATACATAATCTCTGATGAATTTACACTGTAATAATTTTCATCAACAGCCTTTGCATCAAGATTTATCGTACTTCCCGATAAAATCTTCCCCGAGTATGGATAGATGTATGCATACTTGGCTTCTCCTGTAGGTTTCTCCATATTATTCAAAAATATAAAATTAGTTACCTTTCTTAACGCATTCTCAGATGGAGAATTTATAATTTTATCTTCATTAATTCCTGGGTACAATCCTGATAAAGTTGTAGAACCACCTCCATCAAGGTTTATAGCATCAACACAACCAATCTCCTTTAGTCTCTCGGCAAGAGTTTTTTCCTTTGCACCATAGCTATATCCTGTTTGTCTGCCATCTAAAACATATAATACAACTGTCTTATCAGCCTTTACTCCAATTGCAGTTCTTGGCGCCGCACTACCGGTCAGATTTTCGTTAATTGCACCATCAGTCAACAGTCTCGCTCCCTCACTTGCAAGACCACAAATAGCATCATTCCATATATCATTATTTGAAGTTGTTCCGAAATGTATCATATCTCCTGTTTTTAGGCTATTCAATAATAATATTGCCCACTTGTTACCCTCAACATTTACAGATATAATCATCTTTCCATCAGACAAATCCAATGGTGCATCTGTTGTAATAACCTCAGATACAACAGCATCAAATTCCTCTCCGATTTTTATTTTGTTATTACCTGTATCCAGTACTATGTTTAAGGTTTTTGTACTTGTTCCTGTTTTCTTTCCAAAATCAGATGTATATAATGTTACCATCTGAGTATCCTTGGCTATCAGTTTATTCAGATGAGGTATTTGCAGCTTATAGTCTTCGCCAAATGAAATCATAGTCTGAACCGATAAATCCTCAACAAATGCAGACCCATCATCTTTAAATCCCACACCTGCAAGAGTCCTCTCATCTGCAGATGTTACCACTCCGTCTGTTATAACATGTCCCATAGGTATCCCTGACGAAAATGAGAAAAAAGATGCATTAATTCCAAGCAATGGAACCAAATCATTATCCTTCATATAACTCATTATTTCCTTTGCATTTCTTTTCCCGTAAATAGCATCACCTGTTATAACAGTTGGCTTAACACCTTCATTAGGCGTGTACTCTGCATAATATTCAGTCTGATTTCCGACTCCGCTCTGGTCTGAAATAAAAGTATTTGAATATAATTCCACGCCTTTTCCTATTGTAATATTATTAGAATTTATTAAATTACTCCCCAGAATTGAGGCTTTTGCTGTTGTAAATAAAAACGTTGATAATATCATCAAAGCAGTAATTTTCTTCTTCATAAATGTTTCTCCTTAATTATCATTATTTTTACAAACATACTCCCCATCTTAATTATTATACAATAAATTATATTTAATGTAAATAGGAATTTATATACAAAAATAAGCAGTTCTCAATTTTATGGGAACTGCTTATTTCTATTTCTATTTTCCGTAATGTTTTTCTCTTGCCTCTTTTAACAAGTCAAGTGACCTAAAAATATTATCTTTGTACTTAGGAAGTGTTCTCATCCATGGTGCTATCATATATCCAGGAAGTTGTTCTTCCGATGGCGAACCACTTCTAAAATGATTTACTGTTGCTTCAACATTTGCTTCATCTTTATAACAAATTGAAGAAGTCGGGACATATTTATATCCTTTTTCCATAAGAGGTAATATTTTAGTCATAAAGTTAACTCTGCATGGAGCCTCACGTTCATACTTAAGTCCGCGAGCTTTATACATACCTTCGTAATCTGTTATAAGTCTGAATGTATCTTCTTCAGTATATCCCCAGTACCACCAAGGAGAAATAACAACCTCATCAGGACTGATAGCTTCCGTAAACTTTTCAGTATATTCAGTCAACGGATCATGCCAAATCCAAGGTTTTGCACCAGTTTTGTTGACTTCATCAATCAGGAACTTGATATCATGCATCAAAAGGTCACCTTGTCTGAACACAACATAATCAGTACCTTTGGTATTAATAATTTCCTCTTCATCCATACCAAGATGAATAAATCTCGGACCTTCAAACATTTCATAAAGTTCTTTG
The DNA here is from genome assembly GCA_045657585.1 of Clostridia bacterium. Lineage (GTDB taxonomy): Bacteria > Bacillota > Clostridia > UBA1381 > UBA1381 > RGIG1988. The sequence goes on along the minus strand of JAZOTJ010000008.1, from coordinate 10,650 downwards.
ATAATGTCACTACAGAAATCATAATATATCTTTGATGATATCATTTTTCTGTATTCCTTCATCCAATAGCAGTGAGATGTAGAGAAATTAGCCTTAGGTATAAGCTCTATACCAAGTTTCTTACATTTTTCAATTTCTGTATGTATTCTTTCTCTACTCCATGCATCCTGAAGGCAAATCTCAGGGTGAGATTTATACTGAACACCATCACCAACATCAAGCAAAATCATATTAATACCTGTTTGGTGGCACTTTATTAAAAACTCTTCCCAAAAATCATCATCAAATATTGTAGTTTCATACTGCTGTTGTGGCCATTCATTAAAGCTAAGATGCATTAAAATCGCCCATATTTTTTTATTATTCATTATCCAAAACGCCCTTCTTTTATTGTATTTATAAAACCCTACTAAATAATTGTAAATTATCGGGTAATTGATTCGACTATTAACCCTTTACACTTCCAACTGTCAAACCCTTTACAAAATACTTCTGGAAGAATGGGAATATAATCAACGCCGGTCCTGCAACAACAACTGACATTGCCATACGAACCGTTTCGGTTGGAATTTCATCCGCCACTTCATTAATTTGAACGCCTTCTTTAGTCAATTCTCTCATCAATTGCAAATTCTTTAGAATTCTCTGCAATAAATATTGTAAACTAATAAGTTCGTCTCTTGAGTTGATATATAGCATAGATGTATTCCAGTCGTTCCATTTTCCAAGGAACATAAACAATGCGATAGCTGCCAAAACAGGTTTTGAAAGCGGGATAACAAATCTGAAGAAATACAGGAATTCGCTTCCTCCGTCCATCTTAACTGATTCTCTTACTTCCCCCGGCAAGGATTGCATGAATGTTCTCATCATAAAGACATACCAAGGCATGATAAGTCCTGGGATAATATATACCCAGATAGTATCATCAAGATTCAGATACTGTGAGATAAGGATATAAGAAGGAACCAAACCACCGCCAAACAACATTGTGAAATAAAGGTAGAATGATAGCGATCTTTTAGCCTTAAATCCCGGAACTGACAATGGATATGCACACATTGCCATAAACAATACACTAAGCACCATTCCACTGAATGAGAATATCGCAGTAACCTTGTATGCATTCAACAGTGTTGTCGGATTTTCCATAATGTATTTATACGCTGCAAAGTCAATCTGTCTTGGAATTAATTGATATCCATACATCGTAATATCTTGTTCTTTTGAAAAAGATACAGCCACCAATAATAAGAACGGTAGAATAATCATAACACAGCTTATTGAGAAGAATGCAATCAATATGCCTTGAACCACTTTACTTTTACTTGTCATATTATATCCACTCTCCTTTCTTAGAATAATGCACTGTCAGGGTCAACCTTGTTAACTATTGCATTAGTAGTTACAACAAGAATCATTCCTACAGCTGACTGTACCAAACCTGCCGCACTTGACATACCCATATTACCCAACACACGCATAGTTCTGAATATGTATGTATTTATAACGTCTGTAGTTGAGTAAAGAGCTCCGCAGTCCATTGGCAACTGATAGAACAAACCGAAGTCTGCAGAGAATATACCACCGACTTTAATGATTGTAAGCATAGTTATAAGTGTCTTAAGCTCCGGAACAATGATATATTTTATCTTATCCCAAGTATTCGCACCATCTATATCAGCAGCTTCAAACAAATCCTGTGATATTCCCATTAGGGCAGCATAGTAAATAACTGAGTCCATACCAACGTGTTTCCAGATGTTTGCTACTGTAAGTATGAACGGCCATACACCCGGCGTTGAGTAAAAGTCCACTGTTTCAAATCCTCTGTTTTCCATGGCTTTAATAAACACACCGAATTCAGGATTTATCATTGCGTATAACATATACGCAACGATAACCCATGATAAGAAGTTAGGTGTAATCAAAAGCGTCTGGAATACCTTCGTAGCATTTCTACTTGCAACCATATAAAGCAAGATACCAACAGCCAACGCACTCAATGTTCCTGTTATAATGAATACGATATTCATGGAAATCGTGTTCCATACAATATTTGCGAAGTCACTTGATGCAAAGAAGAATTTGAAATTGTTAAATCCTACCCACTCACTTCCAAAAATACCATCAGCATATGTATATCTCTTAAATGCGATGATAACTCCATACATTGGAGTATAACTGAATATAAATACTAACAATACAGGAATTGCCGCCATCAAATACAATTGCCATGAATCCGCAAGCAATGGATTCTTTTCTTTTCTTGGCTTTTCTTTTTTTTGTTTAATTTTTACTTTTTTATCTATTACATTTTCCATTTTACTTCATTTCTCCATTAAATATTACAACAAATGTTGGTGTACCATAATCCGTCCTTACAAAGATTCTTGAACAGTTATTGCCATCAGTCAGATAGGTCTTAATATCTGATATTGAACCCTTTCTTGCTTCAACCTGATTATCCTTAAATAACACAGTAATCATAGCAGTTGCCGGTGGCAAGAATGCCTTATTAAAATACTTTTTCTTGTCATAGTTTGGATCATATTCCTTTGAACTCAATTCCTGAGAAGAAACAATCAATCCACCCTTAGCATCAACATAGTATGCATAACCGAACAGGCTTCTCCACTGTGATGTTATGTCTGTACCAGGTCCTGCATAATTTGTTCCATACCAAACGAATGGGTTTGACTGAGCCGGTTTAGATGATGAACCATATCCTATACTGCAAGGAACTGAACCTTTTCTTCCCTTTTCAGGATCAATCGGGTTAGGTGCATTAGCATCCCATACCAAGGATAATCCATCAACTACTGTATTATCTGTAGTTTTTGGTCTTATAATAATAATGTCTCCCTTTTCAACCTGCCAGTATTTTTCTGGAGATGTGGTAACAATGTCCATTGCATTTGCTAAATCCTCAGGCTTAGCATAATATGTTTTTGGAGTTCCTGCAGGAACTGTTACTGTCTGAAGAACTACATAATTTTCATCAGCATAAATAGTTTCCTGACTCATATCAGTTACAACCACAACGGTACCACCAGTTGTAATTTTCGGACTAGCTGATGAACTTGCCTCCTGAAACAAGATTTCAGCATAAAGAGAATTCGGATCAAAGTTATATGCCTTTGTAGGTCTATGTCTGGTTGCACCGATTGCATTTACGGCACCATACTTATACCTATTTTCCATTTCAACTTCACTGGTATATTTCATATATGTTCCAACATTTGCTGCTGCAAGGAACAACTCACCAAAGTTAGTTCTTCCTGTTTCCCAGTATTCTGCAACGTTTACGTCATCATATATACATCCGAGACGACCAAACTCACGGTCCACACCTCTGTCTACTGGCAAATAAATCTTCTTAACAAGTCCAAGTTTATTAACAGCATAGTTTATAACACCTTCATATTCGTGAAGAGCGGAATTGTGTGCTGTCATAAATTTCATTGAAGGAGTTGTCACATTCTTGTTATCAGAGAATGTGATCTTCTCAGCAACAGGAAGTGTTACATATTTTTTATCTGTTGTAAGAATCTTTATGAAGCCTGTTTCTTCAATCGGATCATAAATTGATCTTATTAAGTATGCTACCTTCAAGTCTGCACTTGTAATATTTTCAAGTCTTACAACATGTCCTTCCCTGTTTCTGTAAACATAATACAAATTACCTGAGCTTATTTCATTATATTCTTCAGTTTTAGAATAATAAGGAGAAACTACGAAGGTATCTCCGTCATTGAACATTATTGCAGGCTTACCATCTATCTTAGTTTTTCCCTTTACTATCTTTTCCTGAATATTAGGTTCGGTAACTCTGATGAATACATAATTTCCCGACTTAACGATGTCGACAACATCATAAGCAGAAACATCATAAGTATCTCCGTCCCAGCCATGGTAGTCTTCAATGAAGATAGTCTTTCCGATTTCAGCTTTAGGAATCTCAATGCGGCGTTCTCCGTCAATTGCTCTGCATTCATTTGTAGTTGAAATATACTCAAATTCCTTGTCTGCACTTGATAAGAACCATGATACAATACCTTCAATGATGATTGTATCAGCTGCACCCTTTCTTGCAGGAACATATGTAACAGTACCGTAATCATAATCAAACATTGATTCCTTGATTGACTTTACAGCCTTGTTATTGAAAATAATGTTAACACTTGAAGTGAGTTCTATCTTCTGTTCTTTTTCCTTTTCATTTTCAAACTTTATAACACGACCTGAAAGACTGATGAACTTATTGATATCAAATGTTATTTCTTTTCCTGTGTAAACCTTATCAAGATGGATATATTCAATTGTTCTTTCACCATCTGAATCCGGATTACTTGTATAATATGCTTCAACATATCTACCAACATAAGTTCTTACTTCAGATTGTTTTCTGATCTTGAACTGTTGTTTACCAATAGTAATATAACCAAGTCTGCTCTTTTCGTCTGAACGCAAACCTGTTATGCCATTGTCTTTAACAAGTCCTCTTACACAGTCAATATTCATATTATCTGTCATAAGAGTATGAATTTTTATTTCACCATCAATATCAACAAAGTCAATTGATCCGTAGATTTTAACATTACGAGAGTTGTAGATAAGTCTTGCCATTTCACCTCTTGTAACAACATCATCTGCAGTAATTGACATGCCATCAAGCATATCCAAATCACCTGCAAGTTGCATATATCCGTTAGGATATCCGCCCTGCTGAGCTGCCAGAGTTTCATAACCTGCAAGATTAAGAATAGGCTTAACTGCTTCTGACAAAATTATCTCTTTATCAGGAAGGAATGTGTACTTATCAAAACCTCTCATAAGGTTCTTAAGATTTACAGCGTTAATGTGCTTTTCATACTCATTTCCGCCAATATCTACAAATTCATTTCCGCCTGTTATTGGATCTAAGCCACCCAATGCGCAGAGCATGCTTGCAAACTCTGCACGGGTAACTGGTTTATCAGATTGGAAATCGTCATGATTATAGCATGACATAATATCGAATCTTTCAATAAACTTATATTCATAAGTTTCATCAAAAGGTATAACTTTAACCTCGGGTTCTGCTTCCACTTCAACCGCTTCTGCATCAATAGCTTCCGCATCTTGGGCTGCTTCAGTTATAACCTCAGTTATTACTTCTTCTGCATTTGTTGTTACAACCATACCAACTGCAATACAAATAACCAGAACTAATGATAAAACCTTAGATAATTTAGTAATTCTCATTATATTAGTCCTCCATTTCTTCAATGCGGATAGCATTTGCATAAAGCGTACCGCTTCCAGAACCGACAAGTTTGATATCAATCAAACCGCCCTGGAATCGACCTTCGTCAAGTAGAATCCACTCATCTTCACCTGATGACATATCAACAGGGACTGTATATGTCACTTCGTCTCCGCCCATTGACCATACTTTATCTGAGTAGATTTCAAGCTTAGCATTCTTATCACCATCAGGAGCCGCAATCTTTCTGAAGTAAATCCTCTTCTTACCTCCAAGATCTTTAAAGTTCCATGATGCTGTACCTGAACCGCTTGCAATCTGTTTAACATAGCTTCCTCTGAATCCAGGAAGTTCTGACTTGGTCCAGATACCTTCTTCAGAATGTTCAACACCATCAACAAACTTATTGAGAGACAATGAGTTCGTTTCCAATGGACCATACTGTGATTCTTCAAACTCGATACCGTTTATACCATTTAAAAATACACAGAATTTACCATCGTTTTGAGCTAGATTGTTCATGTAACGATGGTCAATAACCATTTCACCATCAATCATGAAGATTATTCTTACACCCTCTGCCTTGTTGACAACACCGATAGCATATTCATGCCATTTATCATCAAGATCCCATTTATTCGGTACCGAAAGGATAAGACCTTCTTTGGGATAGAACTGAAGCTCAATACTATGTCTCTTAACGATAACCATGACACTCTGGTCGTTCCAACCAATCTTCTTATAATCTTTTCTTCTCAGGTCGAAACTTGCAAATGCACCGTCTGAAACACCCTCGTGCTTGTAGTCAATCTTCGCTCTAAATTGGAAAATGTTACTCTGTCCGATTTCTTTGTCAAGCATTACGTTTGCTCTGGAGCCTTTGAAAAGTACACCGTTGTTGTCGGTAGGCACATGTTCGAAGGAAGCGCTTGGCAACCAGAGACTTTTATCTCTGAATTCTTCAGGTGTAAAATGAGTAAATACAAGCTTCTCACTCTTTTCAAATCTGTTGTATGCAACATTTAGAGTAGTCATAATATCGTTATAGTTTTCTTTCCCTATAACACCTTCCTTAACTGCCTTCTGATATACCTTCAGACCTTTTTCATTTGCAGCTCTCAACTCCTTAGTTTCTTCTTCTCCGAAGAACGAAAGGTCATTATCAGCCATAATCTTCTTGTTATCGTTAACCTTAAACTTAATTGTGTCAACAGCTGAGATATAGTTGTTTGTATTTACAAACTTCTGAATTTCAGTTCCCCATGTACTCTTTCTCTTGAAGCTCTTGTTGATTGCATAAACTTTCCACCAATACTCTTTTCCTTCTTCAAAATTGTATTTTTCAACAGAAATAGAATTGTATGGAGCAATCTCATCAACCACGATGTTCTTCATTTCAGGGTCAGTTGCAACCAAAACTCTGTACTCGTCAACCATATTCGCTTTACTCCAGGTCAACATATCTGACACAGAATTGAATTCTCCGTCCTTTGATGGGAACAGAAGTTCAAAGCTCTTGTCAATGCTTTCTGTAACCTCTGGAGATGCTCCCACTGACCACAAATCAAAGTTTGACTCTGTCAATTGAGGAATCATTTTTGCATATACAGAATCGTCCTTAAGTCTGTAATCGTAATTTTCAGGATCAACAAAGTGTGAGTAATCTTCAACAGATTTGTTGTTATAAACTCTTCCAAACTTCTCCATACGCTCATTAATTTCGAATGGTTTGTCGGAAAGATTATTTCTTATAACATTATCTACCGGCTCATAATGCTTTGGGATTGACAAGTATGTATTTAAATACGGGTCGATTTTTGCAAAATGCTTATATGAAATCAAACTACTACTCAATCCGCTTACGCCTGCCTCATACATCTCATCCTTCGTTGTCCATGTCTCACGACGGTTGTCGGTTGACAAGTTGAGTCCGGCCATTCCGATTATAATGTTTCCTTCAACAGAATTGCGGTCTCCTCCGCCAATCTGGAATGCTGAACGAGCACCATTTACTAATATATTATATCTTCCGCTTGAGAAACAGTGGCCATCATCAAAGTAAATACCCTGAACCGCATCTCCAAGGCTAGGGTTAACAGGACCATAATCATATATAAAGTTATACTCAATGTCGACACCAAGAACTTTACCGTTATTTCCCATTCCGACATAATATGCACCAACGTCTGTTATGTCTCTTCCGAAGTTATAGAACTCATTATATTTCATGGTTGAATCAAGCAAAGTACCGTTCTGAGCACCTGATGGCATATTATGAATAGTGTTGTTATGCATATCACTACGAGCTCCTCTGATACTTAAACCATGTCCGCCGTTAATCATCATTCCACCACATTGAGTTATATAATTGTTATTAACCTGTATTCTCTTTGAGGTTCTGTCATTTACAAGACTATTACCACCACTAGAATAAAGGACTGTACCATCACAATGTGCTATATAGTTGTTTATAAACGTATAATTATCTGATGTGGCATAGAATGCAAATCTTGCCTTTGAGTATGTAATCACACAACCATCAATTGTTAGATTCGTAGCACTAATTGTCGCAACTCTTTTTCTCATTCTTGAAAGATCAAGCCCTTTAAGTGTCATATGCAAATCGCCACTAAAACCAAACATATTCTCGTTAAGAGTTGATAATTCAAACTCATCATCAGGGGTTATTTCCTTTGGAGGATAATAATACAACATATCTGTGTCAGTATCAATATACCACTCTGTAGCACAGTCAATTTCTTCCAAAAGATTAAAAATCTGCAACTCTCTCGGAGATGAGTTATTAAGTGGATAATAACCTGTTGTATTAAATCTTATTGTTCCTTTTTCAGGATCCACTTCTTTAACACCATAACTCTCACATGAATATGTAGATCCTGTATGACCTCTTATGTATGCATGCTTTGCAGTTACCCATTTTGATAATCTCGGATCTGAAAACTGAATAATTCCGCCGTCATTTTCAGTATAGACACAACTGGCAGTTGATCCTTTGTATACAACCTTATCCCAGAATGCATACTGAAATTCTCCATTAGGCCAACGGGAAAGCATTTGTTCCTTGCCATTTGCAAACAGGTTTGTAAAAGGTTTTTCGGTCGATTCCTTAGCAAATGTATGCGGCGCAATAGTTTCTATATCTATATTCATTTTCTTCAAATCCATCTGAACAACTTTACCTCTTGCTGCAGTTGGAAGTCTATCTAAAATTGCTTGGTCTGTAACAAGCTCAAACAAAGAATTGTCTAATACAGTTGTTCCATAGAAGTGAGCAGTACCTTTCGTTTCTGCTTCCCAAACTACAGGACATCTTTCTGTTCCTTCATCTGTTTCATTAAATCCCAATTGCTTGTCAATATAATAATTGCCAGGCTTAAAGATGACACGAACAGGACGCTTTCTCAAAACACCTGAATTTCTTACAAAGGCTTGTGCGCCTGCAGGAGTTCTGAGCATATTTTCCGGAGTACCATCTCCACTATCATCACCATCAGGACTTACATACACAACAAATTCTTCCTCTGATGTGGGATTATTTGCATAACCGACAAATCCTGATGAAGTGCATAGTATTGTTATTATCAATAAAATAGGTAATATTTTGCAATACTTTTTCATTTAGCACCATCCTTTTTACCGTATCTCCCCCGACAGGAATTCTTCTAGTCGGGGGAAAATCATAACTAACACTGTTTTTAACTAACCAATCTCAATATTATTCCGTCGCAGGAATAGTAATTGATACGGGAGCTGCCAATAAGGTCATACTTGCAATACCATCATAAACATAACCCTTCACGCTCTTTGCCTCTACAGGCAATGTTCCTTCAAAACTGATATCCTGTGCACCCTTTGCTATATTTCCGTTTGTAGTCTGTGCACAAATTGATCCCAAGGCTTTGCCATCTGCATCATATGATGTGATAATGATTATACATGGAGATGTTGCAGCTGATGCATTGTTTATTGAAATCTTACCGCTGAATTTTCTTGAAGATTTTATAAGTGTGATACCTTTTGCTGTAGCAGTAAATGGTGCTGAGGCGTTATCCTGCTTTGTAAGCTGATATCCCCACTCCTCGCCATTTGCGCCCTTTAAATTTCTGCTAACATTAAGTGTATACGGCTTTGTATAATCCAGAGTATTTAAAACCTTAACATTAACGCCTGTTATATCTTCGCCTGTCATTCTTGATTCAAGTGTAATCCATGAGTTATCAATTTTCTTATTTCCACACAAAACTTCGAAGTTGTCTTTTACAAACTCTGTCTTATCAATAGGCTTTGAGAAATCAACTTCAAATGTTACATAATCAGGATTTGTCTTAATTAAAGGAGTTGTTGTGTTATAAATAACTTTCTCTTCAAATATTTCCTGAAATGCAGAAGTCTTTGGTGATTTCAATAATTCGAATCTCTTAATCATTTCATTATTATTTTGTTCTTCTTCATTAATCAAAGAATCAACCATACCTTCATAAGCAGCTAAAAGATCTTCTTTTGCAGGACAGGTTTCAATGTTTCCTGTTTCTTCGATTACAGATGCAACATCATCTAAATTTTTAAAAACAGCTGTTGTGTCATCCCATGTAACATCATCAATATCAACATCCGCAAGCAATGCATTAACAAGGTTTCCGGTGAATTCTCCGTCAGCGAACAAGACATTGAATTTATCTATGTTAACATAGCTTTCAACACCCGCTTCAATTGCAGCGTTAACCATTTCCATTGTGTCTGAAACTTCTGCTGCCGTAGCTTCATCACGCTTAGCTTCAAGAATATCAATTGCATCATTTGTTTGTGCAACCTTATCTGTCCAGTCTTCTCTTGGTTTTTCACCTGAGATAGCTAATACTGCATAACCACCACGACCTGAAGTCTGTGAGAATATAATCTCTTTTACAGTCTTAGTTGGATCAAGTGTTAAAGTGTATTCAAATGCAGCCTGTGTTGTGGTAGTATCTGCAGCTGAGAACTGTCCATTGTATGTTGTTTTTGAAGACGCGCCTACACCAGAGGGTGAAACAAATGATTCAAAGTCTGCAACAAAGTTGTCCGCATTGCTTTGTCCTTCAGCTGTAACCAACGGAAGCATCTCACAAATATATCCGTATCTTCCGTCAGACTCAGGAGCGTCAATCAATTCTTCCTTGAATTTATATTGATTCTTACCTGCCCAACCTACTGCACTGGGGTTTGCACCTTCTGGAAGAGTTGAGGTTCCATCTGTATATATAACATGAGCCTGGAACTGACCTGTTCTTTCTGATTTACTCTTAAGCGGATTTGAATCGGCTACTGCCCCTGCATGGCTTACAAGCAAATGGATTTTCTCATAGCTCTTTCCTATGTCAACAACACCTGACATACCTCTTGTA
>JAZOTJ010000007.1:0-6255 GCA_045657585.1 Clostridia bacterium | reverse complement strand
CAGATTATCTAACTTGTAGTGAGCAGCAAACATAGCCTGTTCCCATACTTGTCCTTCTTCCAATTCTCCATCGCCAAGGATTGCATAAACTCTATAGTCTTTGTTGTCAAGCTTTGCGGAAAGTGCCATACCGCCTGCTGCTGAGATGCCTTGACCCAATGAACCTGTTGACATATCTACGCCGGGTACACCTTTCATGTCAGGATGTCCCTGAAGATAGCTTCCTGTTTTTCTGAATGTTTCAATGTCAGCCTCAGGGAAGAAACCTCTTTGTGCAAGCACTGAATAAAGTGCAGGAGCGGTATGTCCTTTTGAAAGAACAAATCTGTCTCTGTCTGGGTTTTGCGGATTCTTCGGGTCAATATTCATTACATCAAAATACAGGTAAGTCAATACTTCGGCAATTGATAATGAGCCACCAGGATGACCTGATTGAGGAGTGAATACTGCTTTTAGCGCGTTTTTACGAACTTTATTTGCTATTATTTTAAGTTCGCATTGTCTTTTTTTGTCCATTTAGATACAACCCTTTCTCTTTATATATTAATCTGAATAGTTTAAAAAAGCTAAGTTCATTATTTCATTTAATCTTGCATTTTCTTTTTCAAGATAAAGGTAACCGATTAATGCTTCAAAGCCTGTTGCTCTGCGGTAATCTGCAACATCGGCATTTTTTGGAACTGTTTGAGACTTTGCATTTCTGCCTCTTTTATATACCGACAATTCCTTTTCATTAAGTACAGGCTCAATCACTTTCATTGAATTGCTCTGAGCATGAGCCTTGACACAAGATGAAGACAGCTTATGAAGCATAGATGGGGGAGTCTGCGGATGTTCGATGATTAATCTGTTTCTTACGAATAATTCATAAACTCCATCTCCGATATAGGCTAGAACCAAAGGTGATAATGTGGATGCATTAACTTCATTCATTATTCTTCATAGCTCCATTTCACACCCATAGGTGTATCCTTTAATACAATGTGCATTTCTTTTAATTTATCTCTGATTTCATCAGCTTTTGCCCAGTTTTTTTCGGCTCTTGCCTTGTTTCTCTCTTCAATCATAGCCTCAATTTCTGCATCTAATGAGTTTGATTTACTCTTAGTGAAAAGTCCAAGAACATTTCCAAGCTCTGATATGATTTCCAAAGCTTTATTTATTGCACCTGTCGCATTTTTCTCTTCATTTGATAAATAAGTATTACTTGCATAGACAATATCAAAAATTGATGCAATTGCATCAGCAGTGTTAAGGTCGTCGTCCATAGCATCTATAAACTTTTGCTTGCATTTTTCCAATTCTTCGATATATTTTTCTTCCTTTTCATTCAAAGCTCTTTCTTCGCTGTTGTCTAAAAGGAAGTGAAGGTTATCAATACAGGTATAAACTCTTTCAACAGCAGATTTTGATTGCTCCATTAATACATCGGAAAAATTGACAGGATTTCTGTAGTGGGCAGAGAGCATAAAGAAACGAACAATTTCAGCATCATACTTTTTCAAAATATCTCTGACTGTAAAGAAATTACCTAAAGATTTACTCATCTTCTGATTATTTATGTTAATATAGCCATTATGCATCCAATAGTTTGCAAAAGGCTTACCATTAGCACATTCACTTTGCGCAACCTCGTTTTCGTGATGAGGGAATACGAGGTCCTGACCGCCTGAATGAATATCGATTGTTTCACCAAGATACTTGTTTGCCATAGCAGAGCATTCTATATGCCAGCCAGGTCTTCCCATACCCCAGGGGCTTTCCCATGCAGGCTCGCCCTCTTTTTGGGCTTTCCATAGTGCAAAATCCATTGCATCCTGCTTTGTTTCATTTACATCTATTCTTGCACCAGCTTCCAGATCTTCTAATGGTTGTTTGGAAAGCTTTCCGTATTCTCTGAATTTTTTTGTTGAAAAATATACATTTCCATCTACATTATATGCATATCCGTTTGCTTCAAGCTTTTTAATTATTTCTATTATTGCATCAATATTTTCTGTTGCTTTTGGATGAACTGTCGCAGGATGAATGTCAAGGGCAGCAGCATCTTTAAAGTATTCTTCAATAAATCTTTCGCCAAGCTCTTTAACAGTAATACCTTCTTTATTTGCTCTGTTTATCATTTTGTCATCAATATCGGTGAAATTCTGAACAAATTTAACATTGTACCCTCTGTATTCAAGATATCTGCGCATTGTGTCAAAAATGATAAAGGGACGGGCATTTCCTATATGAAAGTAATCATATACAGTTGGTCCGCACGAGTACATTTTAACTTCATTTTTGTCAATAGGGACAAATTCTTCTTTCTTTCTTGTAAGTGTGTTATAAATTTTCATATTATTCTCCGTTCTGCACGTTGTGCAAAAGATTATTTTTTTTCAGTTCTTCAAGTTCTTTTTCAAGTTTTGCAATATGTACTGAAAGAGTACACAATTGTGATGAAATAGGGTCGGGAATTCTGATTTGGTCAAGGTCATTTTCATTGACTTTAACACCTTCTCGTTTCACAATTCTTGCAGGAACACCTACACATGTTGAATTAGGTGGAACTTCTGATAAAACAACTGCACCTGCAGCTATTTTTGAATTATCTCCGACAACAAAAGGACCTAAAATTTTAGCACCGCTTCCAACCATAACATTGTTGCCTAATGTTGGATGTCTTTTGCCGTGGTCTTTTCCTGTTCCGCCGAGAGTTACTCCCTGGTATATGGTACAGTCATCGCCTATAATTGTTGTTTCGCCTATTATAACACCCATGCCGTGGTCAATAAACAGACGTTTGCCGATAGTTGCACCCGGGTGGATTTCGATACCTGTGAATAACCTTACAGTCTGTGAAATCAGACGAGCTAAAAATTTCATATTATGGTTAAAAAGGAAATGAGAAATTCTGTGCCAGAAAACAGCAGAGATACCTGGGTACAACAAGAAAACTTCAAATGAATTTCTTGCAGCAGGGTCACGCTCTAAAACTGCGCGTATATCATCTCTTAATTGACTGAATAACATCTCACATCACCATCTTTCCTTGTGTTACATAATAAAATTTATTTTTACACATAATACCATAATAAATTATACAACAAATCAAACAAAAAAACAACTTTAATTTATAAATTTCTTTAAAAAAAACAAATTGCATAAAAAAACTCTGAAGTTTTCTGTTTTTTTAAGCATGTCAAGCAAAAAAGGAGAATTAAAATATGAAGACAATAAAATCATATCTGATTATTCTTTTGGGGGTTGTACTGGTTTCGTTCGGAATCGGAATGTTTTGTATTCCAAATAAAATTGTGGGTGGAGGAGTTTCGGGAATATCAACAATTTTATTCTATCTTTTAAAAATTCCTGCGGGACTGAGTTATTTTCTGATAAATGTGTTTTTTTTGATATTCGGATTGAAAAAACTTTCTAAAGGATTTATAGTAAGGACTATTTTATGTTCGGGATTAATGTCAGTTTTAATTGATATGTTTTCAAAGTTTCCGCCCATTACAAATGATGTTATTCTAGCGTCTCTGTTTGGAGGAGTTATATATGGACTCGGAATTGGATTGACTCTGATTTTTGACTCATCAACAGGCGGAACTGATATTTTGGGAAGAATTATTCAATGCACCTATCCGCATATACAAATAGGAAAGATTTTAATGATAATTGACTTAGTCATAATCGCATTTTCATTTGTTGTTTTTGGAGAAATTGATTTATCACTTTATGGAATTTTATCATTATATATTTCAACTACCGCTATAGATGTTTTGGTACACAGATTGAATGTTTCAAAGCTTGTTTTTGTAATAAGTGATGATGGGGAAAAAATTGCAAGAAAATTGATTGATGGCAGTACCAGAGGAGTTACGATAATTGAGGCTGTCGGAGCGTATACAATGGAGAAAAAGCATATGCTTGTGTGTGCGATGAAAGAAAATGAAATGCCTGAATTTCAAAGAAAGGTTACAGAGGTTGACAAAGATGCATTTATTGTAGCGTCTGAGTCACAGAAAATATTTGGTAAAGGATTTTATGTATATCATTAAAAATGCTATTGAAAAAAATACTTTTTTGTGTTATAATATGTCTAATACAGAAGTGAATTGGGGGAAATAAAATGTATCCGTTGAAAATGATACCTGTATATAAGGATTATATATGGGGAGGAGATAATCTTAATAAGAAGTATGGAAAAAAGTCGCCGTATGAAATTACTGCCGAAAGCTGGGAGGTTGCTTCTCATAAAAATGGGGAAAGTATTGTTGAGAACGGAGAATATAAGGGACTGACAATAGCTCAGTTAACAGAACAATTAAAAGAAAAGTTTTTGGGAGATAAAGTTTATGGGTGCGATAAATTTCCGCTTTTGATAAAACTTATAGATGCTAAAGATAATCTTTCCGTTCAGGTTCATCCCGATGATGCATATGCAAATGCCAATGAAAATGGAGAATATGGTAAAACAGAAATGTGGTATGTTATGCACGCCCAAGAAGGTGCAGGACTTATATATGGTTTTAAGGATGAATTAACAAAGGAAGAATTTGAAAATTCAATTAAAGATAACACATTATTAAATTATACAAATTTTGTGGAATGTAAAAAGGGTGATTGCTTTTTCATTCCTTCAGGAAGACTTCATGCCATTGGAAAAGGATTGATTATTGCAGAAATTCAACAAAATTCCGATACCACATACAGAGTTTATGATTATGACAGGCGTGATGCAAATGGAAATCCTCGTGATTTACATATTGACAAGGCTATTGATGTTACAAATTTAGCATCAAGTGCAGACTGTGACACAAAAACACCTGATAATGGTGTTATTGTTAAGTGTGATTACTTTACAACTGAAAAAATAACAGTAGATGGTGAAAAAAGTTATGAGGTGGATAGAGCCCGTTTTGAAACTTTAATTGTATGTGATGGCGAAGTGTATATAAATGATATTTTGTTTAAATGCGGAGAAAGTGCATTAATACCTGCATATATCGGGCATATTACAATAAAGGGAAATGGCGTTTTGTTAAGGTCTTATGTATAAAGAAAGAATGAATTTTTATAAAATTATTTTGAATTGGCTTATTGTTCCTGTTATAATCGGAATTATTGGAGGAATTGTCGGAACTGCATTTCATATAAGTGTTGACTTTGTGACTGAATTAAGAATGGAATATAGCTGGCTGGTATATCTTTTGCCTATAGGCGGACTTTTGATTGCATTTTTATATTTAAAATCAAAATCAGAAAATGGAATTGATACAAACAGAGTCATAAGGGCGGTGAAATCTGAGGCTGATGTACCATTGAAAATGATGCCGCTTATTTTTGTCAGTACTGTTGTAACTCATCTTTTTGGCGGCTCGGCAGGCAGGGAGGGTGCGGCACTTCAACTCGGAGGAAGCATAGGCTATAATATATCAAAGGCTTTTAAAACTGATAAGCTGCAAATTCATCTGGCTGTTATGTCAGGAATGAGTGCAGTTTTTTCTGCACTTTTTGGTACATCCGTTGCCGCGTCAATTTTTTCTTTTGAAGTTGCAAGAGTGAGACTGAGAAACTTATATGAGCTGATACCGTGTCTTATATCATCCTTTGTCGCAGGACAGATTGCAAGAATATTCGGGGTATCGCCAATAAGGTTTAATATAGTTTTTCCTGAATTTAAAATTCTTACAGTATTAAAAATAGCTGTGTTGGCAATTTTATGTGGGTTAATTGCCTATTTATTTTGCTTTTTACTTCACAAATCCGAATACTTTGCGAAAAAAATTATGCCAAATATGTATATGAGGGCATTTGTCGGTGGTGTATTAATCATTATTTTAACAATGTTAGCAAGAAGTAATGATTATAATGGTGCAGGTATGAATATAATTAACAGAGCAATTGACGGACAGGCGATTTCCTATGCATTTATGTTAAAAATCATTTTCACTGTTATATGTGTCAGCTGTTGTTATAAGGGCGGGGAGATTGTTCCTGCATTCTTTATTGGCTCAACTTTTGGCTGTACAGCTGCACCATTATTGAATTTATCGCCGCAATTAGGTGCATGCATAGGTTTTGTTGCGCTTTTTTGCGGAGTAGTCAACTGTCCTTTTGCATCGTTTATAATTGCACTGGAAATTTTTGGAGGAAAAGGAGTAATATTCTTTGTAATAGCTTGTCTTTTAAGCTTTTTTGCATCAGGAAATATCTCATTATACAAAAATCAAGGAAAATATATATTGTAAAAAAAGAGGCAGACTG
>JAZOTJ010000006.1:0-5267 GCA_045657585.1 Clostridia bacterium | reverse complement strand
AGCATCAATGGTAATTCTGTATACAATGTCATCAATATATCATGGTCTGAAGCCTCATCTGATGGCAAAAAAAGTATTTCAAATAATTGACCATTGTTCAATCTTTTTGTTGATTGCCGGAACATATACTCCTATTGCCTTGTGCACACTTCGTGAGTTTGACCCCGCAACTGCATGGATAATATTTGCAGTTGTGTGGGCTGCTGCAATTCTTGGGATAACCCTTAATGCAATTGATATAAAGAAATTTAAGATTTTTTCTGCATTTTGTTATCTTTTGATGGGATGGACAATAGTTTTTGCATACAAGGCTCTGCCGTTTTTGATTGAAAATGGAGGAATGTGGCTTTTGGCAGGTGGTGGAATAAGTTATACAATAGGAGCATTTATATATTATCGTTATAAGAAAAAAAGATATATGCACTCAATATTTCATTTGTTTGTTGTACTCGGGAGCATACTTCAGATGTTTTATATATTATTTTATGTGGTTTAAAATCATAGCATCATTCGTAAGAGAATAGAATACTTACGGGTGATGCTTTTTGATTAGAGTGGGGAAAAAAATTTATATTCATTGGCTTTTTGTTGTTATGGCAGTTTTTTGTTATATAAACAGACGGCTTGAGGTCTTTTTGATGAGCTTTCTGATTATGACAATACACGAACTTGCGCATCTTTTGAGTGCAAAATTTATAGGTCTTAAATGCTCTCATATAACATTTTATCCGTTTGGACTCAATTTAAAATTAAAAAATACTATAATATATAGTCTGTCCGATGAAATTATTTTATATCTGTCAGGCCCGTTTTCCAATATTTTAATGGCTTTGGCTACATTGCATATTGGGTTTAGGAATCAGTATTTTGTTGATTTCTATTTCAAAAATATAGCACTGTTTCTTATTAATATTTTACCGATTATTCCTCTTGATGGTGGAATGATATTGAAAAAAATATTAAATTATAAGCTCGGATATGATGGCGGAAATAAGGCTATGAAAACAATCTCAATGTTGTTTTTTGTTATTGTTTTAATATTGTTTTCAGTGTTTTTGTATTATAACAGCTTTAATCCGTCAATGTGTATTTTTGCTGTTTTTATTGTTGGAAATGTTTTATTCTCAAAAGAAAAATATAATACAAATCTGTTAAAAGAATTATTGTATATAGGAAATAAAAATGTACAAAAAGTAAAATATGCAAAAGTTATCGGAGCTGATGAAAAAACACCAACGCTTGATATTGCCAAAAAATTCAGACCAAATGAAAAATGCTTTGTGTTTATAACTGATGAAAATGATATTATCAAGCAAATTATAACAAAAGAAAAAATTATAGGTGATTTGCTTTATACAATGGATAAAAGGGGATGAAAACTGAGGAGATTGTTTTGATGTCAAAACATATTGAAAAATTAGTAGTATATTGTAGCAACATAAAACTAATTTGTCAAGTGTTATTTTATGTAAAAAGTTTATAATATAAATTGTTAATAATTTCACAAAAGCTTGACTTTAAGCCGTTTTTTCAAAAAATATATGCAAAAAACACATAAAACGATAAGAAATTTTCAGCAATATGCACAAAAAATTAAAAAGAAGTTTATGCAATAAATCGACACGAATTCTATTGACTTTAAAGGACATTTTTTGTTATTATTATCTTAAGGAAACTATGAGCAAAGTTTTATAAAATAAGGTTAAATAGGAGGTAAGTATGAGCAAGGTCATTCTCGAAATGAAGGAAATTGATAAAAGATTTTCAGGCGTTCATGCATTGAAATCTGTCAATCTTGAACTGCGCGAAGGCGAGGTTCACGCGTTGATGGGCGAAAATGGTGCAGGAAAATCAACGCTGATGAAGGTTTTATGCGGAATACATAAACGAAATGGCGGAGAGATTGTGTTGTTCGGCAAGCCGGTTGATTTTGCAAATATAAAAGAATCTCAGGATGCGGGAATAAGCATTATCCACCAGGAACTTAATATGATGAACCACCTTACTGTGGCTCAAAATATTTATATTGGCAGAGAGCCTATGATAAATGGTATTTATATAGATGACAAAAAAATGGAAGAGGATGCGAAAAAGCTGTTTGAAAGAATAGGTGTTGATATAGACCCATCCGTTCCTGTTGGCTCATTAACTGTCGGAAAACAACAGATGGTAGAAATCGCAAAGGCAGTTTCACATGATTCTAAAATACTGATACTTGACGAGCCGACTGCAGCATTGACACAGACTGAGGTTGAAGAGTTGTTTGCGATTATGAATGATTTAAAGGCAAAGGGAATAGGTATGATTTATATTTCTCACCGTATGGATGAGATAAACAGAATTTCAGACCGAATTACCGTAATGCGTGATGGTGAATATGTCGGAACATTGATAACGAGTGAGACAACCAAGGATGAAATTGTCAAAATGATGGTTGGAAGGGTTATCTATGGTGACAAAAAGGAAGAAAGTAAAGTTTCTGAAGATGCACCTGTAGTTCTTGAGGTAAAGAACTTAAATCGTGGAAATGAAATCAAGAATGTCAGCTTTAGTCTAAGAAAGGGTGAAATTCTTGGATTTTCGGGTCTTATGGGAGCAGGAAGAACCGAGGTTGCAAGAGCAATTTATGGTGCGGATGCAATAGAATCAGGTGAAGTTTTTATAAATGGAAAGAAAGTCAATATAAAAACTCCTCACGAAGCTGTTGAAAACGGAATCTGTTATCTGTCTGAAGACAGAAAGAGATATGGATTGATGCTTGATAAATCAATTGCTGAAAATTCAGTGTTGAGTTCACTTGATGATTACATAAAATTTGGATGGATTAATGATTCCAAAATTGATGAAGCAGCAACAAAAGCTAATGAGAAACTGAAAACTAAAACTCCGTCAATCAAGCAATTATTGAAAAACTTGTCAGGCGGAAATCAGCAAAAGGTTATCATTGCACGTTGGTTGTTGAAAGACTCAGATATTTTTATTTTTGATGAGCCTACAAGAGGTATTGATATCGGAGCTAAGAGTGAAATGTATACTCTTATGGAAGAGCTTGCAAGTAATGGTAAATCAATTATAATGATATCTTCAGAGCTTTCCGAAATACAAAGACTAAGCGACAGAGTCGTTGTTATGTGTGAGGGAAGAATTACAGGGGAACTTGATATTAAGGATGCAACCCAGGAAAAGATAATGGCGTTAGCAACCATGAGAGGAGAATAAAGATGAAATTAAAAAAAGGTTTAAAAGGAAGCGTGGGACAAAATCTCATAACAATTGTTGCTCTTGCAGTTTTGATACTTATATTTTTTGCTCTGAATCCTAATTTCTTGAGTAAGTATAATATTGTAAGTATGGCACAGTCGTTGGCACCATATGCTATTATGGCACTTGGAGTAACATTTGTTATAGCAACAGGTGGAATTGACCTTTCAATTGGTACAGTTTGTATAGCAGCTGCAGTTGTTGCAGGTAAGCTTTATATGGAAGGAATGCCTTTGTGGGCAACAATTCCTGTAATGATTTCGATTGGTACAGTATTTGGACTTGTAAATGGTTTGCTGATTGCAAAATTAAAAATTCCGGCATTCATTGCAACACTCGGAACAATGATGTTCTCAAGAGGTTTGAGTGCATTGGTTGTAGCAATTCCAAACATATTCTATCCAAATGGAACATGGTTCAATCAGTGGTTTTCAAATGCAAACGGCGTACCGACCGGATTAATATGGGTTATATTCTTTGCATTGGTTTGCGGATACCTTATGTATAAGTGTAAAATCGGAAGATACATATTATCAATAGGTAGTAATGAAGAAGCAACAAGACTCTCAGGTATCAACACTGATAAATATAAAATCATAGCATATATATTCAGCGGAATAGGAGCAGGTATTGCGGCTATCTTCTGGGCATCATCTTTTGCAACTGTTGCCGCTGCAACAGGAAATGGAATGGAACTTGATGCAATTGCTGGTGTATATATCGGCGGAACAAGTGCTGCAGGTGGTGTGGCATCTGTTGCAGGCTCAGTAATTGGTTCTATTATGCTTGTTGTAATAAGAAGTGGATTGAACTTTGTGCTTGCAAGATTTAACCTGAATTTGAACTCAACATATGTTACATATGTTTTAACAGGTATCATAGTTGTTGTGGCAGTTTTGATGGATGTTATCAAAAACAAGAATGCCAATAAAGTAAAATAATGTAAATAAGGCGAAAGCCTAAAAATATAAGGAGATGAAAGATATGAAAAAAGTATTATCATTGGTAACAGCAGTAGTTATGGGTGTAGGCTTGCTGGCAGGCTGCGGACAAGGCGGAACTGACAAAAAGACAGTTGCGGTTGTTGCAAAAGGTGAATCACATGCATTCTGGCAGTCAGTTAAAGCAGGTGCAGAAGCAGCTGGTGAAAAGTATGGCTACAATATCACTTTCAGAGGCCCTGCAAGTGAATCAGCTAAGGACTTACCTTCGCAGAAGGAAATGGTTCAGACAGCTCTTTCAAATAATGCAGCAGCAATCGTATTGGGAACAATCGGCGAAGGTTTTGTTGATATGTTGACACAAGCATATGATACAAAGATTCCTGTTGTTCAATTCGACAGCGGAATCTGGGCAAATGATATTGCAGCCCTTGATGCTGCAGGCAAGAACCCTATCCAGTCTTCAGTTGCAACAAGTAACTATCTGGCATCTAACATAGTTGCTGAACATTTCTTTGAAGCTATCAAGGCTGACATTGCAGCAGCAGACGATTATTTAGTTGGTGTAATTCAACACGATGAAACACAAACAGGTATCGACAGAGCTGCAGGTTTTGTTGAAAAGTTTGCAGAACTAGCAGATGCTGATGAAACAACAAAGGGTAAGTACACAATTGTTAAAGAAGTTAAGCCTGGCGATGCTGACAATGCATACAAAGCAGCTTTGGAAGCACTTTCAGAAAAAGGCGCTGATGCAATCTTTATGACAAATGAAGGTGTTGTTAAGCAGGTTTATGATGCTATCGCAGCAGCAGGAACAAAGTATGATGCAATTAAGTTTGCAGGTTATGATGCAGGAACAAAGCAAATCGAATGGATGAAGAAGACAACAGGTCCAAAGCTAATTGGTGCAGTTGCACAGGATTCATTCCAGATTGGTTATCAGGCTGTTGAACAGGCAATCTTCGCTATTGAAGGTAAGGAAGTTTCAGAAGATGTTGCTATTTCAGGTGCTTGGTGGGATGCAACAAATGTTGATGAAATGATTGCTAATAACCTTGTTTA
>JAZOTJ010000005.1:0-12643 GCA_045657585.1 Clostridia bacterium | reverse complement strand
CCTGTTTGAATATGGATTTAAAAATTTTAAATATATAGTAGTTGCACCAAAAGGAACGGTTGTTGCTGATTCCTCAGTTTATGAAGCAAAGAAGAACATACGCGTAACTCTTACGCCAAAAGAGGATATCGGAAACATTCTTCCTGTAGATGCAGATATGAATGAGATAAAAGGCGAGTCTGTTATAAATGAAAAAATAGCAGCTCCGATTTCTAAAGGCGATGAACTCGGCACTATAAAATACACTTATAAAGGAGAGCTTATAGGTGAAAGTGCTCTTGTAGCTGTAAATGATGTGGAAAAAGACTATATCATTGCAACAATTCACTTAATTATAAAAATACTGACTAACCCGATTTTTATTATACTTGTTCTTATGTTTATATACATTAAATACAGGGCAAATGTTAACAGAAAAAGAAAAAGAAAGAAAAGGCGCAGCCAGTTAAAACACGTAAAGCAATAAAAAAATGGACTGATGTCCATTTTTTTATTGCTTTCTTTCCAATATCCTGTCAAAAATATAAATAATATATCCGACCGAAATAACCGTTATGAAAATTCCCGCAATCAATTTTAAATCATATGAATTATATATCCCTGGATATGCTGACATAAGATTCGGGAATATAAGTGCAATTATGTAATAGCACATAGGAATTGATGCCCAGATTAACGGGTCGCGAACTTCAATGTTTCCCTTATAATCAAATAAAATCCAATCGAAAAGCATCATAAACGGAGCAATATAGTTTAAAATCATTTCTGCAAAACTAAAGGTCAGAACACTTTTTCCGAACATAAATGTTGCCATCATTGACGAAAGAATTGCAACTGTAAGTGCACCTTTTAACACAGGAAAAGGATTCTGACTTTTCCTGATTGATTTAAACTTTATCAGATTATACACAATCAGAACACATATACAAATCACACACAAGAAGTTTGTCAATGTAAGATAATACTGAAGACTGAATAAAAAATCCTGAAGTCTTGTTCCTGTAAGCTTTACAAATGCATACACCTCTAATGCAATAAAAAACAATCTGTAAATAAGTGCAAAAATTTTACTAAAACTCTTTTTCTTAAATGCATTTATTATACTGTCAACAATAAATATGAAAACTCCCAAACCAAGCGATGTCAAAGCCAGTTTTATGAGTTCATCAACATCTGAAAACAATCCGATAGACTTCCAGAAATCATCTACTCCAAATATACGGTCAAACAAAAATCCCAATATACCAAGTAACAAACAGGCACCCAAAAGCCACAACAGAGGGTCATAAAAATTAAGATTTCCTTTTTTATCGAACAAAAGCCAGTCTATTACCATCATAAGCGGCAATAACACTCCCAATGTCCATTCATATGACATATCAGCATATAGAAAGTTTTTTGCCAAAATCATAATTGAACAAAAGGTTAAAATGTTTTTAAATGTCTGTAAAACTCTGCCTATTCCCCCTTTGATGCTCGCAACAAAAACTGAAATTATGCATATAAAGCTCATAACATCGACAACAAATATAAAATCATACATTTTTATTGACATATTCAGCAAATTATATCCAATATGCTGACATATTCCCCATACACCAAACAGAAGAAATATAAAACGATATATCAATGAAACAGTTTTTTTCATTTGCAAATTTCCTTTTTCCAACACACTCTTATTTATCTCATCCGTTTATATAATGAATTGCAGTTGTTGCGGCAACTGCTCCGTCTGCAGCCGCTGTTACCACCTGGCGAAGCGGTGTATCTCTCACGTCTCCCGCTGCATAAACTCCCTTGATATTGGTTTGCATATATCTGTCAGTCACGATAAATCCATTACCATCAAGTCTTACATATTTCCCTGCTAAAGCCGAATTTGCATCTCTGCCAACTGCTACAAACACGCCATTAACATTCAATTCCTTAAGTGAACCTGTATTGACATTTTTAACAGTAACACTGCTGACTGTTGTGTCACCATTTATTTTTTCAACTGTTGAATTTAAAATGAACTCAATTTTATCATTATTCTTTACTGCATTAACCATTGTTGCCTCAGCTCTGAAGCCCTCTCGTCTGTGAATTAGATAAACCTTTTTACAAAATCTTGCAAGATACAGTGCATCTTCAAAAGCTGTGTTTCCTCCTCCAATCACACAGGTTTCCTGACCCTTGAAAAATGCTCCGTCACAGGTTGCGCAATATGAAACTCCCATTCCGTGAAACTTCTCTTCACCATCTGCTCCGAGCTTTCTTGGATTTGCACCTGTTGCAAAAATTATTGCTTTTGTTTCATAGGTGTTTTTTCTTGTTACAACCTTTTTTATTTTAGCATCTATATCAACTATTTCCTTTACGGTTTCAGATGCAAACTCTGCACCATACTCTGCTGCCTGTCCTTTCATAGAAAGTGCAAGGCTTGTTCCGTCAGGGTTATTCACAACCCCAGGATAGTTTGCAATTTCATATGTCTGGTTCATCTGTCCACCTACAGCCAAAGACTCAATCACAAGAGTCTTCATTCCGCTTCTTCCTGCATACAAAGCCGCTGACATTCCTGCAGCCCCTCCACCGATTATAACTATATCATACATAATAATTCATCTCCGCAAATAATTTCTTGCTAATATTATATTACATTATTTAAAAATATTCAAGTATAAAATATTTTCCCAAAACCTATTGAAATTATTATGCATATAATGTATAATAACAACATAACTTCAGGGCAGAGTGAAATTCTCTACCGGCAGTCAGAGTCTGCGAGTGCATTATGCATTGATTCGGTGAAACTCCGAAACCGACGGTTAAAGTCCGGATGGAAGAAGTGTATTTTTAATATGCATATTTGCCCTGAAAATTTTTCAGGTTTTTTTTATTTAGAAAAGGAGAAATTATTATGAAAAATTCAAAAACAAAAAAATTAGTTACAGTTGCAGTTTTATCTGCAGTTTCCACAATACTTTTCTTAATCAAAATTCCGCTTGCATTTATAGCTCCTCCATTTTATGAGTTGGATTTAAGTAATGTTGTTTCCTTAATAGGTGCTTTTGCATTAGGACCTGTTGCAGGAGTTTTGATTGAGCTTTTAAAAAATGTAATCAATCTTGTAATTGACGGAAGTATAACAGGGGGAATCGGCGAGCTTTCAAACTTTTTAACTGCCTGCGCTTTTGTTGTACCTGCATCTTTAATCTACAAATATAAAAGAGATAAAAAATCAGCTATAATCGGTCTTTTGGTCGGAATTTTAACTATGACAGTCTTCGGATTTTTCAGCAATCTTTATATTATGATTCCTGCATATTCAAAAGCCCTGTCACTTCCATTGGAACAAATTGTCGGAATGGGAACAGCAATCCATTCTTCAATAGACTCGGTTTTTGACTTAGTGTTCCTTTGTGTTGTGCCTTTTAACCTTATAAAAGGAATAATCATATCAACTGTAACCTTTTTGCTTTACAAAAAAATTTCAAAACTTATTAAATGATTGATTTTTTCTTGTAAATGGTATATAATCTACTTATAATATTTACAGGTGGATAAAAATGATTTATAAACTATTTGATTTATATTATTCAATAGATTTTTGTTATCAGTTTTCAAAGGATATGTTAGAGCCTTACAGAGTTGATGACAATGTAGATGTGTGCGAAAAAATAAAAATCACAAAGTCTGAGATTGAGGATGAATTAAAAAAAGATAAAGAGCATAACGAGGCTTATCACGAATTTGTGTGTATATTCAGACACATAACAGATTCAATCA
This sequence comes from Clostridia bacterium, assembly GCA_045657585.1. Classification (GTDB taxonomy): domain Bacteria; phylum Bacillota; class Clostridia; order UBA1381; family UBA1381; genus RGIG1988. The sequence continues at coordinate 8,872 of JAZOTJ010000005.1, read as the reverse complement.
TAAAGTATAACGGACTTTTTATCCATTCTGCAGTCATTCAGATGGATAATGACGGATATATGTTCTCAGGACAAAGCGGTAGCGGAAAATCAACCCATATAAATGAGTGGGTAAAGCATTTCGGTAAGGAACGGGTTACAATAATCAATGGTGATAAGCCAATTGTAAGATTTTATGATGACGGGATTTATGCTTATGGAAATCCGTGGTGCGGAGTTGAAGGTTGGAGCGATAATAAAAAAGTCAAATTGAAATCGGTATGCTTTTTAAAACAATCGAGTGAAAATCGTATAAGGCCTTTGAAATCGCCCGAGATTTTAAATAAATTGATTAATCAGACTGTTATCCCAAAAAATCCACAAGATAAACTTAAATATTTTGAGCTTATAGATATTTTCATAAAAACGCTTGACTTTTATGAGCTTGAATGTAATATTTCCAAAGAAGCTGTTATGACAGCTTATGAAAAAATGAAGGGTGAATGATATGGATAAGCAATATACATATGCTATGCTTGAGCCTATTATTTCAGAAAAGCTCAATTCGGGTGCAAGCATTACAATACAGCCAAGAGGTACAAGTATGCTTCCTCTTATCCATCAGGGACGTGATGAGGTTACACTGAAAAAAACCGGGGAACGGCTGAAAAAATATGACATTGCATTTTATAAAAGAGCATCAGGCCAATTTGTTCTGCACAGAGTGATAAAAGTAAGAAAAAACGATTATGTGTTCTGTGGCGACAATCAGATGGAATATGAATACAACATAACCGACGATATGATTTTGGCAGTTGTCCAAAAACTTACAATAGACGGAAAAACAATATCTGCAGATGACAAAGAGTATTTAAAATATTGCAAGAAACAACTTTTAGTCATAAAAAAAAGACGAATAATTGAGAGATTAAAACGATTTGCAAAGTTTATTTTGCGAAGAAAATAAGACATAAATTTCCCCATAAAATGAATAAAGCGCAGACAACGACAATAACTCGTTAATCTACGCCCCACTCATGTGTGAATGTAAGTATATCTATATGATAACACGTTAATTACAATTTGTCAACACTTTTTTTTAATTTCTTTTTAAGTAAATTTAAATTTGATAGGAGAATGTATATGAAAATATTGGTAGTTGATGATGAAAAGCTACTTGTTAAGGGATTAAAATACAATCTTGAACAAGAGGGATATCAGGTTGAGGTTGCATTTGACGGTGAGGAAGCGGTAAGGCTTGCTCATGATGAAAGCATCAATCTTATACTCCTTGATATTATGCTTCCCAAAATGGATGGATTATCAGTCTGCAGAGCTGTCCGTGGATTTTCAAATGTTCCGATTATAATGCTTTCTGCAAAAAGTGAAGATATTGATAAGATTTTAGGATTGGAATATGGTGCTGATGACTATATCACAAAACCATTTAATGTCCGCGAGGTTACTTCAAGAATTAAAGCAATCCTAAGACGCGTTTCAACACCTTCTGCAACAAAATCAACAAGCGATATCCTTGTTTCAGGGGACATCACTCTTGATTATAATTTCCGTCATATAATAATAAATTCAAAGACAATTGATTTGACAAGCAAGGAATTTGACCTTATGGAACTGTTTATAAAAAATCCAGGAAAGGTCTATACAAGGGAAAATCTTTTGGATATTGCCTGGGGATTTGATTATCCCGGAGATGTCAGAACTGTTGATGTTCACGTAAGACGATTAAGAGAAAAAATTGAAGATAATCCTGCAGAGCCAGATTATATCAAAACTAAATGGGGTGTTGGATATTATTATAAAAAGAATTAAAAATACCTTTTCTTCAATGCGTTGGACTATGATGACTACATATATGGTGGTTATTATGACAACGCTTATTCTGATGAGTATATATATAATCAGTATACTTGGAGAAAATCTTTATGAGAACGAACAAATCAAGCTTTTTGAAAAAGCAAATATAATATCAGATTCAATTTCAGTTTACCTTTCTGATGAAAATATGAGCACCGTTGACAACTATGTGGCGCAACACATAGTGGGAACAGGAATCAGGGGAATTATCGTAAATCCGTCATTTAATGTTCTGGTTGACTCAAACAAGGAACTTACTGGCACAGTCCTTATGAGAGATGTTATAAAAACCGCTTCAGAAGGTGAACAGGCACATACACTTTTAAAGGACAGCTCGGATATGAATATGATGAGTGTTGCAGTACCTGTTACCAAAAAGGATTCCAAAACAATAATCGGAGTTGTTTATCTTGTTGAGTCGGTTTCCCAGATAGATAAAACTATTGATTTTATCAGATTTAATCTGTATTTGTTCTGTGCATTGATTTGTATTCTTGTTGGACTTTTAAGCTTTGGAATGTCTTATATAGTTACCTCGCCTGTAGATGATTTTACAAATATCGCAAATGAAATATCAAAAGGAAACTTTGATAAAAGAGTTGCCGTCAAAGGACACAACGAATTTGCAAAACTTGCAATGGCAATTAACTTTATGTGTTCAGAGCTTTCAAATCTTGAAGATAACAGAAAAAAATTCATTTCTGATGCATCGCACGAGCTAAAAACTCCGCTTGCTACAATTAAATTAATCTGTGACTCTATTGTTTCAACTCCTGACCCTGACCCCGAGATGATTCAGGATTTTTTAGGAGATTTGAGTGATGAGGTCGACCGATTGACCAGAATTGTTGAAAGACTTTTAAAGCTCACAAAGCTTGACTCAGGAAAAAGTGCACCAAATCCTGTACCGACAGATATCACAGCTATGCTCAATTCTGTTCTGAAAAAGCTGACTCCTGCTGCCAATGCAAAAGATATTGTTTTATACAGTGATTATAAAATCGAGGATTGTCCTTTACTAATGCTTGACTTTGATAAAATGTGGGAAGCAGTTTACAACATAACTGATAATGCTATCAAATACACCGAGACAGGTGGATTTGTCAAACTAGGGCTTAAAAAAGAAGGCAGAGATATAATTATTCAGATTGAAGACAACGGACATGGAATACCATTTGAAGAGCAAGAACATATCTTTGACAGATTCTATCGACTTGATGACTCAAGAGCAAGAAACACAGGTGGTACAGGCTTGGGTCTTGCAATTGCAAAGGAATCTGTAATTCTCCACGGCGGAAGAATTGAGATTTCAAGTGAGCCTGATATGGGAAGTACATTTTCAATATATATCCCTGCAACTCTTGAATGTCAGAAGACAGATGGTTAAATATGAACAATCTGTTAACATTTTCTCATATTAACAGTTTTGTAATATGTTTTATGTATAATTAGAATGTTTATATTTATATGGAGGTTTCTTAATGAATAGAAAAAAATTAATTTTTGCTTTGATTTCTGTTTTAATCATAGTAATTGCATCATTTTTATTTGTCATCGAAGAAAAAAATCCGGAAAATAAAGCACTTGACATTAATCTGTTTTTCTTTGATGAAACGGAAAACACAATTGTTTCAGAAGAACGAACAGTTAATTATGAAAATACCGATTATTTAATTGAGGCAGTTTTAAACGAATTAAAAAAAGGTCCTCAAAACAGCAAGAACAAACCGATTTTTAATAAAGAAACAACTGTTAGTTCCATAATAAAGAATAACCACGAGATTACAGTTGATTTATCACATCAGTTCCTGTTTGACGGAAATTCAAAAAATCTTCTGACAACCTATGCAATTGTCAAGTCGCTGTGTCAGCTATCTGATGTTAAAAGTGTGTTGGTTACCTGCCGGGGAAATGAAATATCAGCTTCTGACGGAGCTAAAATAGGATATCTCTCTGACAAGGATATTGACCTTGTAACAGATACTCTCACAAAGGACTCAAAGAAAATTGTTCTCTATTTTGCGGACAAGAATGGTGAAGTTCTTGTCGGAGAAAACAGAACTATCAAAATTACGGACACAAATCCGATTGAACAATACATAGTAAAAGAATTAATAAAGGGAACAACCCTTTCTAATGCAAAGAGCATTATTTCACAAGACACTGAACTGATTTCAGCACAGACAACCGATAATGTCTGCTTTGTCAACTTCAAATCAGGTTTTGTGGAAAAAAATGCCCGTAATGATAAAACAGAAAAACTTATTATATATTCAATTGTAAATTCACTGTGCGAACTTGACTCAGTAAGCTCTGTTCAGTTCCTGATAGACGGAATGAAAATTGAGAACTTTGGAAGTCTTGATATTTCCAATGCAATACCAAAAGATAAAAACATTTCTAAATAATTAATATAAGCCATTTGAAAACAAATGGCTTATGTTATTGAAAGGACATAAATATTATGAAAAATCAAAAATTAAAGGGAAATCTTATGATGCTTTTGACTGCTCTGTTATGGGGAATATCCTTTATCTCACAGAGCAAAGGAGTTGAAAATCTCTCTCCCGTTGCTTTTAATGGAATAAGGTCCATATTGGGAGGAGTCGTTTTGCTTCCTGTTATATATCTTATTGACAAATCAAAAAAGAAAAAAGGAATTTCCGTTCAAAAGCCTGACAAAAACTTAATAATGGGCGGAGTTATCTGTGGTATTTTACTTTGTCTTGCATCAACCCTTCAATCTATCGGAATGGTGCAGACAAGCCCCGGAAAGGCAGGATTTATAACTGCTCTTTATATGATAATCGTTCCCATTATAGGTCTTTTCATCGGCAAAAGACCAACCAAAGCAGTTACACTGGCAGTTGTTGTTGCAGTAATTTCACTCTATCTTATGTGTGTTAAAAAAGGCGAGGAAATTGTAAAAGGCGATATTTTAGTCCTGATTTGCTCTTTTATCTTCTCTTTTCATATTCTTGCAATCGACTATTTCTCTCCAAAAGCAGACGGAGTTAAACTATCTTGTATTCAATTCTTTGTATGCGGAATAATTGATATGATATGGGCATTTATGTTTGATATGGACAATATGAGTATAGCTCAGGTAAAAGATTGCTGGATTGCAATCGGATACTCGGGAATTTTCTCCTGTGGGGTTGCCTACACCTTGCAAATGGTTGCACAAAAATATACTGACCCCACATCAGCATCAATTCTTATGAGTCTTGAATCAGTTTTTTCAACTCTTGCAACTGTAATCCTGGTGGCACTTGGCTGGAACTTAACAGGCGGTCAGCTTGACTTAAGACAGATAATTGGCTGTTCACTGATGTTTGTTGCAATTCTGCTTGTTCAACTGCCTGATAAGAAAATTACTAACAAACAAATGGAGATGTGAAAAATCACATCTCCATTTTTAATATTTCTGAAAGTTCGGAAAAAACCGAAACACTTCTCTTTATTATTCCATTCATATATGCTATAGCAATTCCGTAATTGGTAATCGGGATATTTTGTGTGGTTGCATTTTTATATCTGTAGACCATTTCGTTTTCATTTAACATACAGCCGCCGCAATGGATAACCATTTTATATTTTGATAAATCCTTTGGAAATTCTCCGCCCGAAGTAAATTCAAAATTTATATTCTTATTGGTGTACTTGTTTATAAGCTTTGGAATTTTCACAGTTCCGATATCATTGCATTGCCTGTGATGAGTGCAGCCCTCGCTGATTAAAACACAATCATTATCACAAAGCTTATCAAGTGTTGATGCATTTTTTACAGCATTTAAAAGATTCCCCTTATACCTTGCCAAAAGAATTGAGAAAGATGTCAGTCTTATATCCTTTGGAACTTCCTTGTTTGCAATATCAAACACCTGTGAATCACATACAACCAATGATGGATTAAATTTCTTAATTGCATCTAAAATCCCTGTTTCTTTGACGACAACTGCATATGCATCCGCATCTAAAATATCTCTTATTGTCTGCTGTTGAGGTAAAATCAGTCTGCCCTTTGGCGCAGCCTCATCAATCGGCGTAATCAACAAAACAAAATCGCCTTTATTTATCAAATCGCCGACTATTTTTTTATCCTCTTTATCCATTTTTGAAAGATTTGCTATTTTCTCTTTTAGTGCATCAATATTTTCGCCGGTCTTTGCACTTACCAAAATCTCATTTTTATTGTTTAATCGGACTGTTTTTAAATCAGATTTATTATAAGCCACAATATAGCTTATTTTTCTTTCCTTGAACTCATTTATAAGTTCTTCATCACAATCAGATATCCCCAAAGATGCGTCAACAATTAAAACAGCTACATCAACTTTATTCAACACCTGTTTGGTTTTTTCAACTCTCATTTCCCCAAGCTCGCCGACATCGTCAATTCCAGGGGTATCAATTATCATAACAGGTCCCATCGGCAAAAGCTCCATAGCCTTATACACAGGGTCTGTAGTTGTTCCCAAAACATCAGAAACAACGCAAAGTTTCTGTGCGGTCACAGCGTTTACTACGCTTGACTTTCCTGCATTTCTCTTTCCAAAAAAACCTATGTGCACTCTGTTTGAAGAATGTGTTTCGTTAAGTCCCATATATTTTTCCTTTCTAAAACTGCAGATTATTTTTGCTGTCAATTATCTCTTTTGCCTTAATCAATCTGTCGCAAAGCCCTGAAAAACGATTTGCTTTGACATTATTGGTTATCATTTTTACAATGCTTGCCTCATTACCAACAAGAATAACCATCTTCTTTGCTCTCGTGACCGCAGTATATAATAAATTTTTAAACATCAGCATCTGATTAAAGCTCGCAACGCTTATAATAACATAATCAAATTCATTACCCTGACTTTTATGAACAGTAATTGCATAAGCAAGCTCCAAATCCTCAAGGTCTGAGAAATTGTATATTACTTTTTTATCATCATCAAAGATAATCTCAAGTTCCTTATCAATCGCTGATATTTTCTGAATTATTCCAATATCTCCGTTAAAAATTCCTGTACCCTCTTCGCCATTATCCCTTATCCATTCAATGTCATAGTTATTCTTAGTCTGCATAACCTTGTCCCCAACTCTGAAAATTGTCTTTCCATAATTGGTCTCGGCTTTCATATAATCAGGCGGATTAATCTCCTGTTGCAAAATCTCATTTAAGGAATTGACTCCCGCTGTCCCCTTTCTTGATGGCGACAACACCTGTATCGAATTAATCGGGTTAATATTATAGCTTGATGGCAACCTGTTTTTATATAAATCGGCGATGGTTGCATTAACAATATTTGAATCATTTCTTTTCATAAAGAAGAAATTAGGGTTTTCACTTTTGAAAATCGGCATTTCGCCATTATTGATTCTATGTGCATTTACAACTATTAAGCTTTCCTGAGCCTGCCTGAAAATATACTCAAGCTTTATAACATTAACCACACCCGAAGTTATTATATCTCTAAGGACATTTCCTGGTCCGACAGATGGCAACTGGTCAGAATCTCCGACAAGAATAAGCTTTGCACCCGGTTTTACTGCCCTTAAAAGTGCTGACATCAAATTAATATCAAGCATACTTACCTCATCAACAATAACCACATCTGATGAGAGTGGGTTTTCTTCATTTTTGGAGAATGTGAGATATAGTTCACTGTCATTTCTCACAACTCCCAGGAGTCTGTGAATTGTTTTTGCCTCAAGCCCTGTGACCTCACTTATTCTCTTTGCAGCTCTTCCTGTTGGTGCTGCCAAAGCAATTTTTAAATTCATTTTCTTCATCAGCTTTATGATGGTGTTAAGGGTTGTGGTTTTTCCTGTTCCCGGTCCGCCCGTTATGACAACACAGCCATCTGTCACTGCACTAAGGGCTGCAAGACGTTGTCTTTCCTCAAGCACCACACCGTCTTCCTTTGAAATCTCATCAATCAAAGCGCGTGCTTTATCAACTGCCATTGTATATTTCTGGTCTGCATCTGAAATTGAACAGAGTCTTTTTGCGACATAAATTTCTGCATTTAAAAGACTCATAAGATAGCACACATCTTCACCTGAAACAGTATCAACAAACACATCCTCATCAAGCATCAGGGAAGTCAATGCGTTTTCTGCCTCATCCTCACTGACCTCTAATTTATAAACAATATGCTCTCTTAATTCTTTCTTTGGAAGATATGTGTGTCCTGACTGATATGCACCAAGCATAAGCGAATACTTTGCAAATGCCTTTATTCGCTCAACTGAATTTTTGGGTAGTCCTAAAATGTGTGCAATATTATCAGCAGTTTTAAAGGTTATTCCATCAACCTTATCTGCAAGTATATACGGATTTTCCCTTATCTTATCAACCGCCTGCTCACCAAGAACCTTGTGTACTGCTGTTGCAATCCTTGCAGATATTCCAAACTGCTGCAAAAACATAACTATCCCTGAAATAGACTGTAATCTCTGAAACTCCTTAGAAAATTCAATTGCTTTTTTTTCGGTTATTCCCTTTATTTCACTTAATTTTTCAGGATAATTCAATAATACATTAAATGAGTCTTCACCAAATTTATCAACAATCTTCTTTGCAGTTGCTTCCCTTATTCCTGATATGACACCTGATGAAAGATATAATAAAATAGCATTTTCATCAGTTGGCAAAATTGTCTTATAAGAAATTGCTGCAAATTGCTCACCATACTCAGGATGCATTGTCCATTTGCCTGTCATTTCAATATTTTCGCCCTCGCTGACATAAGGAAGATAACCCGTAGCTGTAAAAAGGCCTTCTTCCTTGTTTTGTATATCGCAGACAGTATAACCATTCTCTTCATTGGTATAGATTATTTCAACAACTGTTCCTGTGATTTGGATGACAGTTTCATCTAAATAGTTTTCACTCATTTTATGCTCCGTTAAATTTAACATATTATATTAAATTATAACACAATATCTTATAAAAAGCAATAAAAAGCGACATACTATAAAAAAATTAAAGGAGTATATTATGTGCGGAATAGTTGGATATATAG
>JAZOTJ010000004.1:0-8633 GCA_045657585.1 Clostridia bacterium | reverse complement strand
GCTGATGGAAAATTAACTTTTTCCAAATCATTTGCTATTGGTGTTAAAAGACTATATAATAAATTTGGAAAATATGAGTCGGAGAGAGAAACTTCGATTTTAGAATATATAAAAGATGTTGTGGGTGAAATACCAAAAAGTAATTGTCTTTATGTTATGGGCGGAACAGGTAAAAGAATAAGAAGAATACTTGGAAAAGGAGAATTTTCTGTTTCCGAACTTGACAATAAAGAGCTTTTTGATGACAAAAATCAGGACAAACACTCAAAAATCAATACCATACCATATGGTGTTCTGGTTATAAAATGCGTAGCACAAAATAAAATTAAAATAATGGATTGTGGCTCGAGAGAGGGGTTTGTGCTACAGAAGTTATAAAAGAGGAGGTGATATTATGCAGGAAATTTCGTCATTAAAGGGAATAGGCAAAGTAAGAAGTGAGCAGTTTTTAAGAAAAGGAATTAAAACTGTTTCTGATTTATTGAACTATTATCCCCGTGACTATGAAGACCGTTCAAATGCACGGGATATCGTTGATTGTATTTCAGGTGAAGATGTTCTGGTTAAGGCAGTTGTACTGACGCCTGTTAAGGAAAACAGAATTCGCAAAAATATGGTTATATATACAATGACGGTTGGCGATGAAACTGGCATAATGTCAATGACCTGGTATAATAACAGATTTGTGAAGAATTCCTTTAAAATGGGAGAGAAATTTGTGTTTTTTGGGAAAATAAATCCAAAATCCCGCAAAAAAGAGATGATAAACCCACTTTTTGAACGAGTTGGCAGGGAAAAACTTATGGGAAAAATTGTTCCTGTCTATCCTTTATGGGCAAATATGACTCAAAAGATTATTCAAACTGCAATGTCCGAGGCTATAAAGCTAAAGGGGGAGATTAAGGAATATCTACCCCAAAGTGTAATTAGCGAAAACAAACTATGCTCAATTAATGACGCGATAGAAAACATACATTTTCCTAAGAGCTTTGATGACTTTTTTCGTGCAAGAGAAAGACTTGTTTTTGAGGAGTTATTGTTTTTGCAACTAGCTCTGATGTATAAAAGGGAAGAAAATGAAGAAATTAAAAGAGAACCATTTAGGGACATAAAATGCGTTGGGGAGTTTTTGAACAATCTGCCATTTGAAATGACGAATGCACAAAAACGATGCACAAACGAAATCTTAGAAGACTTCAAAAAGGATAAGCCGATGAACAGGCTTATTCAGGGAGATGTTGGTTCAGGAAAGACTGCGGTGGCGGCTGCCTGTATGTATGTGGCAGTCAAAAATGGTTATCAGAGTGCGATTATGGCACCGACAGAAATCTTAGCAACTCAGCATTATGAAACATTTTTAAAGCTGTTTGAAAATACAGATATAAAAATATGTCTTTTGACAGGCTCAACCAAAAAGAAAAAGGAAATATATGAGCAAATAGAAAATGGGGACATAAAAATTGTAATCGGAACTCATGCGATTATACAGGAGGGTGTTAAATATAATAACCTCGGACTTGTTATTGCCGATGAGCAGCACAGATTTGGAGTGGCGCAAAGAGCAAGGCTTACCAATAAGGGAGAGGGTGTTCATACACTCATTATGACAGCTACACCAATTCCGAGAACTCTTGCTTTTATCCTTTACGGAGATTTGGATATTTCTGAAATAGACGAGCTTCCGCCTGGCAGAAAATCAGTTCTTACCTATGCAGTCGGTGAGGAAATGAGGGCAAGGATTGATGCATTTATTGATAAGAATGTAAAGCTTGGAGCGCAGTGTTATGTTGTATGTCCGTTAATTGAGGAAACACAATCGGGGGACATAAAAAATGCAACAGATTTATCGTTAAGACTTGCGAGGAAATTTCCCCAATACAGGGTTGGATTAATTCACGGAAAAATGAAAGCATCAGAAAAGGATGAAGTGATGAATGATTTTTCCCAAGGTGATATTAATATTTTAGTTTCGACCACAGTAATTGAGGTCGGAGTGAATGTGCCTAATGCAACGGTTATGATAATTGAAAATGCAGAACGATTCGGACTTTCTCAGCTCCATCAGTTAAGAGGAAGAGTCGGGAGAGGAAATGAGCAATCCTATTGTGTAATGTTTTGTCAGGGAAACAGCGATGTTATGAAAAAAAGAATGGCGATAATGTGCAAAACAAATGACGGATTTTTAATATCTGAGGAAGATTTGAAACTAAGAGGACCGGGTGACTTTTTCGGAACACGTCAGCATGGTTTGCCTGAATTAAAAATTGCAAATCTTTTTAAGGATATGAAAATCTTAAAAAAAGCCAAAACATCAGCACAAAAAATTATTTCCTGTGACAAAACGCTTTCGTCAGAAGAGAATGCGGGAATTTTAGAAAAAATTAAGGAAATGTTTGATGATAATATAGCTTTAAATTAAAAAAACTATAAAAATCGCATAATTTTTTAGTTATTTTGCATTTTTTTCGCAAATAATGTTGACCTTTTTATTATTTTAAGTTAAAATATATATGATGTAGATATTTGTGAGAAGTGTTTTTTGAAAGGATTGACAGATGAGAATTATATCCGGAATATGTCGCGGACATAAATTGGCGGAATTTGACGGGATGGATATTCGTCCGACAACTGACAGAGTCAGGGAGTCGTTGTTCAATCTTATTTCAGATTATGTAATGGAGGCAAAGGTGCTCGACCTGTTCGGAGGAAGTGGAGCACTTAGTCTTGAGGCAATCAGCAGAGGTGCAATATCAAGCACAATATGCGATATTGATAAAAGAGCAATCCAGCTTATTTCTCACAACGCCGAAAAATTGAGAGTTGCCGACAGAATGCAGATTATTAATAAATCAGCAGACGAATTTCTAGATAGCAACAAGAACAACTTTGACATTATATTTTTAGACCCACCATACAACAAGGGAATAATTGCTCCGATAGTTGAGCAGATTATGAAAACAAATGCACTCTCAGATGATGGAATAATTGTTCTGGAGAGTGATGACACTGATGAGCATGGAGAGTTTTCGGGGTTAGAGGTTTTAAAACAGCGTAAATATGGCAGAACCTACATTACAGTTTACAAAAGAGGGTGAGAGGTTATGAGAATAGCAGTATATCCCGGAAGCTTTGACCCTTTGACAAACGGTCATCTGGATATTATCAAAAGAGCATCAAGGCTGTATGACAAGGTGATTGTCGGAGTTCTTGACAATTCAAACAAAAAGCCTGTCTTCACAGCTTTGGAGAGAAAAGAAATGATTGACCTGGCAATTAAGGATATGGACAATGTTTCGTGTGATGCATTTTCAGGATTGCTGGTTGATTTTGCAAAGCAGAATAATGCAAATGTTATTATAAAGGGTTTGAGAACAGTTGCCGATTTTGAATATGAGTTTCAGATAGCACTTTTGAATAAAGCATTGAATCCTGAATATGAAACTGTCTTCATGATGACAGACTCTAAATTCTCATACATCAGCTCAAGTGTTGTTAAAGAGGTTGCAAAGTATCAAGGTGGACTTGAGGACTTTGTTCCGCTATGTAACATAGAAAAAATTAAAGAAAAATATAAAAATATAAAGTAAGGAGTTTTGAACAATGGACATAATGGAAATCATTGAATTGATGGAGGAAACTATCGATAAGGCACCTACTATCCCATTAAGCGGAAAAATTATGCTCGATAAGGAAGATATTCTTGATTACATTCAGGAAATGCGTCTGTCATATCCTGATGAAGTTAAGGAAGCTAAATGGGTAAAAGAAGAAAGAGAGAGAATTATATCAGAAGCAGAAGCAAGAGCAGACTCTATGATTAAGACTGCTGAAGCAAAGATGATTCAGATGGTTGACGAAAACGAAATCACAAAGCAGGCACAGGAATATGCAAACAACCTGGTTGAAGATGCAAAGGCTCAGTCAACAAAGCTTATCACAGACAGTGACCAATATGCTGATGATATCTTGGGCGATGTTGAAAGAAGATTGGAAATGCTTTTGAAAAAGGTTACAGACGACAGAAACTATTTCCACAATAAATAATAATACATAAAGCCAGGCTGTTCCGAAATGGTATGGCCTGGTTTGTTTATACTAATAATGAAGGGGAAATCATTTATGTTAACAGATATAGAAATTGCACAAAATGCCAAGATGAAGCACATAAAGGAAGTTGCAGAGTCAATTGGAATTAAAGAAGATGAGCTTGAATTCTATGGAAAATACAAAGCCAAAATGTCAGAGGAATTAGTTGAAAGAGTAAGCAAAAATCCTGACGGAAAGCTTATTTTAGTAACTGCAATCAATCCTACTCCTGCAGGCGAGGGAAAAACCACCACAACTGTCGGACTTGGAGATGCTATGACCCTTATTGGTAAAAAATGTTTGTTAGCCCTTCGTGAGCCAACAATGGGTCCTGTTATGGGTGTTAAGGGCGGTGCTGCAGGCGGCGGATACAGTCAGGTTGTACCTATGGAGGATATCAATCTTCATTTCACAGGCGATATGCACGCAATTACTGCTGCAAATAATCTCCTGTCAGCAATGATTGACAACCACATTCATCAGGGTAACGAACTTGATATAGATGTTTCCAACATTGTCTGGAAAAGAGTTCTTGATATGAACGACAGAGCTTTGAGAAATGTTGTAGTCGGACTTGGCGGAAAAATCAATGGTGTGCCGAGAGAAGACGGATTTATGATTACTGTTGCATCTGAAATTATGGCAATTTTGTGCCTTGCAAATGATTTGGAAGACTTAAAATATAGACTTGGAGAAATAATTATTGGTTATAACCGTTCGGGTATGCCTGTATATGCAAAAGATTTGAATGCCGAGGGTGCTATGACAGTATTATTAAAGGACGCAATAAAGCCAAACCTTGTTCAGACACTTGCAAACACCCCATGCTTTATCCACGGTGGACCGTTTGCAAATATTGCTCACGGTTGTAATAGTGTTACTGCAACAAAATTGGCTTTGAAGATGGCTGATTATGCAATCACAGAGGCAGGCTTTGGTGCTGATTTGGGTGCAGAAAAGTTTATGGATATCAAGTGCAGATTTGCCGGCTTAAAACCTGATGCGGTTGTTATAGTTGCAACTGTGAGAGCGTTAAAATATAATGGCGGAGTTGCAAAAGCTGACTTAAAAGAAGAAAATGTTGATGCATTGATAAAGGGTATTCCAAATCTTTTAAAGCACATTGAAAATATGCAAAGCTATAAAGTGCCTGTAGTTGTAGCACTTAACCGCTTTGACACAGATACAGATAATGAATTGAAAGCAGTTATTGATGCTTGTGCAAAATATGGCGTTGAAGTGTCATTGTCAGAGGTATTCGCAAAAGGCGGAGAGGGCGGAATTGACCTTGCAAATAAGGTCGTAAAAGCTATTGAAACACAAAAATCTGAATTTGCACCATTGTATGATGAAAATCTTTCAATAAAGGAAAAAATCAATGCAATTGTAACAAAGATATATGGCGGTAAGGGTGCAGTATACACAACAAAGGCAAACAAGCAAATTAAGCAACTGGAAGAACTTGGACTTGATAAAAAGCCTGTTTGTATGGCAAAAACTCAATATTCACTCTCAGACGACCCGACCTTGTTGGGAAGACCTGAAGATTTTGAAATCACAGTTTCAAAGGTAAGAGTTTCAAACGGAGCAGGATTTATTGTTGTTGAAACAGGCGATATTATGGTTATGCCGGGACTGCCTAAAAAGCCTGCTGCAAACAACATTGATATTGATGAAAATGGAAAAATAACGGGGTTATTCTGATATGGTATATAATTCTAACAGTCCGAAGGAAACTGAAAATATCGCAAAGGCATTTTCAAAGGAATTAAAAGCAGGAGATGTTATATGCTTAAATGGCGACTTGGGAACGGGGAAGACTGCTTTTGTCCAGGGTCTTGTCAAGGCCTTGGGATACAGTGAGCCGATTTCATCGCCGACCTTTACAATCGTTAATTGCTATGAGAGTGCAGTTTTTCCGATATATCACTTTGATGTCTACAGAATTGAGGACTCTGATGAAATGTATGAGATTGGATATGAGGAATATGTTAACGGCGATGGATTGACTCTGATTGAGTGGTCGGAGAAAATCAGTGATATATTACCTTCCCATAGATACGAAATTACCATTAAAAAGAATTATGACAAGCACGATGATTTTCGCGAGATTAATATAGAAAGGATTGGCGGATAATGAAAATATTATCGGTTGATACCTCATCGAATGTTGCTTCGGTTGCGATAACGGACGATGAAAAACTAATATGTGAAATTACAGTAAACACTAAAAAGACTCATTCTCAGACGCTTATGCCTATGATAGACAGTGCACTAAAGCAATCGGAACTTGAAATTTCTGATATTGATTTGATTGTATCAGCAAACGGTCCTGGGTCTTTCACGGGTTTAAGGATTGGAGTTTCTGCAGTTAAGGGCATTGCCCATGCGGCAAATATTCCTGTTGTCGGAGTCAGTATACTGGAGGCAATGGCATATAATCTTGCTTTTTGTGAATATATCATTTCGCCGATAATGGACGCAAGAAGAAATCAGGTTTATAATGCTTTGTATGAATGGGAAAATGATGAGCTTGCAGAAATTGAAGAGCCAAGAGCTTTGTCAATAGAAGAACTTACCAAAGAGCTTTTAGAAATGGATAAAAAAGTTGTTTTTCTGGGTGACGGAGTGAGTGTTCATAAGGAATTTATAAAAGAAAAAATGGGAGATATGGCGGTGTTTGCACCTGTATCAGCAAGTGAACAAAGAGCATCAGGATTAGCCGCAGCGGCAAAAAACAAAAAAGCTGTTTCTTGCTATGAGCTTGCACCTATTTATCTTAGAAAGCCACAGGCAGAGAGAGAATTGGAGGAAAAAGAGAATGTTAGCAATCGGAAGTGACCACGGCGGTTTTGAATTAAAGGAACACATAATTAAATATCTTAAGGATAAAGGAATTGAGTGCAAGGATTTTGGGTGCTATGATGAAAACAGTGTTGACTATCCTGATATTGCAAAAAAGGTTTGTGATGCAATAAATAATAAGGAATGTGAAAATGGAATACTTGTTTGCGGAACAGGAATTGGCATATCAATTGCCGCAAACAAGATTAAAGGCATAAGAGCTGCTCATTGTCACGATGTTTATTCGGCTGAGATGACAAAGCGTCATAATAATGCGAATGTAATCTGTATGGGCGGAAGAGTTGTCGGAAGAGAACTGGCATTTAAGATTGTTGATGCATGGTTGGGTGCAGAATTTGAGGGTGGCAGACACCAGACAAGAATTGATAAAATACATAAATTAGAAGAATAAAAAAGGGAATAGCATTTAGCTATTCCCTTTTAATTTTTCTTCTGAAAATATATATGAGCCATCTTCGGATTTTTGAACAGTTAAGAGTATTTGCTCATTTTTTATATTCACAACACACACCCAGCCATCATTTGTTTTTGCGATATCCCCATAGTTTGCACCATTGTGGTAGGTGTTTAAATAATTTTTTATTGCTTTATGCTGATTATAAAATCGCGGTGTGTTAAAAATTCCTTTTCCCTTTGCAAATCCATATATTAATGCAGCACCTGCACCAAGCAGTGCCGCTTTTTTTGGTGTCAGTTTTTCACTCATATTTTCACCTCATTACGCTTTGTGGTATTCGTTATACACATCTCTTTTCGCCACATCTCTGTCAACAGCAGTTTGCTTTATTGCATCCTTTGAAGTCATACCTTTTTCAATATAGTGTTCAACGTGTTGGGTAACAGATAATTCATCCCACCAATTTTCATCGTCTTTAATTTCTTCCTGAGAGCAACCGTCAACCACAATGACATATTCGCCTCTTGGCTTATCAACTTCAAACTTCTCGATTGCTTCACCTAAAGTCAGTCTTAAAACTTCCTCGTGCACCTTGGTCAATTCCCTTACCAATGCAATTTTTCTTTCTTTTCCAAAAGCCTCAGCCATATCCGAAAGCGTATAGGGGAGCTTGTGAGGAGCTTCGTAGAAAATCATTGTGTGAGTGTCATTGACAAGCGATGCAAGATGCTCTTTTCTGTGTCTTTTGTTAACTGATAAAAAACCCTCAAAGGAAAATCTTTTTGTTGAGAGCCCTGATAAGATAAGTGCATTGATTGCAGCAACACAACCGGGAATTGATGTTACACATATATCATTTTCAATACACATTCTGACTAAATCCTCGCCCGGGTCAGAGATTGCAGGAGTTCCTGCGTCAGAAACAAGTGCAACATTCTTACCATCTTTCAGGAGAGAAACTAAATACTCGCCCTTTTCGTATTTGTTATGCTCGTGATAGCTTGTAAGTTGTTTTTTAATATTAAAATGATTCAATAGCTTTAATGTTACTCTTGTGTCCTCGGCGGCAATAATGTCAACAAGCTCCAAAGTATCAATAAATCTTTTTGACACATCAGAGAGATTGCCAATTGGCGTGGCACAAAGATAAAGTGTTCCGCTCATTAATTTTCTCCTTTATTTTTTTGTAAGAAACCATATATTTCTTTTAACTCTTTAGTTTCAGACATATCCTCATTATATAATATCAATGGATTTAAGACATTGACATCGCTTTTTGCACCAA
>JAZOTJ010000003.1:0-3649 GCA_045657585.1 Clostridia bacterium | reverse complement strand
TATTTGGGAGTTTAGCTCAGCTGGGAGAGCGTCTGCCTTACAAGCAGGATGTCACAGGTTCGAGCCCTGTAACTCCCACCAATTCAATTCAGTATGCAATACGGTCCGGTAGTTCAGCTGGTTAGAACGCTAGCCTGTCACGCTAGAGGTCGTGGGTTCGAACCCCATCCGGATCGCCAACTTTCTTTTAAAGAAAGTTAAGATGCCTTTGTAGCTCAGTCGGTAGAGCAAGGGACTGAAAATCCCTGTGTCGGCGGTTCGATTCCACCCGAAGGCACCAATTTGCGGGAGTGGCTCAGTGGTAGAGCGTCACCTTGCCAAGGTGAACGTCGCGAGTTCGAATCTCGTCTTCCGCTCCAAACACGAAAGACGCTAAATAAAGCGTCTTTTGTAATATGGCGCCATGGCCAAGTGGTAAGGCAAAGGTCTGCAAAACCTCTATTCCCCGGTTCAAATCCGGGTGGCGCCTCCAAATTGGAACAAGTTATGCTTGTTCCAATTTTTTTGTTTTATATTTTTAAAAAGTTAATAAATGTCGTTGACATTGTATGTTATATGTGCTAAGATGAGTTAAAAATATATAAAAGAGAAAGGTGATTTTAATGAAATATTTTTTGGATATTCCATTTAATTTCAATGGATTTGAAAAGCATTATGATTTAATTGTTCCGGATGGAGAAAAGGACGACATTCCTTTACTTGTATGGATTCATGGCGGTGGATGGATTGGTGGAGAAAAAAGAATTCATCATGAATTTGAAAGATTTATATACAGGGGATATGCTGTTTTATCCATTGAATACAGATTTTCCACAGAAGATCCATTTCCTGCTCAGATAATTGACTGTAAAACAGCAATCAGATGGGCAAGAGCTAATGCTGATAAATATGGTTATAACGCTGACCACATAATTGTTGGTGGAAATAGCGCGGGAGGTCATTTGGCATCAATGCTTGGAGTTACAAATGGAATGAAAGAATTTGACTGTGAAGGTGGGTATTATGAATACTCATCAGATGTCCAGGCGGTTGTAGATTTGTTCGGTGTTGTTGACACTGTACAGATGCTTAAAGATGGAGAAGAAGATGCGATGTTGATGCCATTATTAAAAAATGATAATATATCTATTGAGGAAATGGCAAAAAAAGCATCATGTCTTACATATATCACAGAGAATGCACCACCTTTTTATGTTGCTCATGGAGCCAAGGATAAACATCCTGTGTCTGTGAGCAGAAACTTTTATGAAAAATTAAAAGAAGCAGGATGCGATGCAGTGTACTATGAAGAACCAAATGGAGCACATGGTTTTGACTCGTTGGAATTTTATACGACATTAACTGATTTTGTGGAAGGTCACGGTAAAAAATAAGGGAAAAAGATATCCACCCAACATATGGGTGGATATTTATATTATAGTATTTCAAAATCAATTAATCCGTTTTTATAGATAACATCTAATTCACCATTAATAAGTGGTTTTGCATAGTCAATAAATTTTTGTGTAACAAACATTTTGTCTTCAGAAATCATATCATCAGGGATTTTCTTTTCAACATTCGCAATCACATCAACATCATAGTGTTTAACTTCGCATTGATATGGATTGGAAGAAACTCTATTAAATCCTGCCATAAAGCCGGTATTGCCTGAAAGTGCATGATTTGTTCCTTCATATCCTGCCATAAAAGCTTCTTCATAATCACAAAGAGAAATGCTTTCGGCATAGCATCGTTGTAATGTGCTGAATTCAATGCAACGGGTTTTAATGTTTAGGTTTTTCTTTATAATGTTTTCAATAATTTTTCCCACTCCGCCAAGAGATGCGTGGTTAAAACCATCACCCATAAGGTCAGACGCTGTTTCGCCTATGTAATTTCCGTCTTTGTCTTTAATTCCCTCAGAAACTGCGATAATGGTCATATCCTTTGAACTCATAACAGTTTTTATCTTTTCAATAAATTTGTCGATATCAAAAACTGTTTCGGGTAACAAAATTATATCAACAGGTTGAATTTTTTCTGAGTTTGCAAGTGCTGCAGCAGCAGTTAACCAACCTGCATTTCTACCCATTATTTCAGTTATAATAATTGATTTCATTTTATAAACATTTGTATCCATAGCAAGCTGTCTGATTGAATTTGCAACGAATTTTGCCGCAGAACCAAAGCCAGGGGTATGGTCGGTCAGAGCAAGGTCATTATCAATTGTTTTAGGTATTCCTGCCACAATAATATCATATCCAATTTTTTTTGCGTATTGAGATACTTTTTTAACAGTATCCATTGAATCGTTTCCGCCTATGTAGAGAAAGTAACCGATGTTGTATTTTTTAAATAACGAAAATAAGTTATTATAGAATTCATCATCATTTTCAGGCAGTTTTTTTCTGCAAGATCCAAGATAAGATGATGGAGTCTGTCTTAAAAGTCTTAATTTGTTTTCGTCATTAAACTTTTCTAATGACACTATATTTTCATTCATAAAGCCTTCAATGCCATTTAACATTCCATATACTTTATCAATTTTATCTGATTCTAAAGCTTTTCTGATAACTCCTGCAAGGGAAGAGTTTATTGCAGTGGTTGGACCTCCTGACTGTCCGACAATAAGATTTTTCATGTGTATATTCCTTTCATTTGTTAATAATATCTCTTATAACTTCTCCAGCAATCATAAGTCCTGCAACTGATGGAACAAATGAAACACTGCCGGGAGTATGTTTATTATTTTTGGAAAATAGGGGAGTGATAGGTTTTTCAGGTGACCATAACACTTTTAAAGAATTAATTCCTCTTTCTTTCAGCTCTTTTCTCATAACTCTTGCCAAAGGACATGTATGAGTTTTAGAAATATCGGATATAGTAAACAGAGATGGATCTAATTTATTTCCTGTACCCATAGAACTGATTATGTTAATATTACTATTGTTGCAAATCTCAATTAAATGCAATTTTGATGAAACAGTGTCAATTGCATCGACAATATAATCAAATTGTGAAAAGTCGATTTTGTCACTGTTTTCGGAAGAAAAAAACATATTGTGAAGTGTTATTTTTGCATTTGGGTTAATGTCCTTAATTCTTTCTCCCATAACTTCAGTCTTTAATTTGCCAATGGTTGAATTAAGAGCGATAAGCTGCCTGTTAAGGTTAGAGATTGAAACGGTATCATTATCAATCAGAGTTAAATTTCCTATTGAACATCTTGCCAAAGCCTCACAGACATATGAGCCGACTCCGCCGATTCCGAAAACTGCAACAGATGATGAACTCAGTTTATCTAGAGCATCTTTGCCCAAAAGCATTTCGAATCTTTCAAATTCTGACATTATAAATAGCGCTCCTCTCAAACATATGATATAATTATATATGCTTATTATTTTTTTGTCAACCGATATAAATATGTTTGTTTTATAATCTTATAAATTTTTTTAAAAAAAGTATTGACAAAGATGTTTAAATTTGCTATAATAGTCAAGGTCAGTCGGTGAGACCACAGTTTTAGTGATTATGCGGGTGTAGTTCAATGGTAGAATCCCAGCCTTCCAAGCTGGTCGTGTGGGTTCGATTCCCATCACCCGCTCCAATACGCACCTGTAGCTCAGTTGGATAGAGCAACTGCCTTCTAAGCAGTGGGCCAGGAGTT
>JAZOTJ010000002.1:0-15311 GCA_045657585.1 Clostridia bacterium | reverse complement strand
TGTGCATTATTAATAATCCTTGTAATCTGTTGTCTTTGTGTAACTTTGTTTGATATGGCAATTATAAATTCCTCCTGCAAGGATTAAGCATGCCTATCAGAAATATATGTTGAAAGGAGGACTTTTTAATGGGTGACTGTGGATGCAACAATAACGGATGCGGTTTCGATTTGAATATGATTCTTTGGGTATTAATTATCATCGTTATTGTAACTTGTATGTGTAATGACTAATTGACAAATACTTAGAATAAAAAAATCCTACTCGTATGAGTAGGATTTTTTTTGGAGCTGATGACGGGAGTCGAACCCGTGACCTCTACACTACCAATGTAGTGCTCTGCCAACTGAGCTACATCAGCACAACACCAAAAATTATACACTATAAAAAGAATTTTGTCAATCCATTTCATCAATGTTATTAAAAATAATTTTCTCAGCACACTTAATTCCATCCAATGCCGCAGACATAATTCCACCTGCATATCCTGCACCCTCACCACAAGGATAAAGACCACAAATTTCAGATTGAAGTGTCTGGCTATTTCTTAAAATTCTAACAGGCGATGAGCTTCTTGTTTCGGGCACTGTTATCACTGCATCATCATCTGCAAAGCCTTTTAGTTTTTTATCCATCAAAACAATTGCCTCTTTCATTGCTTTTGTAATAAATTCAGGCAGAACTTCTCCTATATTTACAAATACAGTTCCGGGGAGATAGCTTGGCTTTACTTTTCCAAAACCTTCCGATACTCTGCCATCTATAAAATCTCCCACTTTTGTAACAGGTGCAAAGTAATTCTTACCACCCATCAAAAAAGCTTTTTCTTCTATTTCCTTTTGCAAGTAAACTCCACCAAGCACATCATCGCCCTCTATATCAGAAGGATTAACTGTAACCAACAATGCGCTGTTAGCATTTTCACCATCACGCGAATAATAGCTCATTCCATTAGTGACAACAGTTCCATCTTCTGATGCCGATGCAACAACAACTCCCCCAGGACACATACAAAATGTATAGACTCCTCTGCCATCCTGAGTTTTTACTGAAAGCTTATAATCTGCAGGAGGTAATTTATCATAAACATCCCCATACTGAGCATATCCAATATCTTTTTGCAAATGCTCTATTCTTCCACCAATGGAGAATGTTTTTCTCTCCATTCTTATACCTTTATTTTTAAGCATCTCGAAGGTGTCTCTTGCACTGTGTCCGATTGCCAAAATGAGATCATCACATTCTAGCAATTTTCTTTCTCCTTTTTCTTCAATAACAATTTCCTTTATACGATTATTATCAATATTAATATCTGCTAATTTTGTTTCAAACCTTACCGAACCGCCGAGTCTTATTATCTCATTTCTTATATTTTTAACAGTAGAACATAACTTATCGGTCCCGATATGTGGTTTTGAAAGATACAAAATATCTTCAGGCGCACCAAATTTAACGAGCTGTTTCTTAACAAACTCAATTCTCTCATCATTAACTCCTGTAGTTAATTTACCATCCGAAAATGTACCTGCTCCGCCCTCTCCAAACTGAACATTTGTTACAGGGCTAAAAACACCCTTATTCCAAAAATCATTTACAGCATCAATTCTTTTATCAACATCGCATCCACGCTCAATTAAGATAGGTTTTAATCCGGCATAAGATAGACATAGCGCACTAAAAAGACCCGCAGGTCCACACCCCACAACAACAGGTCTTTTATCACTTTTTGCTTTTGGAATAAGATAATTAAATTCTTTATATTCCGATACACTTTTTAAATTCTTGAATTTCTTTTCATTTTTAACTTCTGCCAAAACTGCATAGTTATAATGAATATCATTCTTTTTTCTCGCGTCAATAGATTTTTTAAAAACTTTAAAAGAAATGATGTCATCTGACTTGACTGGTGTATTTTTTATAATTGCATCCTTTGTAAGTTCATTATCTATTTCCACTCTTATATTGCTTATTTTAAGCATTTTATCCCTCCGAGGCACTAACTCCTGCAATATATCCGCTTGACCAAGCCCATTGCAGATTATACCCTCCGCAATCTCCGTCTATATCTAAAATTTCTCCTGTCAGATAAAGCCCATCGCAAAGCTTTGACTCCATTGTTTTTGAATTAACATCATCAGTTAAAATTCCGCCTGCTGTTACCTGAGCATTATTCCACGACATTGTGCCTGTAACCTTTAAGTTAAAATTCTTCAATGCATCGCACAAGCGTTTTAGTTCTTTTTCATTTATAGTATCAGCACTTCTTGAAAATGGCAAAACATCAGCATATTTCATAATAGTCATTCCAACTTTTTTATTAACCATTCCAACAAAAAAGGTTTCTAAATTTCTGTAATGATTTCTTCTGTTTTTTAATATGTCATATAGCTCATCATACTCAATTTCAGGTAAAATATCAAGAGTTATAACAGCATCACTATCGTCTGCACACAGTCTTGAAATGTTAAATATAGCAGGGCCAGACAATCCATAATCAGTGAACAGAACTTCTCCATAGTATGTGCTTTTTTTATTTCCTACCTCTAACAAAACATTCGCATCAAGCTTTATTCCCTTTAGTGCCTTGATAAGATTGGTTTCAGTCTTAATCTGAACTAATGACGGATAGAGTTTTGAGAGTCTGTGTCCAAAGCCCTGCGCCAATTTATATCCACTTCCATTTGAGCCAAGTGACGGACTTGCTTTTCCGCCTGTTGATAAAATAACCTTGTCTGCTTGGGCAGTATTTCCATCATAAGCCTTTATATTAAATCTGTCTCCTGACTTAGTTATTTTTTCAACCTCAAATTCAGTAACAATATTTACACCTAATCTCTCAAGCTCATATCTTAAAACATCTAAAACCGCAGATGCCTGCAAGCTGTAAGGATATGCTTTTCCGTCATTCTCAACCTTTGTAAGCATTCCAAGCTCTGCAAAAAAAGAATTTGTTTCTCCTATCCAGAAGCTATTAATTGTATCAATAATAAATTCAGGCTTTTTACCATGGTAATTATCAACTGTCGCATAGACATTAGTATAATTACATCTCCCATTACCAGTTGCCAAAATCTTTCTGCCAATTCTTTCGCATCGCTCATAAATTGTAACCTCTGCACCATTTCTCGCAGCGGCAATAGCGGCTACAAGACCAGATGCCCCTCCACCGATTACAGCTATTTCCACAAAACTTCACCTCGTTACTCGCTCTGTTTATTAAGCCCGGATTTTTCCTTGTTGTCTATATATTCCTTTGCAATCATCTTAAATACAACCAAAACAGGCACTGATATAAGCATTCCAATCACTCCAAAAAGCTCCCCAGAAACAGTAACAGCAATAATAATCCACAAAGGTCTTATATCCAAAACATTATCCATTATTTTAGGACCGATAAAGTTTCCGTCAATCTGCTGTAAAATCAAAAGTGCAACAGCAGTCCAGATCGCCTTAGGAATTCCACCTGTAACAAGAGTTATCAGAACCGCAATAACAGATGAAATAATTGAACCAAAATATGGTATTAAATTTAGAAAACCAATAAATACCCCAAGCATAAGAGGATACTTGACTCTGAGAACAAACAATAAGACCGTAGAAATTGCACCCACAATCAAAGCCTCTATTATTTTACAATAAATATACTTTGAAAAGATATCATTTATTCTTTTCAAAAAATCACAGGTTTTCTGAGCTTTTTCAGCTGATGTAAAAACGGCTAAAATACGCTTTAATACCATTTCAATTCTTTCATAATCTATCAACATATAAACAGAGGCAATAATTGAAATAAAAGTATTCATCAATCCCGCTGTCAGGTTTATTACACCTTGTGCATACTTTGAAAATTCAGTGATGTCTATATTTTTAATAAATTTTAAAATTGCTGCTGTCACATTTTCAAAAGATATAATATTCAGGTTAAATCTGTCCAGCCAACCATTCAGATATCTAACAATCTTCTCAAGATACAATGGTGCATTTTTATATAAATCCATACAGTTTTCATATAATGCAGGCACAATTGTACGAACACTTATACTTATTACAAAAATTGCAAGAAGATACACTAATAAAATGCTGAGATTTTTACTGTATTTATCAAAGAATTTCAGTTTTGTTTTTTTCAATAGTCCTTCAATATTTCTTCGTGGCATATTTAATATATATGCAATTATAAATGCAACAAAAAATGGTTTTATTGCGCCAAAAATAATTGCAAAAAAATCTGAAATTGCAGAATAATTGTCAATTGATTTATAAATAATTACTGCCAGCAGAACCAATATAAAAGTCAATATCTGATTATTCATTTTTATATTCTTTTTCATCTTCAAACTCCAATCAAAAACTAAAGGAGTTGTATGCATAAAACATACAACTCCTCATAAATCATGCTTTTATTCAATTATAATCAAAGTTGCCATATATGCACCATTTTGCATTACGCCTCTGACAGAAACAGAGTCTCCTACTGCAAGATTTTTCATAACTTTTGTTGCACCTGATGCAGTAACGAAGGTTGTAGTTGTATCCTTACAGAATACTGTTTCGCCATTCACCTTAATAAATCCTTTAGAAGCATTTATTGCCTCAACAACACCATTTATTTTACCTCCTGCTGCTACAGATGAAATGGTTTCAATAGAAAGTATTGTATTACTTTCAACTGAGATTTTGACAGTATCCCCAACTCTCAAATCATACAATGAACCATTTTCTCCTCCAACCTTAACCTTAACATCATTAGTTACTCCGAATTCCAGCACGTCTCCATCAACCTTAACCTTGATAACCGGATCTGTTGAAATAGAAACTTCAGAAATTGTTCCCTGATATGATTTAATATCTGAATATGCTCTTATTTTGGTTACTTTTCCATATTCCATTATAATGTCAACCTTGTCGCCCTTATATATCTTTGACAAGTCTTCAACATCATCATTCTTATATACAGAAACATTATCATCAAGCTTAAATACCATACCATCAAATTCTGCATTCTCATGGGAAATTGTCAGATATAATTCATCACTGATTTCAATATTTGAAACAACAGCTCTTTCTATGTATGAATTAGTTTTTAACAATGACAATCTAACAATCTTGTCGTTTGTCAGGTCTATTTCAACATAACTTCCTGCCGCAATATTCTTGAAATCTATATTTCCGTTATTCTCATCATACAGTTCAATACCGCCTGCAGTATCATAGCTGACTGCTTTATCTGAATCGCTTGGCTTGATTGTAACTGTTGTTATTCCATCCTCAGTTGATGCACCCTGATAAATACCCTTTATAGTTTCATCAACAATCTTATCATACATATCAACAAAAACAAGGGAATTGAAAATGTATGTAAGCATTGCTCTTGAGCTGTTTACAAACTTTGTATCCTTTATCTCTTTACCTTTTGAATAAAACTTTGTAGTATCCTTATATCCAATTTCAACTTCTTTATTTTCATCATCCAATAAAGTAATGTTATTAACCTTTGTATCTATTTCAGGAACTAAAACTGTCTCAATATACAACTGCATCTTATCTACAGTTCTGTAAAGCATAGCAGCAATCTGACTTCTTAATACATTTCCTTCAGGACCGAATGAACCATCATCCATACCATTCATTATGCCATTTTCACTTACGAAGAAAACATATTGTGCATAGTCTGAACTGATTTTCTTTGCATCTGTGTAATCCATATCAATCAGAACTTCTGATGTTGCAGCTTCATCAGCACACATTGCTTTTGTGATTATAGCTGCAGCTTCCTGTCTTGACATTGCCAGAGATGCATTTCCGTCTGCAAGATACTTTTTAACATCATCTTCGGTTAATGCTCCTCTATATAGCATATATGCAACTTCTTCTTCGCCGAAATTAAGTTTTGCGTGCTTTATAACATCATTGTATTTTTCCAATGCTATTTCAACATTTTCTCTGTTATCTTCTTTATTTGAACCCATAGCTCTTGAGAAAAGAACAATTGTTTCAAGTTTTGTGACCATATTATCAGGTCTATATGTGTTATCCTCATAACCTGCAATATATCCACCCTTTGCCATCTCTTCTATATATGGTTTTGCCCATGCATATTTTTTGTCAGAAATATCTGTGAATGAAACATCATTTCCGGCAGCTAGTGCTCCAAACGAACTACATACAACAGAGGCAGCCAATAAAAGACTCATAATTTTTTTCATTTAAAATCATTCCTTTCGTTTGTATATCTCAGAATTCTATAATAAAATCCATTGTATTGTATTAAATATATCACATAAAATACAAAAAAACAATAGAGTTGCATAATTTGTATAATTTTTGTAATAATGTTGCAATTTTTACACAACATATTGTGTTTTTATTCACATTTATAAACCCTTGTTTCTTCCGCATCCATATCAATATAGTAAATACCGTCAACAGATTCATACATCTGGTCACTGAATTTATCATACATTTTGTTTATTCCAAATCGTGCAACATCAAGTCTGAAACATTCCGGAAAATTAGAAAAATTAGAACATACAACAAATAAATCATTATTTTTTCTTCTGATAAATGCATAACCTCTATTGACTTTATAAACACATTCAAACTCTCCGCTTATAAATGCATCAGAGCTTTTTCTCAGAGCTATTGAATCTGTATACCATTTCCTTAATTCATTATCCCCCTCATCCCAATCATAACATTGTCTGCAGAACGGGTCAGCATACCCTTGCATACCTATTTCATCGCCGTAATAAATGCATGGTACACCAGGCATTAACATAAGCATCATAACAATCTGTTTTACTTTTTTTAAAGACCTTTCACAGTCCGCATCTGATAATTTATAATTTGCCATAAAATCCTTATCCACATTATCAGGGGCATCAGAAACTGCTGTAATTATTCTTTTAACATCGTGAGTTGATAGAAAATTCAATAAGGAATAATATGCAGGCTTTGGATAATTCTCCTTCAAGCTCATAATTCTGTCATCAAATTCTTTAGCATCTATTTTACCTTTTGCAAAATCTATTAAAGCCAGGCGCAAAGGATAGTTCATAACCGAATCAAGTTCATCGCCCAACAAATATTCTCTTTTTTCTCCGTAGCTTTCCTTATTTGATGCATCCTCCCACACTTCTCCAATGATAACAGCGTCACTGCAAACACCCTTAACTGCTTTTCTTAACTCTTTAACAAAAAAATCAGGTAATTCATCAACAACATCCAATCTCCAACCACTTGCACCTTTTTTTATCCAATGTTTTACAACGGAATTTTTATTTCTAAAAATATAATTACAAAAGCCCTCAGAATTTTCATTAACTGATGGTAATGTATCTATTCCCCACCAAGATTTATAATTATCAGGCCACTCATCAAAGCAAAACCAATCAAAATACTCCGACTCCTTTGACTGATAAGCTCCAATACTGTCGTAATTTCCATTTTTATTGAAATATACGCTGTTACTTCCCGTATGATTAAAAACTCCATCCAAGATTATTTTGATACCATACTCTTCTGCCTTTTTACACAGTATTTCAAAATCTTCATTTGTTCCAAAAGAAGAATCAATCTTCATATAATCAGCCGTATCGTACTTATGATTAGAAAATGCCTCAAAAATCGGATTTAAATATATAGCATCAACGCCAAGTTCTTTGAGATAATCTAATTTTTTAATTATACCTAAAATATTGCCACCAAAAAAATCATTGGCAAGATATTCATCCCCGAATTGTTCTTTTTTATAATAAGGCATATCCTTCCAGTTTCTTTTAATTATGTCGGTTCTTTCTCCCAAAAATTCTCCATCATCATTTCCATTTAAAAATCTGTCAGGAAAAATCTGATATACCACCGACTTCCTAAACCATTCAGGCGTTTTATAATTTGGCGAGTAGACTGTTATCTGATACATATTCTGCGGTTTTTCGTTATAAGTTTCACCAATTCCGCCAAGTCTTCTCTGATTATTAGAGTAAAAACAACTTCCCAAAGAATTTACAATTTCAAAATAGTACCATAAATTCCCCACTTCATCAGGCATCTTTATTTCTGATTCATAAAAGCAAAAATTGCTGATTTCAAAAACATATGCCATATTTAAAATTTTTTCCTCATTTTTAAAAAAACAATGAACTCTCACAAACTCAGGAACTCCGCCATCTGATATTGCCAGACGCAATCTTACATTTGTTCCGCTTGTTACTGCCCCAAAAGGATTTCTGTATATTTCCAATCTCGAATTATGTTCAACATTCATAAAATTAACTCCACATTCTGATAAATCCCCCAACAATTATAGGGGGATTTATCTATTATTTAATTGGTTTTAAGTGCCAGATGTTATCATTATACTCATTTATTGTTCTGTCACTTGAAAAGTAGCCGGCTGATGCTATATTCATTACAGTCTTTGATACCCACTTATCTCTGTCAGCATATAACTTTGACAAATTCTCCTGCACATTACAATATTCTTCAAAATCTCTCATAACCATATAAACATCAGGATTTCCATAATCGCCAAAAAGTAAGGTCTGATATAAATCCTTGAATATCTGTGAATTCCCGTTTGAAAATTCACCATTTATGAGTTGGTCTATTACTCGTCTTAACTTTTCGTTTGTAGCATATATATCTTTAACTTCGTTTGAGTTGTTATATTTTAATCGTGCATTAACTTCATCAGTCTTTAAACCAAAGATAAAAATATTATCCTTTCCAACCTGTTCAAGCATTTCAACATTTGCTCCGTCGAGTGTTCCTATAGTCAGAGCTCCGTTTAACATAAACTTCATATTTCCTGTCCCCGATGCTTCCTTGCCTGCTGTTGAAATCTGTTCTGAAATATCCGCTGCAACAATTAATTTCTCAGCAATTGACACTCCATAGTTCTCGAGAAATACAACTTTGATTTTACCCTTTATCCTATCATCATTATTAATCTTTTCCGAAACATTATTAATCAGCTTGATAATAAGCTTTGCCCTTGCATATCCAGGTGCAGCTTTTGCACCGAAAATGTAGGTTTTTGGATAATACTCCATATCAGGATTATCAACTAAAGAATTATATTCTGACATAATATGCAAAACATTCATAAGCTGACGCTTATATTCGTGCAGTCTTTTTGACTGAACATCGAATATTGAATTCACATCAACATCAATTCCATTATGCTCCTTTATATATTTTGCAAGCATTTTCTTGTTGTTTTGCTTTATTTCATATACCTTATCACAAAATTCCTTGTCTTTAGCAAATTCTTTAAGTTTTGAAAGTTCATTATAATTTTTTATCCAGCCCTTACCTATTTTTGATGAAATTAAATCTGCCAACTTCGGATTACAATTTAAAATCCACCTTCTGAACGTTATACCATTAGTAATTGCAAAAAATCTCTTTTCGTCAAGCCTGTAATAATCGGCAAAGATATCCGATGTCAAAATTTCAGTATGCAGTCCCGATACCCCATTTATTGCAAAGCAACTCGAAAGACATATGTTTGCCATATAAACTTTATTATCTGCAATAATTGCCATATACTTGTGTTTTGCAGGGTCATTCGGGTAAACAACTTCGAGATATTCCATCAGACGTCTGTTCATTTCCTCAACAATCATATATATTCTTGGTAAAACTCTTTTAAACATATCCAAATCCCATTTTTCAAGTGCTTCACTCATAATTGTATGATTTGTGTATGCAAAAATATTTCTTGTTATTTCCCAGGCCTCGTCCCAGCCAAGTCCCTTATCATCAAGCAAAATTCTCATCAACTCAGGAATTGCAAGTGTAGGATGTGTGTCATTAATATGAATTGCAGCCTTTTCGGGAAGTAATTTCCAGTCATATCCATATCGTGTTTCAAACTCTTTTAAAATCCATTGAATCGTAGCAGATACCAGGAAATACTGTTGTTTTAGTCTTAATTCCTTACCCTCAGAATGATTATCTTCAGGATATAACACTTTGGATATAACCTCTGCCAGTTGCTTTTCCTCGACAGCTCTTACATAATTTCCGCTATTGAATTCCCTCATATTCATATGGTCGGGAGATTTTGCCGACCACAATCTCAATTTATTAACTATTTTTGAATCATAACCAACCAAAGGAACATCATATGGCATAGCTAAAATTGTGTGTTCATTTTCATATCTGCAATAAAACCTGCCATCATGCCAGTCAGTTTTTACCTGACCGCCAAATTTTACCTCAACCGTTTCCTCAGGTCTTGGAACCTCCCATGCATTTCCATCCTCAAGCCACGGATCAGGCAATTCTATCTGATATCCATCAACTATTCTTTGTTTGAACAATCCATACTCATACCTTATAGTACAACCATAAGAAGGTAAATCAAGAGTTGTCAATGAATCAATAAAGCAAGCCGCCAATCTGCCCAGACCGCCATTTCCCAAACCTGCATCATTTTCAAGCTCTGCAACTTCATTTATATCATATCCAAGAGCCTTCAAAGCCTTTTCATATGTTTTTGTCTGCATAAGATTTAAAACATTATTATTAAGCAATCTTCCCATTAAAAATTCAAAAGATAGATAATATAATTTTTTTGAGCCTTCCTCTTTAACCTGTTTATGTGATTTTGCCCATTTTGTCATTATCTGGTCACGCGCTGTTAATGCACAAGCTGTATAAATCATTTTGGGAGTTGCCTCATCCATAGTTTTCCCAAAGTGCCTTGATACTTTGCCTATTATTTCATTCTTAAGAGCTTCTTCCTTTGCATTCAGTTTTATTGCTTTTTCCATTAATCAAAAAACCCTTTCTTTCATATTATTCCCGATATTTCTCTATACATTTTTAAATACTCATCAGCAGAATTACTCCACGAAAAATCAGTATTCATAGCATTCTTCATCATTCTCTTCCACAACGTTTTATTTGTATAAAAAATCTCCATTGCATATTTCAATGTATTGATTAATTCATATGAATTGAAATTAGCAAAGGAAAATCCTGTTCCCTCTCCTGTAAATTCATTGCAAGGTGTTACTGTATCTTTCAATCCGCCTGTTTCACGAACAATCGGCAGGGTTGCATATCTCATACTGATTAGTTGTGACAACCCGCAAGGCTCAAATGCCGATGGCATCAAAAATGCATCACACGCTGCATATATTTTATGCGACAATTCGTTTGAAAAAAAGATGTTTGCACAAACCCTATCAGGATATTGCCAGGCATAATGTCTGAACATGTTTTCATAACGTTCTTCTCCTGTTCCCAGGACAACAATCTGCATTCCACCCTTACACATTTCATCTAATTCAGATGCAATCAAATCAAGGCCCTTCTGATCTGTCAGTCTCGACACTATACCTACCATGAATATATCTTCGTCAACAGGTAAATTCAACATTTCCTGCAATCTTGTTTTATTTACCTTCTTCCTTTTAAACACATTAACCTTATTATAATTTTCAAAAATCAATTCATCCTTTGACGGATTCCACTCGGTATATGATATCCCATTAACTATACCAATCAAGTCATTCTTTCTTGCACTTATTAACCCCTCAAGGCCTTCTCCATATTTACTTGTCTGTATTTCTTTGGCATAGCTTTTTGAAACTGTAGAAATTTTATCAGCATATGCAAGCCCTCCCTTTAATAAATTAGCATCATCATAATATTCTAATTTATCATGAGTAAAATAATAGTCATCAATACCCATAAAATCCCTGACTTTATTAATATTCCATCTGCCCTGATATTTTAAATTATGAATAGACATAACAGTTTTTATTCCCTGATAGAACGGATTATCTAAAAAAGTATTTAGAAAAACAGGAATTGCTGCTGTTTGCCAGTCATTACAATTTATCACATCGGGTCTGAAATCAATTGTTGGCAGAATTGACAAAACTGCTTTTGAAAAGAAAATAAATTTTTCACAATCCAAGTGAATGTAATCATAAGGCTTATCTCCATTAAAATAAAATTCATTATCTATAAAATAAAAAACACAACCTTCATGAATAAGTCTGAACACTCCACAATACTGTTTTCTCCAGCCCATATCAATATAAATATGATTTATATATTCTAATTTTTCTTTATACTTTTCATCCATACATCTGTATAGCGGAAGCATTACCCTTGCATCTGCGCCCTTTTGATTCAAAGCAATCGGCAACGAGCCTGCAACATCTCCCAGCCCGCCTGTTTTTGCAAACGGACTTGCCTCTGAGCTTACATATAGTATATTCATATAACTTCTGTCCTCTCTGTTTAAAAATTCCATTGCTTTCTTAATTATATAACTTAAGTTTATATTTTATAACAAAAAAAATCTATCCTATACTTAAGGATAGATTTTAAATTAATAATTATACATTTTTTGTGTTTTTTTGTATACAATGATACACATAATCATTTGTAACAATGCAGTAATTAACCAGGAAACAGGATATGAAATATAAATTGACGATGCTGTTTTAAAATATCCAAACACTGTATAAATCCATAAAATTCTTATTCCGCATACTCCAAGTATTGAAATTATCATAGGCTTCAATGACTCTCCCATACCTCTTGTTGCCCCTACCAAAAGATCCATCAGTCCACAAATGAAATATGTCGGAAGAATAATCATCGCCCGATTTATTCCACTTTGAATAACTGCCTCATCGCCTGGAACATATAAATCAAGTATTGGTCTTATAAATAACAGCATTAAAAATCCAAGAATGATGCCGACAATTGTGACCTGTAAACACCCGTTCAATATTACCTTTTTAATTCTCTCAATTTTCTTTGCTCCTATATGCTGTCCGACAAATGTGAGCATAGACTGATGAAATGAGTTCATAGCCGTGTATGTAAATCCTTCAATATTCATTGAAGCAGAATTACCTGCTACAACTACCGAACCCAATGAATTTACAGATGATTGTATTATAATATTTGAAAACGAAAAAACACACCCCTGAAGTCCTGCAGGAACACCAATTTTTAAAATATTAAAAAGCATTTTCTTATGAATACCAAGCTTATTCAAATATAATCTGCAATCTGTCTTTGACCTCATAAGATATCTGATAACAAGAACAGCTGAAATAAATTGTGATATGATTGTTGCCAAGCCAACTCCTTCTGCTTTCATATTAAAACAAATAACAAATACAAGATTTAATATTACATTAATTATACCTGATAATGATAGATATAATAGAGGTGTTTTAGTGTTTCCTTCAGCTCTTAATATTCCCGCACCAAAGTTATATACAAGATTTGCAGGCATACCAAGAAATATAATCTTCATATATAAGGTTGCTTCCTCAAGAATATCAGATGGTGTCTGGATTTTTTGCAACAAAATTCCTGCAGAAAAAAAACCAATTATTGTTAAAATAATTCCGCCAATCAATGCAAGCATAATTGAAGTATGAACTGTTTTATCTATGCCTTCCTTATCCTCTTTACCTATATATCTTGCAACACAAACACTTGCTCCAGCGGATAATCCAATAAATAAATTCACAAAAATATGTATAATCGATGTTGTTGAGCCGACCGCAGCCAATGACTGACTTCCCGCCATTCTTCCGACAACGACAATATCCGCTGCATTATATAAAATCTGCAAAACACCTGTTAAAATTACAGGTATAGTAAACAGCAGCATATTCTTAAAAATAGGGCCATTTAAAATATCAGTTTTTTTATCAGACATTCATTTCACCCTCTTTTACATTTGTTTTCTGACAATGGAATATTCATCGCCAAATTTATAGTATGGACAGCTATCAAATGAGTTTTGCATAAATCTATACATTTCATCTTCATCAAGGTTCATAAGACATGTATAGCATTCATACTCCTCATCATATTCAAAATAAACACAGTTTTCACAGTTAGTTTTTTTCATATTTAAATTTCCAATTCTGATTATACTTTTTTTATATTGTAACTCATATTTCTTTAAAATACAATTATAAATTTTCACTAATTTTATAAAATATGATTATTATTTTTGGACACAATTATAAAAACTCTGTCCTGAATTAATCAGGACATAGTTTTTTATCTGTATAATCTTGAATACTCAGGTTTTAAATAGCCATATAACTCCGAATAAGGAATTGTAAATTCAACAAATCCACGTGCATAATATGACAATTCATACGGAGGGTAAAAAATGACAAGACCTTTATTATCAAAATAAAAATATTCGTTTTGCTTATCTGTTATAATCGGTTTTTCCCATAGGTCAGAATAAATTGCATCCTGTGAAAGTTTTTCAAGCTTTGCATTTAACATATCAATATATTTCTCATCACAGAATAAGTCTTTTAACAAAATAACCTTTGAATTATTTACATCTACATTTAATATACGTCTGTCAGACGAACCATATGCCCCTTGAGTATATTTATAAATATCTCCCACAAGAGAAAACAGTCCGTTTTTATTATATTTTATCTCGTTTTTCATCTCAAGCTTACTTTTTCCTGTTCGGCTGTCTACAGATTCATTTGATGCATCAATAAAAGAATTTAACAACTCCTGTGAATACTCCTCATAATCATTTGTGATTTCATCACTTAACTCTTTTATTCCCAATCCACGAAAGCTTGGAATATCAAGATGTACTATTTGTGACTCTGTTTCATAATACTTATTCTGAAATTCCACCTTGACTTTGTCACGAGAACACGAACACAATGAAATCATCAAAATAATAATTAAGACTATTTTGCTTATAAGATTATGCAAATCAGACCACCACTTCCCTCATTAATTATTCTGGAAAGTGTTTCCTTTAATTTCATTCTTGACTCATCAGGCATTTTTGAAAGCTTGGTATGTAATCCGTCATTGACTAACTCATA
This sequence comes from Clostridia bacterium, assembly GCA_045657585.1. Lineage (GTDB taxonomy): Bacteria > Bacillota > Clostridia > UBA1381 > UBA1381 > RGIG1988. Next base: position 444 of record JAZOTJ010000002.1, on the reverse strand, counting down.
TAATGATTTTCCGAATATATTTGTTTCCCAGATTTTTGAAGGGTCGCCCTCAAAATCCGAAAGAATATATTGCAAAAGTTCCTCGGATTGCTTTTCTGTACCTACTATCGGACTGACCTCTGTTTCAATATCAGCTCTTATCATATGTATTGTCCGCTACAAACCCAAGTGCTTAACTACTTTTCATTTTATGATGTGTATTTTACCGCATTTTCAGGGAATTTGCAAGGCTTTTTATATTCCTAAAAAGTGTGGCAATACACAGAATTATTGAAAGTACAAAATGGCGATATAGGAATTGACCTATACCGCCATTGTAGTTTATTCAAGATGATAACATAGGTCGTAATTGAAAGTTAAGTTATATGCTTTTAATGACCTTGTATTACCACCGCGTGTTTGAACTATCTGACCGCTACCAAAAGTTAAAATATGAGAGTTTTC
>JAZOTJ010000001.1:0-2695 GCA_045657585.1 Clostridia bacterium | reverse complement strand
CCTATTGCATATGCAAGCTGAACCCCACATCTGTCAGCAAGTCCTGCTGCGACAATGTTTTTGGCAACCCATCTTGCAGCATAGGCAGCAGAACGGTCAACCTTTGTAGGGTCTTTCCCCGAGAAAGCTCCGCCGCCATGACGAGCCATACCGCCATATGTGTCAACAATTATTTTTCGTCCTGTCAAGCCGCTGTCCCCCTGAGGTCCGCCAACAACAAATCTACCTGTCGGATTGATGAAATACTTTGTATCATCACTCAAATATTTTTCAGGTATAGTTGTCTTTATTACTTCACGAATCAAATCTTCTCTTATTTGCTCTAATGAAACATCAGGAGAATGTTGAGTAGAAACAACGACAGTTTCAACGCTGACAGGCTTATTATCTTCATACAGAACTGTAACCTGTGTCTTTCCATCAGGTCTTAAATAATCTAGCTTTCCTTCTTTTCTGACATCTGTAAGCTTTTTAGCAAGCTTATGAGCCAAAGATATAGGCAAAGGCATAAGTTCAGGAGTTTCATTACAAGCATATCCGAACATCATACCCTGATCTCCTGCACCTGTTGAGTTACCCAGGTCATTCTCTCCTGTCTTATTTTCCAAACCTTCATTAACTCCCATAGCAATATCAGGTGATTGTTCATCAATAGATGTCACAACAGCGCAGGTATGTCCATCAAAACCGTATTTTGCCCTGTCATATCCAATTTCCAAAACAACATCCCTTGCCACCTTTGGAAAATCAACATAGCAATCTGTTGTTATTTCACCCATGATATAGATTATACCCGTAGTACAGGTTGTCTCACAAGCTACACGAGCATTAGGGTCTTTCTTTAAAATTTCATCAAGTATTGCATCAGAAATTCTGTCACAGATTTTGTCAGGATGTCCCTCTGTAACAGATTCAGATGTAAAAAGCATCTTAGCCATTTTATATATCTCCAATCATTATTATTTTAATACCACATCACACTATATCACAAATCGACACAAATGTCTATAGTTTGCGAAAAATACCTATAACCTTTCCAAGAATTTTAACATCCTTAACAATAATTGGCTCCATTGTATCATTTTCGGGTTGAAGCCTTATATGTCCCTCTTCCTTGTAAAAAGTTTTAACTGTTGCATTTTCATTATCTAAAAGAGCAACAACAATATCTCCGTTCATGGCAGTTTGTTGCTTAGATACAATTATCATATCTCCGTCTAATATCGCCGCATTAATCATAGATTCTCCAGTAACCTTTAACATAAACAAATCCTTATTTTTAGCATAGCTTATAGGCAAAGGAAATGTATCGTTAACTTCATCAATTGCAGTTATCGGAATTCCTGCAGCAACATTTCCATAAACAGGAACATCAATATACTTGTCAGATACAGATTCAATTCTTGATATATTTTCTTTTTCCATTCCAACAACCTTAATTGACCTGTTTTTCGAAGAATCTCTTATAATTTTTCCGTGCTCTTCTAACTTTCTCAAACGAGCGTGAATTGTTGCAGTTGATTTTAAACCAACCTTTACGCCAATCTCTCTGACAGATGGCGAAAAACCATTTATTATAAGTTCGTCCTTGATAAAATTCAATATTTCATAATCTTTTTCTGATAAATTTGCCATATTATCACCTCAATACTTTTATATTCTACTGTTTTTCAAATCTGTATTTCTGTTCTGCATCTGGATATTTCTTTCGGTCAACCACTTCTAAAAACATATCAAGAGGTCTTATCCACAACGAATAATCTCCGTACATCTGACGGTATACCACATAGTTCTCTCCTGTTTCAGAATGCTTTGCAACATCCTCCACCTTATACAAATTACCCTTGAAATGCTTATAAACAGCACCAATTTCCAACTCTCTCATAATTTTTAACCTTTATCAATACTAATTTCATATTTATCATCAATAAATATATAATTTACATTATGCATCCTTGCAAGCTTATATTATCAAGACATTTACTTTCAAAATCACTTGACCAGTTATCTTCATATTAATATAAGTCAAAAAATCAAATCTCAACTCTATTATCGTGCAACAAGTCCAGGCCTGATGCGTAAAGATGTGATACATCGGAATAACATAGACATCTTGGAGCAGTAATTCCATTTTCGTTATTCTGAAATTCAACAACTGTTACTCCTGTATGGGTATATTGAAAAGATGACCACATAATATGCAAAGGTATATGCAACAAAACAGAGAGCCACGCTCTTGAAAATGCAGCATGACAAAACAGAGCAACTTTTTCTTCGTTTGGCTTTAAAATGCGATAAATTCCATTTTCATACTTATAACCAAGTCTTTCAAGGAACTCTTTTCCATTTTTTTCAATAAATTTGACAGCAACATCCATCTTTGATTCATTAATACCAGTACACTCAAAGCTTCTTTCATATGGAAGGTCTATATTTCCATTCTCAAGATAATATGTATTTTGAACATATGTAATAGACTTCATTATTCCGTCAGGAAACGGAGTTAATCTTTCATCTTCTATTTCATGAGTCCAGTGCTCAATATTTTTTTCAATTCCCAACAGTCTGCAAGCAGGATCAGCAGTTTCCATAGCTCGTCCCATCGGAGAAGAAAATATTCTGTCAATTTTTGCATCATACATTCTTTTGCCTACAGCTTCGGCCTGTAATTTCCCTCTCTCTGTAAGAGAGTCAG